>CALEMB010000039.1 GCA_937902805.1 uncultured Bacteroidales bacterium
AATGGTGTAATGCAGGTTGACTGTGTTTCTGAAATGCAAAATTCACTATCTTTGCCCCAAATTTTCGAAAAGCAAATGCGAAAGCGTCAATTAGGAAAAGGGGATAGTTATCAACTGAGTTATGAACAGGCTAACTTTTTTCATAAAAACATCTCCGGTTAGGTGTTTGTTTTATATCTTTGCAGAAAAATAGTAACCATGCTTTTTGAGGATTACAAATATCATCCCGATGCTAAAGTAAGGCCTTCGCTTTTGTGGGAATTTGATCTCGACAGATTCAATTGGCAGTTGATGCGTGATGTCGTGGTGCAGCGAGTGCTGGAGCGAGGTCGCATGGATGACTTTTACGCTATCCTGAATTTGTATGGCGAAGAGGGAGTGAAAGACGCTCTGAGGGCTATCCCATACATGAACGACAAAAACATGAACTTTGCCTGCGTCACTTTTGACCTTGGAAAGGAGGAACTAAAATGCTACACAAAGAAACAGTCGATGCCTCTACATTGGAACTCTTGAAGCAAATGATGGCAGACAGGCGGTTGAAAGATTTCGTTCTTGTAGGCGGAACTGCGCTTTCGCTTCAAATGGGCCATAGAATCAGTGTGGATTTGGATTTGTTTGTCAACCAAGATTTTGAGGCAGAGGAATTGAGGGAATATATGGAACGAAAGTTCAATCTTTGTGCCATGTTTTCCTCCGGTAGGAACAAGGGGGCATGTTCTCTTGTCGGTGACGGTGGATAGAGTGGATAATGGCCGGGGAATGATCGAAGTGTAATGAGAGTTTTTTATGGATGGTGCATCGCGCAATGAGAAATATGTTGTATTTTTGCAATCAATAAATAGAAGAAAGAAATGGAATCAACCCCATCAGGCCTAATGGCAGACAACGGATATGACTATCCTTCGGACATTGAGTTGCGAAACATCTTTGCCTCGTCCTGTGTAGAGGCAGCAGCAAGAAAGTTGCAGATTCCGGCCGTGGAAATGTACCGCAGAATGAAGCGTGTTAACCTTTTCCGGGACCTGATTTACCCATGTTACGATTCTCTTCACTCACAAAGCCGAGAAATTGTTACTGAGGATATTATAAATGCGCTTAAAATCAGGGAACAAAAACTTAATGCAGCATGAAAGTATACCACGGCAGTACGGCTATCATAGAGCATCCTATTGCTGCAGCGGGTAGAGAAAGACTCGACTTCGGGCGAGGATTCTATGTCACCGACATCAAGAGTCAAGCGGAAATATGGGCGGAAAGAATGCAGCGCATCAGAGAAGAAGCGGGAGTTGTCAATGTTTATGAGTTTGACATTGACAAGGTGAACTATAAAATCTGAAATCATGCTGAGCGACTTACTATTATGGAACAAGATTGGCCGAATCGTCACCCAGCTTTCTGAACGGCTCAATATCTCTTCTGAACACGCCCTTGATTTATTCTACACGTCTAAGACTTGCGAGCAGTTGCATGACCCTTCAACACTACTATATACGTTCAGTGACTTGTATATTGTTGATGATGTTATTCGGGAGATTCAGGAATAAGCTTCAGACTGTCCAAATAACGAAAGATACTTACTGCCAAGTGCTTTTTTATTTGTAGGATTACATGGTGGAAGTGTGGTACGGTGGATGATATCGTGTTGGAAATCCATGGATGAGAATTGTTTAATGCGATTGGTAAAATTGTATCCCAAAAAAGTCTAAAAAAAATCCATCATTTTTCTTGCATTTCGATTTTTTCTTATCTTTGCAACGACAATTTTGTCGTCTTTTTCGAGACAAAAGATCTAATCCGTTTCATTAACGTAGCTGGAAATCAGCACTGTATGAACAGATTTTTAAATAACAAAAGCACTTATGGAATCACGTCAAACGGTGTGGTGTCCCTCTCTTTTACCCCCCCCAACTATAATGCTGTAAATCAGTCAGTTAAAGATGGTTGCGAGCTGCATTGGTATCCCATGCGCGTCACCTACCATAGGGAAATGAAAATCAAAGCCTTGCTCGATGAGTTGGGCGTTGAGTGTTTTCTCCCCATGCATTATGAGCTGGTGGAAACCAAAACGGGAGGAAAGAAACGTGTGCTTTCTCCTGCCATCCATAATCTGATTTTCGTCCGCTCTACCCAAGAGTATCTGACTAGTTTGAAAATGAACCACGAAGGGTTCGCTCCTATGCGTTATATTATGAACCGACCTGTGTCAAAGGATGACAAAAGCGAAATAATAACCGTTCCCGACTGGCAGATGAACAATTTTATGCGGGTCGCATCCATACAAGATGACCGCGTCATGTTTTTGGACAACAACAAGATTAAAAATCTGGTCGGTCAACGTGTGAGGGTGATTGGTGGTATCTTTGCTGGCGTGGAAGGCATTATCAAAAGGATAGATAATAATAAAAAGGTGTTGGTTCATGTTGAAGGAGTGGCTTCAGTAGCCATCTCTTTCACTCCATCAAGCCAACTAGAATACATTTAAATCGATGTGATTATCCGTAATATGAGCGAAACAATAGAAAAACTGAAAACAATTGCCAATTCTTTCGCTGAGGAATACCACAGTGACGCTATTTATCCGTCACATCTTTTCAAAGCCATTCTTCACAAAGAAATGGGGCTTGTCCATTTCATCGAGACTGAGTTGGACAAGGATTATTACTATCTGCAAGACTGGGCCGATGTCCAAATGCAGTTGTCTCCCAAAGCGGTACGTCCTATGCGTGACCTCGAATACAGCGACGAGAGTGTGGCGGTCATGGAAGAAGCTGAGAACTTTAAGGTGAAGTTCAACCTTGACGAGACCACACAGGTTTGTATTCTCGCCTCCTTGGTGACCCCTGGGGTGGGTTTCTCGTTCGACCAGCTTAAGACGCTGCCGTTGACCCCGTCGGATATTAGTGCCAAGATGGGTGGAGGTGCTAATGTGGAGGCTCCTTATATGGAAGGGTTCGGACTGAAGAAAAGTACCCCTGCCACGGGGAAAGGTACATTGGCCAAGTACTGCACCGACAAGACAGCCCTCGCCCGTGCAGGGAAACTTGACAACGTGGTAGGTTTCGAGAAAGAGATAGGCATCATTTACGAGATTTTGGGCCGCAAGACTAAGGCCAACCTGCTCATCACCGGTGAGTCGGGCGTGGGTAAAACCTCTTTGGTGAATGGTTTCGTGTGTGAATTGGCTGCCGATCATGTGCCGGGCTTCCTGAGCGGTGCCGTTGCCTACGAGTTAGAGACTGCCGCTCTTGGTGGCGATGCCCAATATAAAGGCGAGGTGGAAGACCGCTTCAAGAATATCATCAATGAGGTGGAAGCCTTGCCCAACGCCGTGCTGATTATCGAGAAGATTGACAAGCTCTTTGACAAGCAAGGAACACTTTACGGCTGCTCCACGCTGCTGAAGAACGAATTGAGCAAAGGCCGCTTACAGCTGCTCTGTACCTCAAGCATTGACGGCTTTACCAAGAATATTGAGACCGACAAAGAGATGGTGTCCAACTTGGAGAAAATCACCATTGAGGAGCCTAATGTCGACCAGACGATGGACATCCTCAAAGGCATCATGCCTGCCTTTGAAGCATATCACGGTTTGACCGTGGACGAAGAGGTGATGAACGAATCCATACGTTTGGCCAAGCGTTATCTCACGGAAAAATCGTTGCCCGCCTCGGCCATCGACCTCGTTGACCGTACCATGGCGCACGTGAAGGTGGAAAACGATCTCGGCAAGGAGGAAGAGAAACATACCGGCCTGAGACCCGACGACCTCACCGCCGTGGTGGCCAAGCAGACGGGTATTCCGTTAGGCAAGGTGAAGACCGGCGAGCGTGAGCGTCTGATGGGTGGTGAAGAGGAACTGAAGAAACGCGTCGTGGGTCAGGACCACGCGGTGAAGAAGGTGCTCGATGCCGTCTTCGAGGCCCGCTCCGGACTCAATAAGAAGGGGCAGCCCATGGGCTCGTTCTTCTTCCTGGGACCCACGGGTACCGGTAAGACTGAGCTCTCAAAGGCTTTGGCCGAGTTCCTCTTCGGCGACGAGAGTGCTTTGCTACGTTTCGACATGTCGGAGTTCAAGGAGGAACACTCCGTCGCTCTGCTCTACGGAGCGCCTCCAGGCTATGTGGGCTACGAAGAAGGCGGTTTGTTGGTGAATAAGATTCGCCAGACGCCCTATTCGGTAGTCCTCTTCGACGAAATCGAGAAAGCCCACAAGAGCGTCTTCGACCTCTTCCTGCAGATTTTGGACGAAGGTAAGCTGCACGACCGTCTGGGGCGCGTGGGCGACTTCTCCAACGCCCTTATCCTCTTCACCTCCAACATCGGAGCCAAGGACATCGTTGCGAAATTCAACAGCGGCCAGATTCCTGAGAACAACGAGTTGATGGACATCATGCAGGACTATTTCCGTCCCGAGTTCCTGGCGCGTCTGACGGAGATCGTGCCTTTCTCGCCCATCACGGAGCAAACGGTTACAGCCATCTTTGATATCCACATGAAGGGACTGCTGAAGCTACTCAAGGAGCAAGACATCACCCTGGAACTGACACCTGAAGCCAGAAAGACCATCGCCCTGCGTGGTTTCAACCAACAATATGGTGCACGTCCCATCCTCGGCATTATCCGCAAAGAGCTGCGTCATCCAATCTCGAAGATGTTGATTGCCGGCAAGATTAAACAGGGCGACCATATTGTAGTGGATGTCGACCAGGACGGTAACCCCGAGATTAAAGTAAAAGAATAATAGTTAACAATCATTATAGTACAATTTCAAAACATCTAAATTATGGCAATGAAAGAAAACTTCATTTCGATGGCTCCAGATGAGGAGAGCAATGCGAAAGTGAGCCTTTTGGATCAAAACAAGACCCTGATGATTGACCAGTACACCACAGACGTGGAAGCTGGCAATCCTGAATTCGTGGAGGACATCCACAACATTAACGATGCCTTCAAGCACTTTAAGCCGAAAGTGGATGTGACCTTCACCAATGAAGATGGCGGTATGGTGGACGAGACGCTGAAGTTCGGTGAACTTCGTGACTTCGAAGCCAATGGCGGCAAAGGCCGTTTAGTGGAAAACAGCGAGTTCCTCTCTGGAGTAAAAATGAAAATCGAGACCAACCGGAAGGTGCGCAAGAGCATCGAACAGAACCGCAAACTGCGTGACATCCTAAAGGATGCTGGTAGCCGTGACGAACTGAAACAAATGCTGCAATCGATGTTGGATGAACTTAACGAAGCAAATTAAAATTAAATAAGTGTAACATAACTATGGCAGAAACTGAAATGAAAAAAGCACAGGCCACCGAACAATCCGGTGCCCAGTTGCAAGAACAAGGCAAAGATGTCAGCAAAATGCTGTCGCAGTTTGGCGGTTTCAACGCCATCCGTGGCTTCATGCCTGACGCCGACAACATGAATCCTGCGCGCAAAGCTGCCAAGGACGTATTTCTGAAAGACAAGCGCTTCAAGGACAAACGTGAAGGATTGAAGCGAGAGATTACCCGTTGGATCGAGTTGCTTGACCAGAAGGGCATTGAAGGCGCCACTGGATATGCTGACGCCTGCAAGCAGGAAGAAGAAAAATACACCGGCGTGCTGAAGCAGGGTATCACTGACGCCCTCTATGCCACCAAGGACTTGGAGCGCAGCTACCGTGAGCTCGACTCCTTCTTCAAGACCTGCGGCACCGACAAGGTGAAGAACCTCCGCATCATCAATGTCCTCAAAGAGGATATCGCCGACCCAGACTCCGGTTTCGCACAGGAGGTGGAGAATATCCTCCGCAACGGTTTTGACCGTCTGAGCCTCAAGGATGCCTATAGCCTAGTCTGCATCCCCGGTGCTGTGCTTAATGATAAGGTTGACCTATTGCAATGGGCCAAGATGGCGTTCAAATACAAAGTGATGCTGCTCACCGACCATGCTGACGAGTACAAATTCGACGACCTGCAGGCCAACACCGAGGGCTACCGCGATAGCGACCAGGAGTTGATGAACGTGGTGATGTGTGCCAACTGGATTGTTGGCCGCGAGGCAGAGAAGCTTTCCTCCGAAGAGGAAGACACGAACGCCTTCTACATCGCCCCTTCGGCAGCCCTTTGCGGTAAACTCTATAATGAGACAGCTAATATGGCACAGGGTGCTGGCGGTAAAAAATACGGTACGATGGACGGCGTGAAAGGTGTGGAGATAGACTTGCTGAAGACGGAGATTGCTTCACTGATGGACAATCAAGTCATCCCAATGGTATACAGCGAGGGCCGTGTCATGGCTTTCAACAATACCACGCTCTACAACGGCGACCTCGATGCCATGAAAGAATACCCCATTGTACGTGTTTTCGATTGGGTTAAGAAAGTGCTAATGAACTATGTACATGAAGTGGCGTTAGAGAACTGGGATCCATACAACAGCCCGAAGAGCCTGAAGTCCAAGATCCAAGATTTCCTCAACCAATACAAGGGTTACGGTAACCTATTCCAGAACTACGAGATTGGCGAGCCGCGCCAAGACCCCGTCACCAAGCAAATAACTTGTGACATCACCCTTACTCCCTTTTATGCCGCCAAGAACTTCGTCATCAAGGTGGCTGCCGACAAGAAGGATAAAGAGGCTACATTAGCGTAAATCCAAATACATTATTCAACTAAAAATTTTATATTATGGCAAAGACACCTGTAAAAATTGAGATTGACGGTTACAAGGAAAGAGAAGTCCTGATGGTAACCTACGAATTCGACCAGGCCACTGACGTGGAAGGCCAGATGTCGGGTATTCCCCGTGGTGGTAAAATCACCATTCGCGTGAAAGCCCTCAACGACGGTACCCCTGACCTCTTAGCATGGATGGTGGAACGCAACCTGCCCAAGAATGGCACTATTACATTCAAAGAGACTAAGACCGGCAAGGAGATGAAGACCATCAAGTTCACTAATGGCTATTGCGTCAATTTCGACGAGAAGTGGGAAGACAAACAAGGCCACTACGAGGAGTTTGTCATCACCTGCAAGAAGATTGAGTTCGGCAACGTCGTGTATGAAAACGACTGGGCGTAATTTAGTTTATAGTTAAAAGTTAAAAGTTAAAAGTTATGGCAGAGAATGTAACACCGGTACAATTAGCCGTTAAAGATTTCGAGACCCGCGAGGTCATAATGATAGACTACAAGTTCGATCAGACTACCGACCGTGAAGGCCAGATTTCAGGCATTCCTCGTGGCGGTAAGGTCACCATCCGCGTGAAAGCCATGAACGATGGCAACAACCAGATGCTGCAGTGGATGCTGGCACCTAACGACCCACGCGACTTCACCGTCACCTACTACAACACTGTTGATGGCTCCACCATGAAGGAGCTCAAGGGTACGGGCTGCTACTGCGTCCACTACGTGGAGAAATGGGAAGACGGTCAGGAGCACTTCGAGGAGATGGAGATAGTGTGCCAGAAACTCGAGAACGGCCCCGTGTCCTTCGAGAATCCCTGGAAGTAATGGCGCTTATTGCATCCATACAATTCGGCGATAACGACGCCGGACTTTACACCAAGAATTACTTGGTGGTAGATTGCCGCTGTTCGTTCCGGAGGTCGCACAACGACCTCCGGCCGAATGCGACAGCGTGGAGCTGGAGGTGGTCGCGCCAGCGCTCAACGACATGACAATCCAAGACTGGTTTATCGACGAGGACGAGATGAGCAAACGCATCGTGTTCAATCTCTCCTCAGCGGCATCGAATGCGGTCTCGCTACACGGGAGTTGCTTTTTTTTTGTGTGTGGGGGGGGGGCTGTGTTTCCTCCTTGAAGAGAGTTACGATAAAGACACCCGTTTCCGACGACTGCTCAAGCTGGCATTCGAGGCGGAAACGATCACATTGGATAATATAGACTTCAACAAGCAAGCGTGAACTATACAATTCCTGAGCAATGAACTGAAAGCGGTTGCGATGATGGGTCGACATGAGCAGACGGCAATGATACAGATAAAATTGATTATGCGAGCAGCGACGAATATATCCAGCCGTATTTAGTGCAACATGACGAGAGCTTTTACACCGCACGGCCAACCGTTGGAGAGAATTCGTTTATTTGGAGAACGGGAATTTGGTCATTGGCTGTGATTCTTCAAATTCCGGCAAGACATTTACCGACGGTTATACGATTACCTATAAGAATGAAGCAGTGCCAACCATCAGGGACATCGTCACGAATGACGATTATTTGGAGGTCATCACTAAGGATGACTACATTCCACATGCCGGAGACTTGTATGTCAAATGGCCCGATCAAGTGTATGCCCATAAGGCGACACAGAGTTTTGTGAATATGTCAGGCAGCGTGTGGGAGTGGATGACAGATAGGTTTATTGACGACAACCTAACTGCTGGCAAGAACCGTAAGTATCTGAATAAGAAAAAAGGAATATAACGACAAGTTTTCAATATTCCACTCCAGGATACCGATGACGCACTCAGAGAATTACATTTGAAATAGAAAAAACAACTATTTCTTCTTGTTCGTTGTAGATAATATCTTATATTTGGGTGACACCAAGAACGAAATATTGCAAGTTCCTGACAAGCAGATGGACAACTTCATGCGTGTAGCCTCAATAAAGGACGACCGAGTGATGTTTCTCGACAACAACAAGTTCATAAACAAAGTCGGGCAGCGCGTCAAGGTCACTGACGGCTATTTTGCCGGGGTGGAAGGCGTAATCAAATGAATCAACAAGAACAAAAGGATAGTGGTTCAACTCGAAGGCGTTGCTGCAGTTGCCATCGCCTTTGTACCTTCAAGCCAGTTGTCTTTGTTGGAATAATGATTATCGAAGGAGGGAAAAACTATGAATACGAGGTTGATGTATGATAAAGACGAATTTGAGAGCATCAAAGAATTTCCTCAAAACCGGACGTTATATGTCGATGAGTTCTCGGATGATGGTCTGATGGTATGCAATGTATCGAAGGACTGCCAAGTCGGGGACACGGAAAGTGTATTCGAGTATTTTAAACCAGCCAAAGAGGTCCAGCTCATCAATAAAGATGGCGAATACTTATTTGAGCTCTTTAAATTCCGTTCCTTGGAGGACTTTGAAGACGAACAGCTTATTGAGCGAAGTGCCTCACTCAGGGCAGAAAGAGACAAGATAGATCTCTTCAACGACATCATCCGTCAAATTGAGAAAAACAAAGCCCTTCGCAACAGGCTTTTGCAAAAGAATGCCTGTGCCAGCCTGAAAAATTCAATTGTTGCATTGATTGCCGAACTGTCACAAAAAAATGCTATAGAAAATCCAATTCCACAAGAGGATTACCACTTATTGAAAGGTCTGGTCAAGCATGTTGAGGATTTGGATCCCGACCGTAAAGCCGCGAGAGACATCTTCTTAAGCGACTCGTTTTATGCCGACTCGCGACAAAAGCTGACAAACGACCTTCGCCTTTGGGCTTCAATACTCGAGGTGGAGAAAATGGACCTTGATGGGTTGGTAAAGACATGCATAGAACGTCGTAATGAAGCGGAGCAAAATTTGCAGATTAACTTGTTGCAAATCCATGAAGACACCAAGTCGATGGAGGTTACCTACCGTACATTAGACACGTTTTTCGCCAACGCATGCCAAGACATCACTGAATACCTCACGATAATTAACGTCAACAAAGAAAATCTGAAACTATCCGATTCGGCTGACACTGTTGCTATTCAAATTGAATTGAAGCAACACTATGACAAGTTAAGCTTAAAGAACAGCTATAGTCTCTTTGTGGTTCCTGGTTATTTAGGTGATGCTGTAACTATTAGGGAGTGGGCAAAAACGGCACACAAGAACAAAGTTTTGATGATTACCGACTTCAAGGATTGTCAAAGTTTTAAGGATTTGGAAGACGAGTTGGGCAAAGCCAATCTGCAAGGGAGTGATTCGATATTGTCAAATGCTGTCGTTAGCTGTAATTATCTTCTTGGTCGAAAGAAGTCGGAACGGGCTAACGAGGATGACGATGTCTACATTCCTGGTTCAGGAGCACTTGCCGGACACATGGCCAACACAAAGGAAGTACCCATTTCCCAAGGAGTTGTGGGTAAGGATTTCGGCTTGTTGGATGGCGTGAAAGGCACTCGTCTCAAATTGCTTAAATCAGAAATTGTGGATCTTATTGATGAAGGTGTCGTTCCTATGGTTGAAAACGAGGGGCGCGTTTACGCGTTCTCCAACCGGACGTTGTACAATGGATCGTCTTCCAGCTTGCAGGAGTATCCCATTGTTCGTGTGTTGGATTGGGTAAACAAGATGCTGATGAACTATATGCACGAAATCGCCATCGAAAAATGGGATCCTTATACTTCGCCCGAGCATTTGGAGAAAAAGATAAGAGATTTCCTCGACCATTATCGGGGCTACCAGCTCCTGTTTTCCAATTATAGACTTGGAAAGCCCTCTCAAGACCCTGTGAAAAAGATTGTATCCGTTGAGCTGTTCATCACGCCTTTCTACACTGCAAAAAACCTGGTCATCAGACTTGAGGCTGACGACAAAAAATACATGAGCGCCAGCACTTCTGTGGAAGGGCAACCTAAATAATTCACTGGTTTATTAATCTGAAACAAACACTAATAATCATGGCAAAAACGCCCGTAGCATTGAAAGTTGACGGCCTCACCGAACGCGAGGTCTTGAAAGTCACATATTCATTCAACCAAGCCATCACCATCGAAGGCCAAACAAGCGGTATACCGAGAGGCGGCAACATCACGATTCGCGTTAAGGCCTTGAACGATGGCAATCCCGATCTCTTTAACTGGATGGTTCACCCCGACCTCGCCATGAATGGTGTCATTGAATTCCACGAGACCAAGACGGGCAGTCTGATGAAAAAAATTGAGTTCACAGATGCCTTCTGTATCAATTTTGTTGAGATGTGGGAAGACAATGTGGGACACTACGAAGAAATCATCTTGTCATGCCGCGAAATCAAGAACGGACCAGTTAACTTTACCAACGACTGGGCATAAACGACAGCGAACATAAAACATACAAATCATGGCAGTTCAAGCAAAGCTAAGCATAAATGGCGACTCCAAGGAATACAACATCTTGGAATGCACATACGATTTTCGTCAAGTAATCGACGACACCGGCAAGCCAGTCTCACGTCCACAAGGCGGCACAATCACTTTTGTGACTCCATCCACGGGTGATGACGATCTCTTTTTCTACAAATGGATGTTCAATAAAACCGAGGTTCAATCCGGGGTTTTCGTTTTCACCGTCTTTTCCAACGACAACAAACCGTACTATAAGACCCTTGAGTTTGAGAACGCCTACTGTATTGAGCTAAAGGACAATTTCAATAACGCTGACAGTAAGTTGATGTATTCCACCATCACCATCAGCGCACAAGTCATACGTATCGGTAAGCGCGACCGAGTCATTTTCACCAACGAATGGACCTAACTCATGTCAATCTCAGTAAAAAACATAACGGTCACCATTGATGATGCCAAGTCGTCGGGTTTTAACCTTACCTTAGACGGCGAAATTTGGCGTCTTGACCATTTCACACTTCATCAAAGCCTGTTGTCGTACAACACGTTGCGTTTCAATATGCACAAGGGCCCCAAGGAAGATGACAAAGAGGCCAGATTTGCCTTATGCAGCCAACTCATTGGAAAGGAAATCACCCTTTCATTAGACACCGACAACATAGAGAACCTGTCGCTCAATACCAACAATGAGAAGACCGCCGAAATCAGTTTTAAGGGGATCATCATGTCGGCCTCGGGTAGCAGGATAGGCAGCCAATACCTCGTCAACGTTGAGGCGAGGAGCAAGGAAGCCTTGCTTGACGACAATCCTAATTGCAAGTCGTTCGAGGAAAAGACCCTCAATGATATTGTCAGTGATGTTATCGAAACCGATGATGACGATATCGAGGCTACTATAGACGCAAGGTTCACCGACCCCATCGCCTATTGCGTGCAATACAACGAAACCGACTACCAGTTCCTGCAACGGCTTGCCCGCCGCTATGGAGAATGGCTTTACAACGATGGTGAACAGATGGTGTTTGGCAACTTGGTCAGCCATGAGGCCGTCAGACTCAATTATCCCAGCAAGGACATCCCTTCCTATAATGTGGAATTGAAGATGAAGCATGTGGCCTTTAGCCATGTCACCTCATCCTATAATGCCTACGATGCCACCTGCAAAGAAGGTTTAGATGAGATGCAACGCTCATACAATTCCCTGGGTGACAGTGTTTTTGAAGCCTCAGAAAGTCATTATTCAAAGCCAACGCTTCAAAACCTCCATTCTGGTGGCTACGCTGACGAAGACGGGCGTGAGACCATACTCAACGTATCGACCAAAACACAAGCCCGTGGTGAAAAGGCAGGAATGCTCACCTATTCGGGTGACACCTATTGCTCAAAGTTAAGGATAGGGGCCACTTTGGTTATCGTCGACAACTTCATCTCTGATGACAGCACCAATGCCAAGAGCGATGTCGACCTAGACGAAATCCTCATCACGGAAATCACACATACTTTCTCGTCTAACGAGACCTACAGCAACCACTTCAATGGCATCTCGGCGGCATGCGACTATCCGCCATACGCCAACAGTGACGTTTATCCTGTAGCCCCTTCTTGCCGAGCTAAGGTGGTCGACAACGAAGATCCTATGAATTGGGGACGCATCCGTGTGCAGTTCGACTGGCAAGCCCAACTTGACGAAGATATGATAACCCCATGGCTACGTATCGCTCAACCATATGCTGGAGGAGGGAAGGGCTTTAGTTTTATCCCAGAGATAGGGGAGGAGGTGATGATTGACTTCGAGGGTGGCAATGCCGAGCGGCCTTACGTGAAAGGCACATTATATAATGGTGTGGATGATCCAGACCCAGCCTGGGTGCCTAATGGAAATAGCAGCAACCAAATAAAAGCCATACGTACTCGCAATGGGCACACTATTGAAATCCATGATGAGGGCAATGATGGCTATATTCGTATTTATGACAATGAGAAGGAGAACTATATACTTACCTTCTCAACAGACAGAAAGCTCATCATGCTTGAATCCACAGGTAATATCGAACTCTACGCCAAGAACGACATTATCATGCATGCGGAACACGACATTATTGCCACTGCAGACCATGATATCTCTGAAACCGCTCATAATGATATGTTCCTGGCCGCTGACAACGACATGCAGCGCACCGCTGACAATGATATTCGCGAACATGCTGGCAATGACCGCAACACTTCAATCGATAGGAATGATTCGCTATCCGTCAGCGAGAACCAGTTTGTTACCATTGGTGACAACAAGGACGAACAGGTCGCTCATAAACTTCAAATCACCGCCGAAAATATCCGTGAAGAAGCGACACAAAAATTCATGGAATATTCTCAAACTCACCATGTGAAAGCCGACCAGGAGATGGCACTCAATGCCGGAATGAAGATTGACATCAAGGCCACAATGGTAAAAACTAATTGATATGCCAGATTCATATGTTTGTTCAGGAGCAATGATGCAATGCACAATGGGCTCAAGTCCGGCTGCATTGACAGTGCTTCCTATTAGAACAGTCTTTCTCGCTGGACAACCTCAAGCCAACATCAGCGACCACATTCCTATGGTCAATCTGGCCCCATTTGGAGTATGCCGCTCGCTAGCTTTTCCTGCTACAGCAGCAGCTACAGCAGCAGCGCTTGGAGTACTTACCCCAATGCCTTGCATACACAATACCCCTGCACCTTGGTTTGTGGGCAAAATAGACACTCTTATACAAGGCCAACCAGCATTGTTGAAGTCATGCAAATGTCAATGCATGTGGGGTGGTACGATTAGTTTGATTACTGACGGGCAGATGGGAGAGGGAACGCAATATGTACAGAAAACACCAAAAACAGAGTATTCGCTCAAACCGCTTGGTCTTAAAGAAGGGACTGTTGCACTTCCCCCTAATAGGAAGCTAGAATCGAAAGAACAAACCGAAAAAGCCGCAGTGCTCAACTTTGCCGAAAAAACATGGAATACCGTTAGTCCTAAAATACCAGACATCAGCCATAAAAAGCAGGAATTTGTTGATTATGTATGTGAATATGTAGACGATTATATTGAACATAATCATATTTCTGCAGAATCTTTTATAGAGCAAAAGCAAAATGCACTTGAACAAGCCATTGATGAAGCAAAACAGTTTTTGGGTGATGCATATAAGGACATAAAAAAAGGAACAAATACAACAGAGTACATAGGGCATAATATTACTCAAGTCGTCAATAATGCAATTCAGTTTTGTCACAAGACTTTTGATGAAATCAAAGAAGAAATCAATTTATTCCTTAAAACAGACAAAATCATCCTTTGGGACGCGTATTGGGAAAAAGAGTTGGTAAAAGAAGAGAATCAACGATGCAAACTAGTTAACACCAAGCTTCGTTTCGTCCCTCAACAAATAGAAGTTGACTTAATACTTGTGTTTTATTTTAAGCACGATGATAGTGAACACGACAAAAACAAATCCGAATTCGTTTTAAGATTTGACATTCCTCATACAATATATAATGCAAAAGAATATATTATATACGGTCGTGACATAATAAACGACAAATTAAACAAGAAAGGGGAAGAAATAAAAATAGAAATCAACGGACGTCCGCATCAATTATTTAAGTGTTCAATAACAAAATTCTCTTCCGATTTGACTAATGCTGTATTCCCTAATTATTTCATAGAAAAAGCATGAATGAGTATAATCACCATAGGATAATTGAGAGAGTTGCTGTAGATTGCGGTCTTGATGCTTCTATTATAAAAGTCTTTTCAGAAGCAAGTGATTTCACAGATTTTTTCTTAAGTCCAACAAAATCAGCAAAAAACAAGTACTATTATTATCTCTACAATTATGAAATCACAATAAAAGGAACAAACACTTTAAGACTTAATCGCATAACAAAAAATGATTATGATTTAGGTATTAGAATGCTCAAATGGAACAACTCTATTCGTTGTATGGAGAAGTCAGGAAAGAAATTATCGGATGGTTCATATTCACTTGAAGGATGGGACCCAAACAGTGATGAAAAAGAGTTTTTCTCTTCAATAAATGACAGAAAACGTTCTCCTAACGATATAGATTTTGATGAAATCAAAGAATTACTCACAGGTAGGCTCGATGGCTCCCGTGATAATATATTAGATACTGCAAACCAAAGTGACAATGTCGCTTTCCTTCATGCCATGGGTGCCATGGACGAGAATAAAGGTGATTCAAGAAACATATTTGAGAGGCACCTTAAAAAATGCTTTTCTGAATATTTGTTTCTTGAAAAAGAAAAAGATGCCTTGTTTATGTTAGGCATAGCTTTTCATGGCATAATGGATAGTTTCACACCATCACACATGGATTTTCAAAAATACTCCGAACAGGATATGGGGCTTCATGCTCAAGGAGATGTAATACCTATTCTAGGTTTCGATAAAGACGGAAAACTTTTATATGGGAATTCATTTGAACAAGAATTGGTTTATTTCGAACCTGGCCAAATCAAAAAGGAGATGGCATTCGTTCAACCTGTTTTTAGTCATATTAAACACTATGATAACAATGAGTTTTTGAATCCAGTTGATTATAGAATGCTACACATTTTTCTAATAATCAGTGATATTGAAGAATCAAATCCAAATCCAAAACCAAATGAGGACAATTGGAAGTATGTCAATAAAGATGAACTTTGGGAAGAACTAAAAGGGAAACCTCTTTCAGAAATAAATCAAAAACTTAAAAACAAGGATAAATACAGATTTGGCCCACAGTCCTATGTGTATTCAGAAGCAGCAATAAAGGTTATTTCTGAAATTTATCAGTTTATGTCCAAAGAGAGAGCAAAATGCAAAAGTTATGCGTATTACAAAGAAGAAAAGGGAAAAGAAAATGGAATAGTAGATAAGGCTCTAGACTATTGGAAGAGGGTTTATGATGGAAAAGAAAACATTATTGTTAGGGTTGATTATAGTAAAAAAGAAGGATACTCCATGAAGACTATCAGAGAAAAGCATATCGAATTATCATTATATTCCAAAGATAATGAATTGGATGAAAAGTATGAAAATTATAAAGAATCTAAAGAATATAAAGAATGGGTGGCACAACAATATGTCGATAGATTAAACAGATTAAAGGGCTGATGCAGCTTAAAGAATAACGCACTATTACTAAAAATAATACTAAAATGCCAGGATCAGGAATAATTAATGCATCAACGTGTGACAAGAAAGACCCTGATTTATCTCAAAAAATTACGGATATTTACATCAGTGTTTTCTTTGATGGGACTGGTAATAACATGTACGAACAAGTGAATAAGGCAGAGAGACTAAGAAAGAAATTTGTCTCAAGGAATCCTTCATTCTTGTTTTCAATCCCCAATCTCTTTGATGTGGATTTATATGATGAGATGCATGATGAAGATTCAAAAAATGACAATTCCAAATTTGAAGAGGAATATGGCGAGTCCTATAGATTACAGAAAGAACAGGCAGAATACGATTTTCATATAGATAGTTCTAAGGAGGGCAGGGGAAACAAAAAGTCGGTTAACGATAATAGTGGATGGAAGTATTCCAATGTGGCTGTAATGCGTTCTTTGGCAAAAAAGCATAATGATTGTACTTCAAGTGACGATGGTATTATAGGTGTTAGCTATAATCTCTATATTGAAGGGGCAGGAAAGAACTGGAATGAGGGTTCTGATACGGTTGCATTAGGCATGGGTGTCAAAAAGCAAGGTGTTGTTGGGCTCGTGAGCAAAGCTGTTGTGTTTGTTCAACATTTTATTGATAGTAATGTTGATGAGTCAAGAAAACAAGAGATTAAAGTTCATTTTGCAATATTTGGTTTTTCTCGTGGATCTACATGTGGAAGACTGTTTTCTTTTTTGGCCGTTAATAGTTCCACAACATACAATGGAAAAAAATATATAAAAAATGAATTGTCTGAATACTTGCCTCCATCTTTTGTAAAGGATGGGGATATAACTTTTCTAGAGGACTATAATAAAAAAAATATTACTGTAGATTTTTTAGGATTATATGACACTGTTTCGTCAATTGGATTTCTGCAAAAGTTTGATAACTCTACTAATTACGGCATCAATAACTATGTTCCATACAAGACCGAAAAAAATCATAAAGGCGACAAACGTGTTGCTTATGTAAATAGATTACATGGTTCAGATAATGAATATAATGAAATCATGAACAATGTCACAATCGCAAAGTATACAGGACAAGTATTAAATCAGGCTGTAAGTGAACTGATACCTAATTATAGCACTGAATTATCGGATGCCGTTGATATTGTTTTGGATAATATGGAGTCATGGATGCCTCCTGTCGTTCTAAAAGGTCAAGAATTAAGAGACAGATTCTTCGGTGATGCAATAAACAATTTCCATCGTGATAATGTCAAAAACTATGGTCTTGACCCTTATACAAATAAAAACGTAAAACACACTTTTCAGATTAGCGCCATAGATGAATTTCGCGAGAACTTTGCCCTAGTAGATTTAGGCACAAAACTTAGCGAATGTCATTGTACTGAAATAATGATACCAGGATGTCATTCAGATATTGGAGGAGGATTTATGTATAATGATGAAATATCTAAGTATACCTTAAGGCGCAAAATATGTGATTTGGATACATTGATTAGTAGTTCAAGCGACCCCAGAAATGTAAATCATATTACATTCAAACCTGTTAGCCTTTCTACCATGAATAATTTAGGATGGCTCACCCGTGATGAAATTGATGCAGAATTTGAAAAGAAAAAACGATTCAAGCTTGAGGATAACGGAAAACAAATAAAAAAAGTCGATGATGCTACAGAGGATACACCTGGACAGACTACATTTATTTTTCAGGATGATAAAAAAATTGAATTTGAACGGTTTGTAAAAGAGGGATATAGTAACATTGCTCTTAAATTGATGATAAATCGAGCAATTGGGTCTCATGGCTTAAATGGTTCGTCATCAACATGGCCAAAAAGATTTTTACCTTTCCAAAAGAATCTTCCACGAAGATTTGATTGTGATAAAGTCAATCAAGATCATATTTTGGATAGTATTAAGAAGAAGTGTACGAGTGCTGAGACAGTTAAAGAAGGCAACAGGTATTGGATACTGTGTGATCCTGATAACTATCAAGATCTACGAAGAGAATATTTGCATTTCTCTTGTACAGACGAGTTAAACCCCGAACAGGGAATTCTTGATTATTCAACATGGGGCGCCAATGTTGGTAATCCACCCAATTGGCGCAAAATGAGCAATTATGGGTATCTTCTATGTCGTTTGGTTTATCGGGGCAATGCTGACGATAATGACTTGCACTATATGAGTGAATATGGCAAGGGGGGTAACTTATAAAATAGGTGTTAGTCTTATGAAATCATTTGAATACAGTGTAATTGGTACAGCTCATGAATTGTATATTACGGAGACACATTATGGTATTGTGTCTTTGAATGATGGCTCTCATACATGCATTCCTCAGCAATACCCGTTTTGTGGCCCTTGGGGTGAGAATACAGTGGAAATCGCTCCAATTCGAGAGATGTTGCCAATTCCGATTTTATTTGAAATAGCATACTTGTCGATTGTTGAGGAGAAATTTTATTATTTGTCTGTTCCAATGAATACACATGTAATGGAAGACGTTTTCGAAAAATTCTCAAAGCAATCCTCGATAACTCCATATTACATTATGTTTGGTATGGCTCCCTATGGCGGAGTCGCATTATGGTTGGGCAATACTCAAAAACAGATACTTCTTGGCTGGCTAACATCTGAGGCGATAGACATTCCCATGAGTGAGTTTTTACCCCAACAACCAGACTTATTATTGCATGAGTATTGTATGGATTATATTAATAATGAATCTCATGTGAAAGAGAACCTCGAAACCAATGGTCTCCCGCCCCGCGACCTCTTCGACAACTACATGAAACAGTTCACCTACCGCTACTTGCCGCTATTTGAACATTGGGATGAAGATGAGGAGAAGTGGCAACCTTACGCAGAGGAAGAGCAAGAGGCGAAGCCTGAATTGGACTATATTGAGGAGGCTCTTTACGACGGCACCCACGACAAACTGCATGATGGTGGATTGCTCAATTATCACGAAGCGGGCAAGCCAAAGAAACTGGCTGTGAAATGGCATATCAAGAAATCGGAGTATATGGCTTACTTTTGGTTTGAAGACGAGGCTGTTCGCGCCATCTTTGACAAGTTCTATGGAATCCATCCCGAGACAAAAACCGACTTTATCATCCATGTTGACCCAATAAAGAAAAAGTATCAACTGTTTCTGTTTCGATATGGGTTGCAAGAACCTCAAATCATTTCTGAGAAAACATATCAACTCATCGTCTTCAAGAATAAGTTTGAACATTTCCGTAGCGAGAACTATAACCAACCACAAGGCGCTTGGATTTGGTAATACAAGATAATAAACAAAACATAAAATAAACTAAGCCAAATGAAACGACATTTACTATTATTCACATTGCTTTTGCTAATTTCGGGTGCAATGTATGGACAAATCAGGTCTTTATACCCCATCACTGTTCAAGCCGACTCACTCCAAGGGGAGGCTTATATTATCGTCGACGAACAACATTTTACTGAATACATCTTCAATGAAGGGGACACTTGCAGGATACATGCTAATCCTTCTGAAAACTACACGTTTGTCAACTGGACAGAAAATGGCGAGTTGTTCTCTGAACAGGCTGAAGCGACCTTCATCGTGA
>CALEMB010000040.1 GCA_937902805.1 uncultured Bacteroidales bacterium
ATACGATATCGGTCTCGGCATTCCTTCTGAACCGCTCTTCCGATCTCGATCTACCATGCTGGAGTGAAGATGCTGATGCTGAAATTTGCGCGTTTGGCAATATTGAAATGAAACATTATAGGTTGGCTTATGGACTTCGATACCCTTGATAAACAAATGAGACGTTTTGAGCAGTCACTCGACAGAACGATGCTCGAAGGAATCCATGTCGTTGTGCGTCTCGATGGCCACGGTTTCACACGGCTAACCAAGAAGGAATGGGACTTGGAAAAGCCTTTCGATATCCGTTTCCGTGATGCCATGATTGAAACCACTAAACACTTAATGGACTGCGGTTTTCGCATAGTATATGGCTATACCCAAAGTGATGAGATTTCGTTACTCTTCCATTTGCAAGATGACACTTTTGGCAGAAAAGAGCGGAAACTGATTTCCATTCTTGCAGCTGAAGCGTCAGTCGCATTTTCAATGCGCACAAGTAAATCCGCTGTTTTTGATTGCAGACTTGTACCACTACCAACAGCAGAAAACGTGGTCGACTATTTCAGATGGCGTCAGGAAGATGCTCACCGCAATTCCCTCAACTCATACTGCTATTGGACGCTCCGAAAAGAAGGCATATCGGCCAGCGAAACACAAAAACGGATTTCACGAATCTCAAACAGCGAAAAGAATGAAATCCTATTTGAAAGAGGCATCAATTACAATAATCTCCCTTTGTGGCAAAAACGCGGAGTGGGTATATTCTTTCGTGACGAGCAACGCCATGGCTACAATCCAAAGACCAAGGAGGCCATCACATTCAACAGAAAAACTTTGCATTTGGAGATGGAGTTGCCTATAGGCCAAGAGTATTCGAAGATGATTGCCCTGATAATGGAAGACTCTACAAGATGATATAAAAAACACCCTCCAGTCCCTTTCTCGCGAAGCTTTCTTCATGCAAAAAAGTAGAGACGCTCCACGGCACGTCTCTACAAAAAAACGCAACTATTTCGCCTTTGCCCGTCCTGCGTGTGGCACAACAAGGGTTATTTCTCGCGGACAGCACGCACAGATAGACCGAGGTCGCGGTTGTAGTAGCCCATGTAACTGCCCGAACGGAAGTAGAAGTCCCACGCGTAGTGCGGGTAGTCCGCGTAGAGCGAACTCGACCAGTAGTAGCCGAAGGAACCGGCATCGATGAGCTCGCCGACCCAGTGGTAGCCCACAGCAGGCAGGAAGAGACTGTTGCCGTTGAAAGCGGTGAAAAGCATTCCTTCCACGCCGTTCCGAGTCGTCCATGTATTGGTGGTATTGTCCTGCAATTCTTCCCACTGCTCCTTGCTCGGCGTGCGCCAGCCGCTGCCCCAATTGGCCGTCGCTGGGTCGTCACCAGCCTGCAACGTGGTCAAGTTATCCGTAAAGCCATTGTTGCCCTTGTCGGACTTGTTGCAGTACTTGGTCAGCTTTTCAGATTTACCGTTGACGTACTTGTAGGTATTCCAATCGTAAGTCGTCTTCGGCTGGGTTTCGCCCCAAGCGAAATAATCGCCATAACCTTCGGGCGTGGTGGCACCCACGTTGCAGGTGGCCCACAGCGTGCCGCTTGGCAAGCCAAGGTCAACATAGTCATGATCCTTGTGGGTTTGGGCATTCACACATTCTGCGGTAAAAAGAACCGCTGTCATTAGCATTAAGGCTGCTACTGCCTTCACAAACTTCTTCATTTCGGATTGATGTATTTGCCTTGCAAAAATAGCAATAAATCCTCTATAGCAACAGACTTTTGGTCTTTTTTCAACAATTCAACAATTCAACAATAATCATTTCAACAATAATCATTACCTTTGCACAAAATTTGAATCATCTATGGACAGAACTGGATTAACCTATAATACTGAAAAAGAAGCCATCGCCATTTCGGAGTACGGCCGCTGCATACAGGAAATGATCAAGAAGCTGCCGGAAATCGAAGACCACGAGCAACGCACCGAGGCCGCCAAATACATCATCAGCGTGATGGTGCAGATGAACCCGCAAATCAAGGAGTCGAGCGACTACGAGCATAAGCTCTGGGACCACCTCTACATGATTTCGGGCTACAACCTTGATGTGGACGGTCCCTACGCGCCCCCGAAGCCCATCGAGCAGCAAAAAAAGCCACAGCATATAGGCTACCAGAACAACGACATCAAATACGGCCACTACGGCCAATACCTCATCAAGATGATCGAGGCCGCCTCGAAGGAAGAGAACGACGAGGTGCGCGAAGCCCTCGCCTACTCCCTCGCCTGCCAGATGAAGCGCAACTACGTGGAGTGGAACAAGAGCGTCGTCAACGACCAAGTCATCCTCGACGACCTCAAGAACATCTCGGGCGGACGCCTCGTCATCAACGACGAATCGAGGCTGAACGCCATGGGCGAGATTCTGGGCAAGGTGCAGCCCAAGCCCATGCAACCCCAAGGCAAAAAGAAGAAAAAGAAAGTGCCGAACCTGAAGGCCAACATGAATAACCCGAACAATCCCGCCTATAAGAAGCGGATGCAACAGTTAGGAAAATTATAGAATAGCTATCAGCCATCAGCTATCAGCTGTCAGCCTCGGTGTTGATTGCTGACGGCTGAATGCTGAAAGCTGAAAGCTGAATAATATGGCATCACTGAAGATAAAAGGCGGCTGCAAGCTGCAAGGCGACATCTTCCCGCAAGGCGCGAAGAACGAAGCCATGCAGATCCTCTGTGCCTGTCTGCTCACCGACGAGAAAGTCACCATACACAACCTGCCCGACATCCTCGACATCAACAACCTCATCGCCCTCTTGGAAGGCATGGGCGTCAGCATCGAGCGTCCCACACGGCACGACATCACGCTGCAAGCCAAAAGCATCAACTTCGACTATTTCAATGGCACCGACTACCAAAGCACCGCCTCGAAGCTGCGCGGCAGTGTGATGATGACGGGTCCGATGTTGTCGCGCTTCGGCAAGGCCTATATGCCCAAGCCTGGCGGCGACAAAATCGGTCGGCGCAGATTGGACACACACGTCATCGGCCTTCAGAAACTCGGTGCCATCTTCGATTTCGACAGTTATCAGGTCGGCGTGCAACAAGGCGGGCTGAAAGGCTGTTACATGCTTTTGGACGAAGCCTCCGTCACCGGCACCGCCAACATCGTCATGGCCGCCGTGATGGCGCAAGGCACCACCACCATCTTCAACGCCGCCTGCGAGCCTTATCTCGTGCAGCTCTGCACCATGCTCAACAGCATGGGTGCCGACATCAAGGGCGTAGGCTCCAACCTCTTGACCATCAACGGTGTCAGTCGCTTGCACGGCACCGACCACACCCTGCTCGCCGACATGATTGAGGTGGGCAGCTTCATCGGCATGGCCGCCATGACGGGCAGCGAAATCACCATCAAGAACGCGGGCATCGCCCAGCTGGGCATCATCCCCGACGTGTTCCGCAAGCTCGGCATCCGGATGGATTTCCGTGGCGACGACATCTTCATCCCCGCACAGGAGCACTACGAGGTGCAGACCTTCATGGACGGCAGCATCCTCACCGTCGCCGACGCCCCCTGGCCCGGCTTCACGCCCGACCTCATCAGTATCGTCTTGGTGGTGGCCACGCAAGCCAAAGGCACCGTGCTCGTCCACCAGAAGATGTTTGAGAGCCGCCTGTTCTTCGTCGACAAGCTCATCGACATGGGCGCGCAAATCATCCTCTGCGACCCGCACCGCGCCAACGTCATCGGCCTCGACCACGCCCATAACCTGCGTGGCATCCGGATGGCCTCGCCCGACATCCGCGCCGGCGTCGCCCTGCTCATCGCCGCCCTCTCCGCCGACGGCACCAGCATCATCGACAACAGCGACCAAATCGAGAGAGGCTATCAGTATATTGACAAGCGGCTGAATGACTTGGGGGCAGATATTAAGATGATGTAATTCCGCGGGCCAAATTATCGCATGAAAGATCG
>CALEMB010000041.1 GCA_937902805.1 uncultured Bacteroidales bacterium
ATTTTTTGGTTTTCGAAAGGTTTTTGCTCGAAAAAAGGTGGTGGTGAACGTTGAAATGGAGGATAGGGCCTTGTATGTAATGCGACAGCATGAGGGAATCCCACAAAAAAAGGAGACCCGAGGGCCTCCTTTTTTTGGTTTAACCAGTGATGTGGATTTACTTCACAATGAACTTGACGGTCTTGTTGAAGCCGTTGGCGTTGATGTTGCAGAAGTAGATGCCGCTGGTGAGGTCGAGGCTGATGGCGTTTTCACCCAGCTTCAGGTCCTTGTTGAACTGTTTCACAGCTTGTCCGACGAGGTTGAAGATGGTGATGGTAGCCTCAGTGTTCATGGCGGAGTTCACGATCACATAGTCCGTGGCGGGGTTAGGATAGATGCCGTAGATCACATCCTTGGCCTCGTTCTGGCTGTTCTCAGGAACGCTGACAAATTCGGGATCAGCGATCACCTTCACGACGTGGATGTCGTTGTCGGTGGCTGCGGATTGGGAAGCGTTGGTGCCCCAGTAGAGACCAACTTCATAGTCGGTCTGGTAGCCGAACCAGAATTCGCCAGGGTTGGCGGTTTGGTCAGCGCCGAAGGTGAAGATGTTCTCAGAGGAAGAGTAGGAGAAGTCAGCCAGAGGATCGGTCAGTTCGTCTACCACCTGATGCCAGTAGCCTTCATCAACATTGTAGTAGCTCACATAGATGCGTCTGAAATAATAGGTTTGGCCATCTTCGTCGGTTTTCATGCAAGGAGCACTCCAGGCGCAGGCCATGTTGCCCAGCGGGTCGATGGAGAAGGCGGGCATACCAGATGCGCCGCTACGCATTTTGTAGAAGTAGTCGTTCTCTCTGTAGAACATATCCTTGTTGTATTCAATGAGGTTGCCGTTGTCATCGACATATCTTGGCATGAATCCAATCCACTTGGTGGAGTCGGCCGCTCTGATCACATAGCCAGGGTTCTCCGGGTCGGGCTGCCAAAGCGTCATGGCGTGGTGCGGGTTGCCATCGTAGGCTTCGATGGGACCATCTTGGGTGTCGTTCCAATAGTAGACACCGTCAATGGTGAGGCCGCTCCAAGTGGTGTAGGTGTTACCGAGTTCAGCGTGGATGTAGGTGTAGGCAGTCAGAGCCACGTGGGCAACGCCATCGGGGCCAACGGCGACAACGGCATTGGCAGGACCATCGACGGTGTCGGTGAAGACGGACTCGGGATCAGTTTCCCAATCATAGCCAGCATAGGGGTTATCCCAAACGATTCTTCTTTGCCAGGTCAGACCATCGTCGGTGGATTTGTACATCACGACATGGGCTTGGAGGTCGTCAGCATAAATCATGGCAACATTGTGGCCGTTAGCAGAGATGTTGTAGGAGTCACCGCCATAGTTGGTCTCTTCACCGTCTTGGGCAAGGGGTGAGTAGGTGACAGTCCAGTTTTCGGCGTCTTCCGAACGCATGTAGACATGGTGGTTGACGGATGCATCACTGCTGAGGGAGTGCTGGAGGTCGGCAATCACGTGGATGATGTTGTGGTGATCACCAGAGGTGGCAACTCTCGGCCAAGCGGCATCCTCTTCGTAAGGATACTCGGCGGGAGCATTCGGGATGATGCCTCTGAAGACCCATTCGCCTTCGCCGGCAACTTCTCTGGTGTAAACACGCAGAGGAGTGTGGGCGATGAGGATTTCACCGTTGTCACCCCACTGTGCGATGCTGGGCCAACCAGTTCTCACGTCTTCGACGCGGGCCTCGGGTTGATCCATCCATTCACCGGTCTCGGCATTGTAGAAGTTGTAGCCAGTACCACGGTCAGAGGCCGTTTGGTTGGTCTGGTGGGAGAGGGTGGCAGTCACACCAACGTTACCGTTGGGCAGCTGATACATACGGTTGGCGAGCCAACTGTTTGATTGGAGGTCGTAGTTGGTCACCATCGTAGCGGCATCTTCCATGTCTTGGAATCTGTTGACGACAACGCTCTTGGCGCTTTGGGGAGCAAACTGGGCGGCCGATTCGGTAACGGCTTCTTTGCCCACAATGACCTTCTTGCTGTCAACTTTGACGGCTTGGGCGTCATTCTTGGCAACACGCTGTTGTGCAAATGCACTGAAGCCTAAAGCAAGGCTCAAGGAAAGTAACAGTACTTTTTTCATGTTTGTGTGTTTTTAAGTGTTTGAATTAATGAATAATGTTCTGTATTTGGGCTGCAAATATAATCTTTTTTGGAATAGTGGCAGCTAAAATGACATTTTTTTATACAAAAATTCAATTCTTGCAAGAATTGTGCCAGGAAAAAATGCTATCGCTTGTAAAATGAAAAGGTTTTATTCTTAATTTTACACCCTCAAAAGAATTAGAAATCTAAATGACCCAACAGCAAGCTTTACAGTTATTTGAGGAAAAGAAGGTGCGTACCGTATGGGACGATGAGAAGGAAAAGTGGTTTTTTTAGTTGACAACATGGAAAAGAAAGGATACACATACATATTATTCAACAAGCGTAATGGTACGTTGTATACAGGAGTGACCTCAAATTTGAAACAACGAATGCATGAGCATAAATCAAAAATGCATGAAAAGAGTTTTACGGCAAAGTATGGTGTAGATAAATTAGGCTATTATGAAGAATATGTTTTGATAAAAGATGCGATTGCAAGGGAAAAACAGATAAAGGCGGGTCCGCGGGTAAAGAAATTGCAGTTGATAGAAAGTATTAATCCAAATTGGGTTGATTTATATGATACATTGTTATAACTGGATTGCTTCGTTCCTCGCAATGACGCGAAGCGGACGAACGGATGATGTAGACGGGATTGCTTCACTTCGTTCGCAATGACGCAAGGCGGAAGAACGGACTCGCTTTGCGTCATTGCGAGGGAGGCACGACCGAAGCAATCCAGAAAATAAACCTTGAAATAATGACTAAACTAATATAAAATGAAAAAACTATTCCTACCCTTACTATTGCTCTGCCTCGCGGCATGCAGCACAAAACCCAAGGCCGACTATGTCGCCAACCCCGCTAACTATGTGGACCCATTCATCGGGACGGGTGGCCACGGCCACACTTTCCCAGGCGCGACCGTGCCCTTCGGCATGGTGCAGTTCAGCCCCGACACCCGCATGAACGACTGGGATGGCTGCTCGGGCTACCACACTTCCGACAACACCATCCTTGGTTTCAGCACCACCCACCTCAGCGGCACGGGCTGTTCCGACTATGGCGACTTTAGGTTTATGCCAATCGTTGGTGATGTGAAATTAGACAAAGGCGATGAAGAAAACACTGCTTCGGGCTATCGTTCGGCTTTCCAGCACGAGAATGAAGATGCCAAGGCGGGTTATTATGCCGTGCTTCTGGACGACTATAATACCAAGGTGGAACTCACCACGGGCGACCGTATTGGCATGATGCGCTGCACCTTCCCGCAAAGCGACAATGCCCACATTTTCCTCGACATGGTGGAAGGTGTGAATGATGAAATCGTGTTTGAGTCTAACCTCACGGTGGAAAGCGAAAATGCCATCAGTGGCTTCCGTCGCACCCGCGACTGGGCTAGCGAGCAATACCTTTATTTCTATGCCGAGTTCTCGAAGCCGTTCAAGAGCTGTGCTTTGTATGACAAAGGTGAGCGTGTGGAAGACACATACGTCGAAAGCGACAATTTGAAAGCCTGCTTCGATTTCGACATGGAAGAGAATGAGCAAATCGTCATGCGCATTGCCCTCTCCGCCGTTGATGTGGAAGGCGCGAAAGGCAACCTGAAAGCTGAACTTGCCGAGACCGACTTCGATTTTGATGCCTTGCGCCAAAAGGCCTTCGAAAAGTGGAACACGGAGATGAAACGCTACGAGGTGAGTGACCCGAACGAAGCGAACAAGACGGTGTTCTACACGGCACTCTACCACTGCATGGTGGCCCCCAACCTATTCAGCGATGCCGACGGTCGTTATCGTGCCCACGACCTGAAGGTCTATAAATCTGAGAGACCTGTTTATACCGTTTTCTCGCTGTGGGACACCTTCCGCAGCCTGCACCCGCTCTTCAGCCTGATGCAACGTGAACGCACCCTCGATTTCATCAACACCTTTATTAATAAGTACGAAACCAACCCGCGCCACCTGTTGCCTATTTGGGAGCTGGCCGCCAATGAGACCTACTGCATGATTGGCAACCACGCTATCCCTGTCATCGCTGATGCCTACTTTGCCGGCATCCGCGACTTCGACACAGAGAAGGCACTGGAAGCCATGGTGGCAAGTTCCAAGATGGACTTCCGCGGCATGGGTGCCTACATGAAATATGGCTATATCCCGATTGAAGTGGAAGGCGAGGCCACTTCCAAGACCCTCGAATATGCTTATGACGACTGGTGTGTGGCCCGCATGGCCGAAGACATGGGCAAGCAGGACATCGCTGATGAGTTCTATGCCCGCGCACAGGCTTATAAGAATATCTACAACCCCGAAAACCAGTTCTTCCAAGGTCGCCGCAACGGCGGTTGGATGAAGCCTTTCGACCCCGCACAAGTAAACTTCACTTTGACTGAGGCCAACTCCTACCAATATGGTTTCTTTGTGCCACAGGATGTGAATGGACACATCGATTTGATGGGAGGTCTGAACAGTTATGAGGCTAAACTTGACGGTCTCTTTAACGCGCCTTCTAACCTCACAGGTCGCGCCCAACCCGACATCACTGGCCTTATCGGGCAATATGCCCATGGCAACGAGCCGAGCCACAACACTGTGTATATGTACAACTTTGTCGGAGCACCTGTCAAGACGCAGAAATATGTGAAGCAGGTGATGGACGACTTCTACACCGATCGCCGCGATGGTTACTCGGGCAACGAAGACTGCGGCCAGATGTCGGCATGGGCGGTGTTTTCATGCATGGGCTTCTATCCTGCCACACCCGCCTCGGGATACTACGTGCTGGGTCTGCCGCGTTTCGAGCGCACAAGGCTGACCTTTGAGAACGGCAAGCAGTTTGAGGTCATCGCCAAGAACTTGAGCGAGAAAAACTGCTATGTGCAGTCTGTCAAGTTGAATGGCAATCCCTTGGAGCGTAGCTATATCACTTTTGATGAGGTGCATAACGGTGGCACTTTGGAGTTCACCATGACCGACCAGCCCAACTCCACTTGGGCCACGAAGCCTGAGAACTGCCCCGTGATGCGCATTGAGAGCAACCCGATTGTCATTGTGCCGACGATTAATGCCACTTCCGACACCTTCTTCGACAGCCTCATGGTGAGCATGAACCATCCCGTCGAGGGTGTTGAGATCTACTACACCTTGGATGGCAGCGACCCGACGGAAAACGGAACGCTTTACGAGCAGCCGCTTTGCCTGAAGGAAAATACCAAGGTGCGTGCCGCAGCTAAGCAGGGCGACAGCTGGAGCCGAGTGATAGATGCGCAATACTATCTCATCGATGCCAACCGCAGCGTGAAATTGGAGAACATGTACAACGAACAATATTCAGCGGGCGGCGTCAAGGCCCTCATTGATCATCTGCGTGGCACCGATAACTTCCGTACGGGAGCTTGGCAGGGTTACTATGGCGTTGACCTCATCGCCACTGTTGACATGGGTCAACCCAAGAAAATCAACCGTTTGGCAGGCAGCTTCTTGCAGGAGATATACTCTTGGATTTGGATGCCTACCGAGGTGGAGTATTTTGTCAGCGACGATGGCAAGAACTTCCGCAGTGTGGGCAAGGTGAAGAACGAGGTGCCCATTGATGAAGACGGTGCCTTCGTTCAGGAGATGGAAGTGAGGCCGCGCACCAACGCCCGTTATGTGAAGATGGTGGCCAAGACCATAGGCATCTGCCCCGAAGGCCATGTCGGCGCCGGACAGAAGGCATGGATCTTCTGTGATGAATTGGTGATAGAATAAGGACACGCTTTGCGTCACTGCGAGGCACGAAGCAGTCTAGACGACAAACTTAATCCCTGGATTGCTTCGTCGTTCCTCCTCGCAATGACGCGAAGCGACCGAAAAACTTAATTTTGAATTTTCAAATCTTTGAATTTTAAATCTTTAAATCCGAAAATATGAAAGAATCCATCGTAATTCTCGCCGGTGGCGGTCCCGCCCCTGGCATCAACACGGTCATTAGTACTGTGGCGAAGACCTTCCTCAAGGCTGGTTATCGCGTGCTCGGCCTCAATGAAGGCTACAAAAACCTCTTTAATCCCAATCCCGATGTGGTCGAGATGGACTTCCTCTATGCTGACTCCATCCTCAAGCGTGGTGGTTCAGCCTTGAAGATGAGCCGTTACAAACCGAAAAACGAAGAGTTTAACACCGAGTTTTTTGTCAAGAACAACATCAAGTTGTTGGTCACCATCGGTGGCGACGACACTGCTTCGACGGCCAACCGTATTTCGAAGTTCTTGGCTGGCAGTGGTTTCCCCATCCAAAATATCCATGTGCCCAAAACCATCGACAACGATCTACCGTTGCCCGAGGGTAGCCCCACTTTCGGCTATTATTCTGCTAAGGATGCCGCCGTGCAGTTGGTGCAGACCATCTACGAAGATGCCCGCACCAGCGGCAACTGGTTTGTGGTGTCGGCTATGGGTCGTGAGGCAGGTCACCTCGCTTTCGGCATGACTTCGGCCTGCCACTGCCCGATGGTGGTCATCCCCGAAATGTTTAATAAGACAGCTGTCACTTTTGATGCCATCATCAAGTTGGTGGTCAGTTCCATCGTGAAACGCAAGCTGTTGGGCGTCGAATATGGCGTGGTCATCATCAGCGAAGGTGTGTTCCACTTCATGAGCGACGAGGAAATCGAGAAGTCGGGTGTGGCCTTTACCTATGACGAGCATGGTCACCCCGAGCTGGGTAACGTCAGCAAGGCTCACATCTTCAATCTGTTGCTGCAACAGCGCCTGAAAGCATTGGGTCTCAGCGTGAAGAGCCGCCCCGTGGAAATCGGTTATGGCATCCGTTGCGTTGAGCCGAACGGCTATGACTTGACTTATTGCTCGCTGCTGGGCTACGGCGTGAAGAAGCTCTTCGATCAGGGTGTGAGTGGCGCTATGGTCACTGCCAACCCGAAGGGCGAGATTGTGCCGCTGTACCTGAAGGACGTGGAAGACGAGAACGGCAAGATTAAGCCGCGTCTGGTCAACCTGAACGGCCCGAAGGCCGAGTTGATTTTCAACGATGGTTTGCAATACATCATGCCTGCTGATTACGAAGCAGCCAAGACTTATCTGCCGAATCCGGAGGAATACGATTTCAAGAAGATCTTGAAGTGGTAACAAAAAAAATGGGGCGACTTGGTCGCCCCATTTTTTTGTCTTATTTTCTAACATTGATTTTTTGCACCATCACACCATTTTCCGTTGCGATGCGAACGAGGTAGAAGCCTTGTCCGTAGCTGCTGAGGTCGAGGGTGGTACTGTCTTCGGTGGTAGTTTCAAACAAGGTTTGTCCCAGCATGTTGCTCACAGTGATGAGCATGGTGCCGCAGCCATTCACGTTGAGCAGGCCGTTGGTCGGATTGGGATAGACGCTGACGCTGTTGTCCGTTGTGGTTTCGTCAACGGCGTCGACGCTGCACGGGTCGTAGGAGAAGAAAACGCCTTCTTCAAGTTCGGCCGAGGTGTAGATGGTTTCGCCCTCAGCGTTGATAAGGCTGAAGGAGCACTCGCTGTCGGTGTCGTATTCCGGATAAGCATGGTACCAGCCGGGGTTCCAGATGAAGTTGAGGTTGCCTGTCAGCAAGGGCAGGTCAACGGCCAACGCTGTGCCTTGTGTCATGGTGACCACGGCGAGGCGGTTGCCGTTTTCATCGGCCACGCTGATGGCGGCACCTTTCCAGCCGTCACCGCCGTTGTCGTGGAGCATGAAGACGATGTTGCACTTCTCGCCCACGAGGATGCTACGGTAGGTGGTGCGGCTGATGCCGGCGGCGTTGGTGACATAGATGGAATATTCATAGAGGCCAGGTTCCAAACCGTTGTCAATATACTCCATGTCGGCACCTGCTTCTACGTCGGTAAGCACTGCGATTTCCTCGAAGTTGCGGCGGATGGTGATAGAGGTGATGTTAGTCAAGTCATTGCCGTTGAGGTCGGTGGAAGGATTGTTCCAAGTGATGCGGATGGCATCGAAGGCTTCTTCAATGATGGCCATCTTACTCACGCTGTCGGGACGACTGAAGTATTCGCCGTTTTGCGGGACGATATGGCAGATGATACTATTGCCTTTGTTGAAGTCGTATCTCGTGGTGTGGAGTGCGCCGATGGGGCACCAGGCGTTGTCGTGACCGTTCCAGCCCCAGTTGAAGTGGAAATAGTCGTTCTCGTCGTAGCCGTCGCACACAAAGGCATGGCCACCAGCACCATTGTCGTCGGCGCCGTTGTATTCGATCGGAAGATGCTCATCGAGGCCGCCGTCTTTCAGCATCTGGGCCCATTCCTCGTTGGTATAACTCCATTCGGGGTATAAATCTCCGAAGTTGATGATGAGTGAGTCGGTGGAGTAACGGAAATAGTCTCTCAACGCGTCGGGGATTAAAAAGTTATAGGCACCGCTACCGTTTCCACTATATATCATATCGACGGCAACGCCGATGTGATGGAGAAGTTGGGCCACATAATGAATCTCTTCTTCGCTGCTGGTGGAGTCGATGTTCAAGGGCATTTGCTCGAAGTGGTATTCGGTTTCACCAAAATTGGCACTTTGTGGCTCGAAGCCTTCGGGGGTGTAGGTATGCGAGCCGGTTCCGATGGCAGGCCATTCCCAATATTTCATCACTTGGCCTACGGCAGTGGCCACGCAGCCTGCAAACGCATGGCCTCCATTGCCGAGGGTGTCGGGAAGGCTGACGGGGCATTGGCTGTTCCAAGGATAGTTTTGGTGCCAAAGCGTCTGGCAGAGCGGGCCGACCACGGCGCGGGTCTGACCGCCACGGTTGAGGCTGCCTGTTTCGCTCACCCGTTTCCATTCGGCCACTATGTCGGGCGTGGCGGCGAGGTTGTGCTCACGGATGTAATGGATTTCCTCACGGTAGCCGTTGAGGGTGTATTGGAAGCCATCGGCCACGTCGCTTGGGTTGTACTTGCCCGTGGTGGAGTAGGCGAGGATGGGCCTCACGCGGTCGTCGCCAGCGATGACGACGAAGCCTTCGCCGTTGCTGACATTGAAAACATAATAGTCGGTGACATCACGGTCGGCAGCCACACTAACCAAATCTAACTGGATGTTAGCGTTTTTCTGGCTAAGGACGGTGGTGCTCAAAAATTTGGTGCCCACTTTTTGGGCTTTTTGTTGGTCGACTGGGCCAGCCGTCAGGCTGCTGAAGGCAGCAAAGAAGCACAGGGATAAAAAGAGTTTTTTCATTGTTTAGAATTTGTGAATTTATTTAATGTGGCAAAGATACAGCCTTTTTATGATTAGTTGATGAAATTATTTCTTTTTTAACTATTATTTGAAAAGTTTTCAAAATAATTTCTATATTTGCAACGAATAGATTAAATTCAATTATTGTTTAACTTAAAATTCTATCAGTATGGTACTAGACATTATCATTTACATCGCCGTATTTGGGGCGATAGGCCTGGCCATTTACTCTGTCTTCAAGAGAACCAAGAACGTTGACCCTAATGTTGCGGGTTATGTCTATAACGGGAAGCCCTGGGTGACGTGGCTGTTTGTGCTCACCTTGCTTGCAATATTGTTTTATACTTTCGTCATGCCCATTCCTCTTATCAGTGGTCAAATCAGCTACCGACCAGAGTGGAGTGGTTTGGGTTTGTTGGCCTATGCAATAGTGCTTTACATTTGCTATTCTATCATTGCCTTTATTCCGGCTACAGCCGAGGAAATAGAAGATAATAAAGAAAAAGGAAATACTGTTTTAGGTACTGTGGGGTCCACCGCGGCTTCTGTGTTCTCAGTTATTTTGAGCACCATTGGTGCTATCCTTGCCAGCATTCCGGGAATGATTAGTGAAGCCTTGAATCCAACCCTGGCCATTAAGACTGTTGGAAATACAGTGTATAGAGTCGTCGGTAATGGCGTCGAACATGCCCTTTGGGGCATCTTGGGCTTGGCCTTGGCTGTGATTGTGGTGGCTGCAATCATCATCTTTGCTGCAATGGTTCTAGCCCTTGGCGGTACATTCGCCATAGGTATCATTGCTGTTATCAAGTTTTTCAAGAACCTCGCTGTCAGAAAGTAATCATCATATGGTACTAAAGAGCAAAAGGGGACGCCCCCTTTTGCTTTAGTCTCCTTTCAGTTTCTTGTATCTAAAGCGTTTCGGCTCCGTGTTGCCGAGACGCTTCATTTTGTTCTCCTCGTATTCGGAGTAGCTTCCCTCGAAGAAATAGACCTGCGAGTTGCCCTCGAAGGCGAGGATATGGGTGGCCACACGGTCGAGGAACCAACGGTCGTGACTAATGATGACGGCGCAGCCAGCGAAGTTTTCCAAGCCTTCTTCTAAAGCGCGGAGCGTGTTCACGTCGATGTCGTTGGTGGGCTCGTCCAAAAGTAGCACGTTAGCTTCCTGTTTCAAAGTTAAGGCGAGATGCATGCGGTTGCGCTCACCACCGGAGAGCACGCCAGCCTTCTTTTGTTGGTCGTTGCCACCGAAGTTGAAGCGTGAGACGTAGGCGCGCGAGTTCATGCTGCGCTTGCCGAGCTGAATCAGTTCATTGCCGCCGCTGATGACTTCCCAGACGGTCTTTTCGGGGTCAATGTCGGCGTGCTGTTGGTCGACGTAGCCGATTTTCACGGTCTCACCGACTTCAAAGGTGCCTGAGTCGGGTTGCTCCAAGCCCATGATGAGGCGGAACAAGGTCGTTTTACCTGCGCCGTTGGGACCTATGACGCCCACGATGCCGCCTTGCGGCAGGCTGAAACTCAAGTTTTCGAATAAAAGTTTGTCGCCGTAGGCCTTGGTGACATCATGTGCCTCGATGACTTTGGTGCCGAGACGGTCGCCGTTAGGGATATAGATTTCGAGTTTTTCTTCTTTTTCCTTCACGTCCTCGTTGAGCATTTTCTCATACGATTCCAGACGAGCCTTACCCTTGGCGTGACGTGCTTTCGGGGCCATGCGCACCCATTCCAGCTCGCGTTCGAGGGTCTTGCGGCGTTTGCTCTCGGTCTTTTCTTCCATGGCGAGGCGGGCGGTCTTTTGGTCGAGCCACGACGAGTAGTTGCCCTTCCACGGGATGCCCTCGCCACGGTCGAGTTCGAGGATCCAGCCGGCCACATGGTCGAGAAAGTAACGGTCATGGGTGACGGCGATGACGGTGCCTTTGTATTGTTGCAAGTGGCTTTCCAACCATTGGATGCTCTCGGCATCGAGGTGGTTGGTGGGCTCGTCGAGGAGCAAAATGTCGGGCTCTTGCAGGAGCAGACGGCAGAGCGCCACGCGGCGTCGTTCTCCTCCTGAGAGGTTGCGCACGGGCGTGTCGCCATCGGGACAGTTGAGGGCATCCATGGCGCGTTCCAGTTTGTTGTCGAGCTCCCAAGCGTCGTGTTGCTCGATGAGTTCGGTCAGCTCGCCTTGACGGGCAATCAGCTTGTCGAAGTCGGCTTCGGGCTCGGCAAATTTGTTGTTGATTTCCTCGTATTCCTTGAGGATGTCGACAATCTCTTGCACGCCTTCTTCCACCACTTGGCGGACGGTCTTGTTATCGTCGAGTTGTGGCTCCTGATCGAGCATGCCGACCGAATAGCCGGGCGAGAAGACCACTTCGCCGTTGTATGATTTCTCCTTGCCGGCGATGATGCGCAGCAGGGTGGATTTTCCTGCTCCGTTCAGGCCGATGATGCCGATTTTGGCGCCATAGAAGAAGGAGAGGTAGATGTCTTTCAGGATTTGTCGCGACGGTGGGATGATTTTGCTTACGCCCACCATCGAGAAGATGATTTTTTTGTCGTCGGGTTGTGCCATATTCAGTTGAGAGTTTAGGGTTTAGAGTTTAGAGTTGAGACCATTGCGTTTTCGAGGGTTTTCGTCGCTCGTCCCCAATCGTAAACACGGTTGGTGAAATCAAACCCTGCCTGTGCGATTTGTTCCGCCTTTTGCGTGTCGCTAAGCAAGGTGATGATATTCTGTGCCATTTCCTCGGCGTTGCTACCAATCAAGATTTCCTCATTGGGTTTTGCTCCCAGTGAGGCGTTGGCCAAAGGCGAAGTGATGGCGGGCAAACGCATTGACATGGCCTCCAATAATTTGTTCTGTAAGCCTGTGCCGATGCGCATAGGTGCGATGAACACACGGCTTTGGGCGTATGCATCGCGGATGTCATCAAGCCAGCCACTGACTATGATTTTGTTCGAGGCTGCTTTCTTGACCTTCGGGTCGGGGGTGGCACCAGCGATGTACAATGTTGTCTCGGGCAAAGTCTTCCACACGATGGGCATAATCTCATCTGCTAGATACTCCACAGCATTCACGTTGGGTGGATAGCTCATGTTGCCGGTAAACACGAGGTCGTATTTCTTTTCGCGCTCCATCGGTTTGAAGAAGTCGTGGTCCACGCCGTTGGGGATGATGAGGATTTCGTTGCGTTTCTCATGGGGGAACAAAGCCCTGTCGGGTTCGCTGATGATGGTCTTTACATCAAAATCGTCGAAAATGGCGGCTTCGTAGCGTTTCAGGCGGCGGTATTCCATGTTGAAAACCGGTCGTGTGACGAATGAGGCGATGTCGGCTCGGCGTTTCATGCCGTAGGAGAAGATATCCTGATAGTCAATGGCTTTCGGTAGGTCTTTTTGTCGTATGTATTCTGCCACACGCAGCAGCTGTCCGTATAAAATATTGGGCTTGTGCTTGGCAATCAGGGCATCGATTTTCTTGGCAGCCTTGCGGTTGAAGAAGTAGCCACATTGCATGGGCAAGCCTTTGCAGAAGGCACGGGCTAGGCCCAAGAGTATCTGGGGCTTCGTGATTTTGATGAAGCTGATGGATTGGCAATAGGGCTGCAAGGCACGAAAGGCATCCTGCTCGCTGACCTTCGGGCTATCGTTCAAAGCGCAGAGGACAATCTCGTTGTGCTTTGCAAGTTGTTTTATCTGGTTGAATGCTCGCAGCTTATCGCCTTTTTCCAGCGGATAGGGAATGCGGGGCAATAGGACGAATATCTTCATCTCGTAGGATTTAGGGGACAAAGATAGTAAAATTATAGAAAACTAATCTTACTTCCCGGCCGAATCTGCTCATAGAACATCAGCAGACGGGTGATGATCTTACGGTTGTCGTAGGTGCTTTCAATCAGTTTTCGGGCCTCTTTGCCTATTTTGACCGCAATCTCCGGGTTTTCGTTGATGCTGCGGATGGCTTCCACCATCTTGGCCTTGTTCTCCGCGATGATGAGGTTGACTTCCTCGTCGTAAAGGATGCCCTCTGCGCCCACGCGTGTGGTGATGACGGTCTTCCCCATGGCCATCGACTCGATGATCTTGATGCGGATGCCGCTTCCCGAAAGCAAGGGCACGATGGCCACATCATGGTTGGCTACAAATTCTTTGGCGTCAGGCACCTCACCGATGACATCGACATGCGGGTCTTTCAACTCCTTGAGCCACTCGGGCATGTTGCGTCCTGCCAGATGATACACAAAGTCACAGACCTTTTCCACCGTCTTGGGTAGCACCTCGTCAATGAACCAGCGTATGCCTTCTTCGTTGGGCATCCAGTTCATGGAGCCGATGTGGTAGAACTTAGGCTTGCCCTCAATCTCGTATTTCGGCGTAAACTCCTCTGGATAAACGCCATACGGTATGTCAATGATGGGTTTTGAGCAGTATTTGCGGAAGAAAGCAGCATCTTTGCGGGTAATAGCGGCGATGCCGTCGACGGTCTCCAAAGCGGAGAGTTCATACTCCTTTAAGGTCCTCGCCAAGTGGTTGATATACCAACGTTTTACGAAAAATCCGGTCTCCTTGGCGATACGCTCCCAAATCTTGTGTTCGACATTGTGGGCGCGCAGCACGATCATGGCTTTGGAATGCTTGCGGATGGTTTCGACATAGGGCGTCATGTAGAGCATCTCCAATTGTACCACATCAAATTGCTCTTTTTCAAGTACTACAGAGAGCCTTTCCTTGAATTCCTTGGAGATGAAGCGTTCCACATGGTATGATTTCCTGCTAAAAAGGTTGACGAAGGCTTTCAAAGGCTTGATGCTCAAGTCGACGTCAATGAGTTCGATGCCAGTCTTTTTCTTGTATTCTTCGGGGATGTCGCTTTCCTTGACGTTGAATTTCTCGCTGTTGATTGCCAACACCTTGACCTGATGCCCTGCTTCAAGCAGCCCCGTGATGATGCTGTTCATCGCCATGGGACCGCCTTCGGAGGCAGGGTAGGGAGGTTTGTTGCAGAGTAGGAGTATTTTCATTATGGAAGGTATTATGCTGTTTGTATCGGCCCTTCGCGTCCTTCGATAGGCTCAGGAACCTGCTCAGGGGCTTTGTGGCGTTTGAATAGCCGTTGGAAGAATTTCTTCCAGCTGTCGCTGTCGAACAACGCCGCGTCGGTGGTGGCCTTAAAGGTGAAGAACAGCCCGACGGGCATGAGCACAAGGGACGATAGCCACACGCCGAGGAACATGTTGAGGTCACCGAATACCGCCATGCGCTCGCAGATGGTCGAAATGAGGTGGTAAATAATAAAAAACACCACCGAGATGACCACGGGAAGCCCCAATCCACCTTTGCGGATGATGCTGCCCAAAGGCGCGCCTATGAAGAAGAAGATAATGCAGGCGATGCTCAGTGTAAACTTCTTGTGCCATTCCTTTTTGTGCTTGTTGATGTTCTCGTTTTGCGAACTGAGGTCTGTCTTATTGAAAGCCACATTGTCCTTGGCATTTTGTGCGGTGCCGACGGCCATGTTGACGATGGCGGTGCGTTGTTCGTCGTCGTAGTTTTCGAGCAAAGGCCAGCGCAGGATGAAGCTGGTGTCGATAGCCATCGTGTCGGCTGTTGGCTCGGGCAGACTGAGGCTGTTGTGGTTGGCCCATCGTCGCTCAAAACCTTGAGAGAAAGCCTGCTGTTTGGTGTCGTAACGATGTTCTAACGAATCCAACGAATGCGAGAGCTGTCGGATGTTCATCATCTGCTGGTACGACTTGTACATGTCCTCGCTCGACCGTGTCATGTCGAACGAGGCAAGGCTGAACTTGATTTGTTCCTCCTTGAACGACATGCGCTCGAAAGGCCGGTTGTCCTTGTAATTGTCGACCGAGACGATGTCGGTATAGTTGTAGCCGTTGTAAAGCGTGAAGATGATGTTGCGTTGGTTGGGACTCATGGTCATGTAACCCGAGTCGGCGGAGATGATTTTGGTGTTGCCGGTATGGTCGGTGTGGTCGTAAATTTTCACTCCGTAAATGTGGCTGCCGTCCTTACCTTTTTTATCCACATAGATGACATAGTTCTCGATGTCTTTGTAGAACACGCCTTCTTTGATGTTGAAGGCCAGTTTCTGCCGCTGTACGTCGGTGAGCAAAGTGCGCCATTTTAGGGTAGCGATAGGAATGAGGCTGTTGGAGATGAAGAAAGCCAACACGCTGAGCATCAGTGAAAAATAGAGTAGGGGCCGCATCGAACGCCACATAGAAATGCCTGAGGCTTTCATGGCCACCAGCTCGTAATGCTCGCCGAGGTTGCCAAAACACATCAGCAAGGCCAACAGCAGCGCCAAAGGCAATGACATGGGGATGGCGGTGATGGAAGTATAAAATAATAATTCTGCTATAATATTGAATTCCAACCCCTTGCCAACCAAATCGTCCACATAAAGCCACACGAATTGCATTACCCAAATAAACACCACAATAAAGAAGGTGAGTACAAAGGTGCCCAAAAACGATTTGGTGATATAGCGGTAAAGTTTTTTCATTTTTAACAAAAGAACGCTGCAAAGTTAGAAAAATTCTATCTTTGCCCCAAAAATTACACGCACTATGAATCCAGTAGATTATTTCAAAGGGCTGAACATAGCCATTACGATTAGCGCCAAAGACGGCGAAATCCTTTACCAAAACGACAGTTCCATTGAAGTGAACGGCGACGCCCGTGGCCGTGACTTAATGAAATGCCACAACGAACGTTCGCAACAAATTATTCGTCACCTTCTAGACGATGCCGCTACCAACGTCTACACCATTTCAAAGAAAGGAAAGAAAAAATTGATTTACCAGACCCCGTGGTACGAAGACGATGCCAAGCAGGTGGTCGGTGGCCTTGTGGAGTTTTCCATCATCCTTCCAGAGGAGATGCCGCATTACGATAGAGGATAAATGAAAAAAGGGCGCTGAGGCGCCCTTTTTTTCATTTTTGTGACTTTATTTCGTCACCAAATTATACGTATCTTGTGCGATGACGAATTCCTCGTCGGTAGGATACACCACCACAGTGACCTTTGAATTAGGTGTGGAGATGACACCAGCATCGCCAATGGTTTCCTTGTTGATCTTACGGTCGAACTCGATGCCAAGGCCTTCCATGTTTTCGAGGATGGCTTCACGCATGAACCATGCGTTTTCGCCGATGCCGCCCGTCATCACGATGATGTCGGCACCGTTCATCACAGCCATGTAGCCACCGATATACTTCTTCACCCGGTGGGCGAACATGTTGAAAGCGTAGGTGCTGCGTTCGTCACCTTCTTCTTTAGCGGCGCGCACGTCACGCATATCCTGCTTGCCGCCTGTGATGCCCACGAGACCGGATTTTTTGTTCACCAAAGTGTTCATTTCCTTGGTGTTGAGGCCTTCCTTGTCCATGATGTACATAAAAGCTCCCACGTCGAGGTCTCCTGTGCGGCTGCCCATGACGAGACCCTCAACGGGTGTAAAGCCCATGGAAGTCTCCACCGACTTGCCATATTCGACTGCGGCGATGCTGGCACCGCTGCCCAAGTGGCAGGTGACAATCTTCGACTGCTTCCAGTCTTTGCTGACGAAAGCGGCAGCCTTCTCGGCTACGTATTTGTGGCTGGTGCCATGGAAGCCGTAGCGACGGACGCGGTACTTCTCATAGTATTCGTAAGGCAGGGCATAGAGATATGCCTCGGCGGGCATGGTGCTGTGGAAAGAGGTGTCGAACACGGCAGCCATCGGGATGCCAGGAAGCACTGCCTCCATGGCTGCGATGCCTTGCAAGGCACCTGGATTGTGCAGCGGGGCAAGGTCGCAGAGTTCCTTAATCAAGTTGACGACATTGTCGTCAATAAGGACGCTATGGGTGAATTTCTCACCACCATGGGCCACGCGGTGACCGACGGCGTTGATTTCCTTCAGATCCTTGATGACACCCATCTTCTCGTCTACCAAAGCCTTGAGCACCAGCTTGATGCCTTCGGTATGGTTCGGGATGGGAAGTTGCTCGTAATGCTTCTCACCATTGTATTTGTGGGTAAATTCGCCCATTTCGAGGCCGATGCGCTCCAAGAGGCCCTTGGCCAGGAGGCGCGATGAATTGGCGTTTTCCATCTCCAACAATTGGTATTTGATGGAAGAACTGCCGCAATTTAATACGAGGATTTTCATGGTTATTTCTGTTTTTGTGCGATTGCTTGATTACAGGTAATGGCGACCAATTTGTACACATCGTCGATGGAACAGCCACGGCTGAGGTCGTTGCAGGGCTTGGCGAGGCCTTGCAGCACGGGACCAACGGCTTCGGCGCCAGCGAGACGTTGCACGAGTTTATAGGCAATGTTGCCGACTTCGAGGCAGGGGAACACGAGGGTGTTGGCCTTACCAGCGACAGGGCTGCCCGGGGCTTTGCTTGAACCGACGGACGGCACGATGGCGGCATCGGCTTGCAGCTCACCGTCGAGGACGAGGTCGGGACGACGCTCCTTGGCGATGCGGGTGGCTTCGATGACCTTGTCGACGACTTCATGCTTGGCGCTGCCCTTGGTGGAGAAACTCAGGATGGCAGTGACGGGGTCGATCTTGGCGATGGCCTTGGCAGTGTCGGCGGTGCAGATGGCGATTTCGGCCAGCTGCTCGGCGGTCGGCATGGGCGTGACGGCGCAGTCGGCGAAGACCATGCGGCCATCGGTGCCGTAAGGACAACCTTCGGGCAGGAACATCGTGAAGGCGCCACTGACGCAGCTCACGCCAGGAACGGTCTTGATGATCTGCAGGGCGGGACGGAGCATGTCGCCTGTAGTACTGCGGGCACCGCTGACGAGACCGTCGGCCTCACCAGCTTTCACCAGCAGGATGCCGAGGTACATGAAGTTGCCAGCCAGGTCGTAGGCCTGTTCAGGGGTCATGCCTTTGGCTTTGCGGATCTCGAAGAGGAGATCGGCATATTTTTGACGATCGGGATTGGTCATCGGGTCGATGATGCGGGCCTTGTCGATGTTTTGGAGACCGAACTCAGCGGTCATTTCTTTGATCTTCTCGGCGGGACCGATAAGGATGACGTCAGCGACACCGTCAGCGAGAAGACGGTCGGCGGCTTTCAAGGTACGGGGCTCGTCGCCCTCGGGAAGCACAATGCGCTGCTTGTTGGCCTGCGCGTTGGCAATGATTTCTTGCATTAAAGTCATAGCGAATTGTTTAATTGTTTATCGTTTAATTGTTTAATCGTTATTATTGAAATCGGGGCCTTCGACAGGCTCAGGCACCCTTAACTTCTGTAAAGGCGAAGGTCCCTGAGCTTGTCGAAGGGCCGTAAATTATTTCGGTTGCAAAGTTATAAAGTTTTTGCCTTGGTTTGCAAAATATCATTTATTTTTGCAGCACGAAACAAGAAATTTTTATGCCGCAGCATCCCGACATATTTTACTCCAATCCTTTCGTTGAGACGGTGCAACCCGTTGACACGGTGCGTGTTGTGGATTCGCTACCTTGCGATAGCGTGGTGCCGAGTTTCATCACCTCGGGATTCAAAGGCACCCTCAGTCCTTTGCCTCGCATGAGCTATGAGATTTTGGAAGGTTGGAACCTGGCATTGCTGGGTTTGATGCTGCTGCTCATCGTGATCAACAAGCAGTTATATCCTCGCCAATTCCGTCAGGTGCTTTCGGTTCCAGGTGGCGTGGCTCACACCAACCAGTTGCTGAGAGAATGGAACCCCATGCGCAGTTTTTTGTGTATGTCGTTTACCTTGGGTTACATTCTGCTGTTGACACTGTTTATCCAAAAAAGCTGTGTGGTGCTTTCGCATGACGTGTTGCAATACAACGGTTTGCGGATGTTTGGCATTTTGGGTGCGGTCACAGCGGCATGGGTGCTACATCGTCACTTGACCCTACGTTTCACCAATTGGCTCTTCGACACCCACGACACTTTCGAACGACAGATGACCGTGCAGTATTCCGTATCCATTTTCACTCTTTTCGCGATGGTACCCGTGACCCTGCTGTTGTTATACAATCCCACGAGATACTTTATTTGGATAGGCCTTGTCGTGATAAGTGTAGCAGCGATTTTAAGACTTGTCATGGGAGTTTCGGAGACAAGAGTTTCAATAAAAATACCCACGTTTTATATTTTTTTGTATTTTTGCGCCCTCGAAATCGCACCGGTGGCAACGCTCGTGACAGCAGGCTTGCGCTACTTTAGTCACGGTTCTGTGTTTTAATGAGTTATACACTCCGATGTGGGAAGAATTTAGTAAAGAAAACACACTAAAAGCAAGAGAAAAAAGATGAAGATTAAGTCCATTCTGGTGTCGCAGCCCAAACCTGCAGACATTTCGAAGACACCTTTTGCCGATATGATGAAGAAATATGGTGTCAACTTCACTTTTGAGAAATTCATCAAACTTGATGATGTCACCGCGAGCGAACTCCGCCAAGAGCATATCAAACTCCCAGAATATACGGGTATCATCCTCACCAGCCGCAATGCCGTCGACCACTTCTTCCGCGTGGCCAAGGAAATGCGCTATAATGTGCCTGAGACTTTGAAGTATTTCTGCATCAACGAATCGACGGCACTCTACCTGCAACGCTATGTGCAATACCGCAAGCGCAAGGTGTTCTACGGCAACCAGACACTGAACGATCTCATCGACATCATGAAGAAGCACAAGGATGAGAAATACCTCTACTGCTGCTCCGACATTAGTTCTGACGCCACTATTGACATGCTAACCGCCGCCAAACTCAACTTCACCAAGGCCGTGATGTTCCGTACCGTGCCCGCCGAACTGAAGGACAAGATAAAAATCGGCGACTACGACATGTTGGTGTTCTTCAGCCCCGCTGGTATTCACTCTCTGAAAGAGAACTTCCCCGAGTTTGAACAAAAAGAAGTCGCCATTGGCGGCTTCGGCGATGCCACCTGCCAAGCCATCGTTGACGCTGGCTTCGACCTCAGCTTCCGCGCTCCCACCCAAACGGCACCTTCCATGACCATGGCCATTGAGGAATACGTCGCCGCCGAGTATAAGAAGAGCAAGAAGAAATAAGCTGTTGACGCTCAAAACCTTCCATTTATGGTTTCTCCCGAAGGTTTACCGAAATACGAACGTATCTGCAAGGAAAACGACATCAAAGCGTTGTTTGACCGAGGCATGGGTGTTTCGATATATCCATATCGGGTCGTTTTCCTGTTTCATAGAGACGAGAGCCGCCCTGTCACCGTCCGTGTGTTGGTGTCGGTATCCAAGAAACGCTTCCATCATGCCGTCAATCGCAACCGTGTGAAACGTTTGATACGCGAGGCTTGGCGACGCAATAAAGCACCGCTTTATGAAATCTGCGAAAAGGATAATATTTCGGTGGATGTTGCGTTAGTGTATACGGCCACGGTAATCCACTCCTACGAAGAAATGCTGAAGAAGACCCAGAAAGCCGTCCAAGAGATCCTGAAGAAATACAGTTCGACAAACCCCACTAATCATGAAATTCATAGCACAACTGCCCGCTAAGTTCCTGATTCTGCTCATCCGGCTCTATCAGGTGACGCTGTCGCCATGGTTAGGGAAGAGTTGTCGCTATGTTCCCACTTGCTCTAACTATGGCATCGAAGCCATTGAGAAGTATGGTTTCTTCAAGGGTGGTTGGCTCACTTTTAAACGTATCCTCTCCTGCAACCCATGGGGTGGCAGTGGCTACGACCCAGTCCCGTAGGGACAATAGATAAACCCTAGTCCCGTAGGGACGACAGATAATAAGCAGGCGGTGCAGCGCAGCGGAACCCCTGCGTAAAACAACAGAATGATGAAAAACATAACCACCCTCATCCTCGCTCTGCTCCTCTCCGTCGGCGTATACGCCCAAGAAAAGCAGAACAACTTCGAAATCGCCAAAAGCCTCGACATCTACAACAGCCTCCTCCGTGAGCTGAACCTCAACTATGTTGACGAAATCAACCCTGGTGAACTCAACGAAACCGCCATCAAGGCCATGCTCGACGGCCTCGACCCCTACACGGTCTTCATCCCCGAGTCGGACATCGAGAATGCCAAGTTCATGACCACGGGAGAATATGGCGGCATTGGCGCCCTCATCCAATATGATGGCGAGTACACTCGTATTTCCGAGCCTTACCTCGGCTGGCCGGCACAAAAGGCAGGCCTCATCGCTGGCGACGTCATCCTTGAGGTGAACGGCGTCGACTGCAAGAAAAAAAACACCCAGCAGGTGAGCGAGATGCTGAAGGGACAGCCTGGCACCGAGCTGACGATGAAAATCAAGCGTTACGGCGAAGAGAAACCTTTGACGAAGACGCTGAAACGCGAAAAGGTGAAAATCGACAACATACCTTATTATACTGTGTTCGACAACGGTGTTGCCTACCTCTCGCTGAGTGGCTTCACCCGTGATGCGGCCAAGGAGATGAAGGAGAAATTCCTCGAGATGAAGAAAAACCATGAGCTGAAAGGCTTCATCCTCGACTTGCGCGGCAACGGCGGCGGCCTGATGAACGAGGCTGTCGACATCGTCAATCTCTTTGTCCCAAAGGGCAAGATGGTCGTCTCCATGCGCGGCAAGGCCGCCAACGCCAACAGCGTCCATCCCACGACGAACGAGCCTGTGGACCTTGAGATTCCGTTGGCTGTCCTCGTTGATGGCAGCAGCGCTTCGGCCAGCGAGATTGTGGCAGGTGCCATCCAAGACTACGACCGTGGTGTCATCATTGGAGAAAGGACCTTCGGCAAGGGCTTGGTGCAAAACATCCTGCCGCTGAGCTACAACACCCAGATGAAGGTGACGGTGGCACATTATTATATCCCCAGCGGCCGTTGCATTCAGGAGATTGACTACTCGCATAAGAAAGATACCACACAAACAAAAGCCGACACCCTCGGCAAGGCTTTTACCACCGTTGGCGGACGCACCGTTTACGAAGGCCATGGCATCACGCCTGATGTGAAGGTGAAACGCGATCCGTATGCCACGGTGACGGCCTACCTCTACGGCAAGAGCTTCATCTTCGACTATGCCAACAAGTTCTACAGCGAGCACAAGACTATCGACTCCGCCAATCGTTTCCAAATCGACGAAGCCACCTACAAGGACTTCATGAAGTTCGTGAAAGACAAGAATTTCAGCTATACCACCGAGAGCGAGAAAGCCATCGAGAAGCTGAAGAAGGTGGCCAAGGATGAAGGCTATTTCGACAAGATTCAGCCTCAGATTGATCAGCTGGAGAAGAACTTCGCCGCCGAGAAGGAGAACGACCTCATCAGCAACCGCAAGGACATCGAAGAGTTGCTCCGCTCTGAGATTGTAGGACGTTATTACTACCAGAAAGGTCGCATTATCTCCTCATTGAACGACGACCCTGACCTGAAGCGTGCTTTTGAGATTCTGCTCAACACCAACGACAAGGACGAATACCATAGCATCCTGGGTGGCAAGTGATGACCTCACAGGTTTCCATACGGCCCTATCTGAATCAGGCCTACCTCTTGGGTCTGCTGATGGTGGCTGTGGGCCTCACCCTCTCGCCCTTTCTGATGGGCATGTCGCAGTTTTGGCTGGTGATAGTATGGGTGGCTGATTGCATTTGCACCAAGTCATTCAAAGACAAATTCTCCCGTTTTTGGCATAACAAAGCCGCTGTCTTTCTTGTTGCTTTTTACCTTATGCATGTCGTAGGTCTACTGTGGACTACCGATTTCCAGTATGCCATGAAAGACCTTCGTGTCAAGTTGCCGATATTGGTCATGCCACTTGTGTTGTCGGGTATGGAACCTATGGACCGCAAGCGCTTCAACTTTGTGATGCTCGTCTACGTTTTGTCGGTGTTTGTGGCCACGCTGTTCAGCAGTGTATCCTATTGGCGTCACGACTATGAGGATATCCGCGAAATCTCGCATTTCATTAGCCATATTCGTTTCTGCCTCAACATCGTGTTTTGCATCGCCATCATTAGCTACTACATCTTCAAGATGCGTGTATCAAGAGAAAATGGCGTTCCAGCGTTTGGCATAAAAGTCGCTGTAAACCAGTACTTAATGTGGTTTTTGCTGTTTTGGTTCGTCTACCAAATTTATATCTTCGAGTCACTGTCGGGCTATGTGATTCTGGCTGCTGTCGTCATTGTCTCACTAGTTTACGCCTTCCTGCAATGGAAAAAGAGTAGGGGCTGGCATATCGCTGTGGCTATTGTGGCATTTTTGGTTGTCGCGATGGCGTTCATCATTGTGCAGCAAGAAGTCAAACCTATGCTGAAAGTGGAGCCTGTGGATTTCGCTACTTTGGAACAGAAAACTGCACAAGGCAACGACTATTGGCACGACACTATCCATAATCCCGTGGAGGACGGAAAATACGTTGGACTTTATTACTGCCGCAAGGAACTCCAGGAGGCTTGGTCGCAACGCAGCAGGATGACTTTTGAGGGCACGACAGAAAATGGCGAGAATCTGGAGGCCACCTTGGCGCGTTATCTCACTTCTAAGGACCTCCGTAAGGATGCCCAAGGCGTGATGACACTCACCGATGAGGACATCCGTAATGTGGAGCAGGGTGTGGCCAACTATAACAATTGGCGCCATCCGGGACTGCGGGCGAGGCTATCGGCGACGTTGTTCGAATACAATCTCTATCGCCGTTATGACAATCCCAATGGAGGCTCTCTTGCGCAACGTATCGAATACACGAGAGCGTCGTTCCACATCATCGGGCAGCATCCGTGGTTTGGCGTGGGCACTGGTGATGTACCGCAGGCCTTTGCGCAGACCTATGCTGAGATACAATCCCCTTTGAAAGAGGAATTCCGTTTCCGCGCCCACAACCAGTATCTGGCCATCACCGTGGCCTTCGGCTTGGTGGGGCTGGCGTTTTTCCTGTTCGTGCTGCTTTATCCTTGGTGCGCGTCGCGCAAACACCACACCTATTTATATATGGTCTTCCTCACAATCATGCTGCTGTCAATGTTCCCCGAGGACACTATGGAGACCCAAGCTGGTGCCACGTTGTTCGCTTTCTTTGTGTCGTTGCTTTTGTTCGCCCAACCTCACTCCGAGCCGTCATTGCGGGCTTGACCCGCAATCTCTATACGGCGAGGAATGTGCGTTTTTCTGAAAATGGAATGAAGTATTAGAAAAATCCTTATCTTTGCACCAACAATTCCTGCAATTATGAGGAAAAAACAGTTTATTTGTCCCTACCAGGTTTACGACTCGATGGAAGAACTGCCGTCGCAGGATGCTGAGCTGATGCGTTTGGCCCACGAAGCCACGAAGAGATCCTATGCGCCTTATTCCAAGTTTTGTGTCGGGGCTGCAGTACGTTTGGCCAACGGCGAATTTGTGACAGGCAACAACATTGAGAATGCGGCCTATCCCAGTGGCCTGTGCGCTGAGCGCGTGGCCATGTTTGGTGCGATGGCAAAATATCCTGGTGTGGCTATCGAAGCCCTTGCGTTAACGGCTTACTCCGCCACAAAGACGATTGAAGAACCTGTCGCCCCTTGTGGCGCTTGTCGTCAGGTAATGGTGGAGGTGGAGCAGCAGTCGAAACAGCCGCTGCGTGTTCTCTGCCAAGGTGAGACAGGACCCGTTATGGTCTTCGACGGCATCGAATCGCTGATGCCATTCATTTTCCTCGATAAATTTCTTTAGGCGAACGTAAACAACAAATTTCCAAAGAAATTCCACAGCGTGGAAACCCCCACGGCAAACACCTTGCTGAGGTAGAAATTCCATTTCAATTTCCCGTTGAGCATATACACTGTTAGCGTGTCGATGCCCATGCCTATCAGCGCGATGAAGAAATATTTGGCGTATTCCGTCCCGATTTGTGGGTTGGAACTTTGGAAGGTCCAAATGCGGTTCAAGATGTAGTTGGAAGTGGCGGCGACGATGAAGCCTATAATGTTGCTTAGGTATTTGTTCCACTTCAGCCATTCCTTGCAGACGTAGGTGACGCCAAAGTTGACGAACACGCCCGAAAAACCGACCACACCGAATTTCAGGAACTTCAGCAGAAATTCACGGGTTAGTTCGATTTTGAGGAATGGGGCATTCATTGTTTTCAGATTGTGCTGCAAAAGTAGGAATAAATCTGTACCTTTGCGCAAATTTTCCACGATGAACGACGTAAAGCATATTTCCATTGAGGCCTACAACTATCCCTTGCCCGACGAGCGCATCGCCAAATATCCCTTGCCAGAACGTGATGCGTCCAATCTTTTGGTACTGAAAGATAATGAGATACAAAAGTCACAGTTCAAGCATGTGGGTGATTTCCTGCCTAAGGAAGCCATGCTGGTCTTCAACGAGACCAAGGTCATCCGCGCTCGCTTGCAGTTCCACAAGACCACGGGCTCGCGCATTGAGGTGTTCTGCCTTGAGCCGGAAAAGGATTATCAGGTGGCGTTCAGCACCACTTCGCCTGTGCGTTGGAAGTGCTTGATAGGCAATGCCAAACGTTGGAAGGAAGGCAAGCTGTCGATGGAACTGACAATAGGAGGGAAGCCCGTGATACTCAGTGCAGAACGCATTAGTCAGAACGACCAATATGCCGAAATCGAGTTCTCTTGGACACCCGAAACTTTGCCTTTTGCCTCGGTGCTGGAGGCCGCTGGCGAGATTCCTTTGCCGCCCTATCTGCACCGTGATGCCGAACCCAACGACCGTGACCGTTATCAAACCGTTTTCGCTCGCTATGACGGATCGGTGGCGGCACCCACTGCGGGACTGCATTTCACGCAACCCCTCATCGCCGCTTTGCGAGAACAAGGCTTTGCCTTCGACGAGGTGACGTTGCACGTCGGGGCGGGCACCTTCAAGCCTGTTTCTACTGACACCATCGGAGAACACGCCATGCACTCCGAGACGGTGGTTGTCCGCAAGTCGTTGGTACAAAATTTAATCAATCATTTTGGGAAACCCATCATCCCCGTTGGAACGACAAGCACACGCACTTTGGAAAGCTTGTATTGGATAGGTTTGATGCTGAAGGAACAAGGCATGGAATTGCGTCCGCTTCATGTGGAGCAATGGTTCCCCTACGAAGACCACACGCCGCTACCGACTCCCGATGCGTTGCAGCTGATTATGGATTATCTCGATAAACATGGCTTGACACGCCTCGAAGCCAGCACAGCCCTAATGATTGCACCCAGCTATAAGATGCGTGTCATCACGGGGCTGATTACCAACTTCCATCAGCCAAAAAGTACATTATTGCTTTTGGTCTCCGCCCTCATCGGCGACCGGTGGAAGGATTGTTATCGTTTTGCCTTGGATAATGGCTTCCGCTTTTTGAGTTACGGTGACAGTTGTTTATTTCTTCCTTCCTGAAAGCAGTTCAGCGTAAGTCTTTAAGTGCTTTTTCTGTTCTTCCGGCAGGCTTACGGCATGCAGTTCTTCAAACGCCTTGCGGTCATAGTCAAGCATGACCTTTTCGACGGCTTCTTTCACATGCAGGCGGTTGTAGATAGCTTCCACTTCTTCGATCTTCTCGTCCTCGTCGTGGTCCATGCGGAAGGTGAAAAGTTGTTCGAGGCGTTTGCGGTCTTCATTGGAAGCCAGCTCCAAAGCTTTCAGGTAGAGGTAGGTCTTCTTGTTGTCGGCAATGTCGCCGCCATGACGCTTGCCGAAAGTAGCCACGTCGCTGTAAAGGTCAAGGATGTCGTCTTGCAACTGGAAGCTCATGCCCAGGTTGATGCCGAAGTTATAGAGGTGCTGGATGTCGGTGGCATTAGCACCTGCCACGGTAGCACCCATCTGCAAGGCTGTGGCCAACAGTACAGCGGTCTTCAGGCGAATCATTTCCAAATACTCGTCAATCGTCACGTTGCCTAGGGTTTCGAAGTTGAGGTCCATCTGCTGACCCTCGCAGATTTCGATGGCGACCTTGCCCAACTGTTTCGCGAGTTCGCCGCCTTTGTCGGGCTTCAGCGCAAATTGGAAGGCCATGGCTAGCATGGCGTCGCCAGAGAGGATGGCGATGTCAGAGTTCCACTTCTGGTAGACGGTGGCCATGCCACGGCGCAGTGGTGCCTTGTCCATGATGTCGTCGTGGATGAGGGTGAAGTTGTGGAAGGTCTCCAAGGCCAGGGCAGGCCATAAGGCATGCTTTTCGTCGCCGCCAAACATGTCGTTGGCCAAGAGGCAGAGCATGGGGCGCAGGCGTTTGCCACTTTGCAAGATGGTGTAAGCGATGGGCTCGTATAACTCAGTGGGCTGTCCACTGAAGTCGGTTTGCGCCATGAAATCGGCGAAATCCTGTTGCAGTTGCTTGATTTTTTCCATGGAATTCAGATTTGATGGCACAAAAATAAAGTTTTTATGCCGTTTGAGCAATTTTGGAGCGAAATTTGTAGTTTTTATTCTTGATATACTGATTAAAATGAAAGCCATGAGATATCTCCGACTGATTCCTGTTTTGCTGCTTGGTGCGATGCTTGCCTCTTGCAACACGCCAAAGAGACTTTATGAAGCCCAAGAATACGACCAAGTGATCCAACGCTTCGCGCCTGACATTTGTGGCGGTGATATGAATGCCAAGCGTATCAACTATGTGGCGGTCTCCTACCACAAGGCCAACCAAGCCGACCACGAGCGCATACAAAGCCTGAAAGCCACGGGGCAGCCCGATGTGTGGCCCGAGATTTACCAACGTTATTGCAGCATGAAAGGCCGCAGCAACGCCTTGTCCTGCTTCCCCAACAAGGTAAAAAAGGGCATGAGCTATGTGAAACTCGACCTTGACGACGATATAATGGCGGCGCGCAACAGGGCGGAGGTTTTCTTGGTGGCTAAGGCCGGCCAATTGCTCGGCACGGGTTCGAAAGCTGATGCAGAACAAGCCGAGAACTACATCATACAGCTGGCGCATACCAATAGTGATAATCCTAAATTGTTGAATTTAAGGAAGAAACAGATGCTTGTTACTGCTGATGAGGTGACGATGGGCATCAATGATAAGCTTCAACTGACTGACGATGTGGTGTATGCCATTTTCGACTTCGATGAAGGTGAGGTACCTTTCAATGTGGAGCGCACAAGAAGGCAGTCGGCGATGGTGTATGTCGATATTAACGAGGTGGCGCTGTCTCCCATCCGCCTCGACGAAGTGACTTTTAAGGAAGAAAAAGATGGCAAAACCGCCCAAGTGACCGACTACACGCAGCTGAAGACAGCCACTCTCAAGGGCCACATCGACTATCGTGACGCCGAAGGTCGACATATCGGCAAGGTGCCCTTTGAGGCGAAATCTACTTTCAAACACGACTATACCGTCATTCGTGGCGACCAAAATGCATGCTCGGAAGAGACCTTGCGACGCCTCGGCGGTCAATCCGTGCCCATCCCGACAGACGAAAGTCTGCTGCTGGATGCCGCTAAACAACTGAACGACTTGATAGCGCGGGAACTGAAAAAATAAAAACAATATAACGTTCAAGAGAAGCCGATGGCACAAGCTGTCGGCTTCTCTGTTTTCCTGCTACAATGGCTGTTTTTGCCTTTTTTGAGGAATATTTTTTCTTTTTGGTCTCAATAGGTCGAGTGGTTGACATTATTTAGTAAATTTGCAGCTTGTTCCTCTTTTCGGAACCTTATTTGAATTAGAAACATCATAGATACGATATGTCAAACAATATCAAAGGATGCATCACTCAAATTATCGGCCCAGTGGTTGACGTTTACTTCGAGAGCGGTGACAATAACCTCCCGAAGATTCATGATGCCTTGGAGGTCGTCCGCCCCAATGGCAAACGTGTGGTGCTCGAATGTCAGCAACATATCGGTGAGGACTCGGTGCGTACCATCGCCATGGACTCTACCGATGGTCTGATGCGAGGCATGGAAGTCAGCTTGCTGGGCAAACCTATCTCTATCCCCATCGGAAGCCAAATCAAAGGCCGCTTGCTCAATGTGACGGGCGACGCCATCGATGGCATCGGCAGCCTCGATCGCAGTACGGAATATCCCATCCATCGCGAGCCGCCCAAATATGAGGACTTGGCCACTTCAAAAGAGGTGCTGTTTACTGGCATCAAAGTCATCGACTTGCTGGAACCATACCTGAAGGGTGGTAAGATCGGTCTCTTTGGTGGTGCTGGTGTGGGCAAGACCGTGCTCATCATGGAGCTCATCAACAACATCGCCAAGGGACACAACGGCTATTCGGTGTTTACTGGTGTGGGCGAGCGCACCCGTGAGGGTAACGACCTGCTTCGTGAGATGATTGAGTCGGGCATCATTAAATACGGTGATAAGTTCGTCAAGGCCATGCAAGAAGGCGATTGGGACCTCTCCAAGATCGACAAGGATGCCCTCGCCACCTCACAGGCCACCTTGGTGTTCGGCCAGATGAACGAGCCGCCTGGGGCACGTGTTTCGGTGGCCCTATCGGGCTTGACCGTGGCAGAGTCGTTCCGCGACGATACTAGTAGCGGGCAAAGCGACATTTTGTTGTTCATCGATAACATTTTCCGTTTCACGCAGGCTGGTTCTGAGGTGTCGGCTCTGTTGGGTCGTATGCCTTCGGCAGTGGGTTACCAACCGACCCTCGCTACGGAGATGGGACAGATGCAGGAACGCATCACCTCCACCAAGAACGGCTCCATCACTTCAGTGCAGGCTATCTATGTGCCTGCCGACGACTTGACTGACCCCGCTCCCGCCACCACCTTCTCGCACTTGGATGCCACCACGGTGTTGAGCCGTAAGATTGCTGAGTTGGGCATCTATCCCGCCGTCGACCCGCTTGACTCCACCTCGCGCATCCTCGACCCGAACATCATCGGCGAGAAACACTATAACACCGCACAGCGTGTCATTCAGCTGCTGCAACGCAACAAGGAACTGCAGGACATCATAGCTATCCTCGGCATGGAAGAGCTTTCGGAGGAGGACAAGATTGTCGTCCACCGTGCCCGTCGTGTGCAGCGTTTCCTATCGCAGCCTTTCCACGTCGCTGAGCAATTCACAGGCATGAAGGGCGTGATGGTTCCGATAGAGGAAACCATTCGTGGCTTCAATATGATTATGGACGGTGAAGTTGACCAATATCCCGAGGCCGCCTTTAACTTGGTGGGCACCATCGACGATGCCATCGCCAAGGGAGAGGAGATGCTCAAAAACATAAGTAAATAACCATGCAAGTCGAAATCATCTCCCCTAGTGAAACACTGTTTGAAGGCGAAGCCATTGCCGTCACGGTGCCGAGCAAGATGGGCTCCTTCACCCTCTTGGAGCACCATGCGCCCATCGTCGCCATCCTTGAGGCCGGCAAGGTCAGTCTCACCGAGGCCAACGGTGATCAAAAGGAGTTTGACATCAAAGGCGGTTTCACCGAAAACCACGACAACAACTTGACTATTTGTGTAGAACTATGAAAAAGAATATCTTAACAAAATATCTGACGGTGTTCCTGCTGATTTGCCTCGTTTTGGACGGCATCCTGCTTTGCTTCTGTGCTGACGAACCTTGGTGGAACAACTGGATGATTACAGGCCCCAACCTCTTCATGATTTTGGGTGCTTTCTTCTGCCATCTGATGAAGAAAAACGTGGACGAAAACCCCAACAAGTTCACTTGGCTGATGGTCTACAAAGCTATCAAACTGGCGCTGACCATTGTTTTGTTGGTGCTTTACATCCTCTCTGTTAAGACGGGTGCACGGGCCTTCATCCTCGTCACGGCATTGGCCTATCTCATAACACTGGCTGCTGAGACTTGTGTCTTCGTTCATTATTTCAAGAATCGGAACAAAGGCAACGAAGCATGAACCAAGTCTTCCGACATATTGCGCTTTTTCTTGTCTTCGCTGTGGCACTGTTGGTGCCGACACGGGGATATGCCCAAGACAGCATCCCCACAGAAGATAGTCAAGCCCCAGTAGAAGAGAAGGAGAAGTTCGATGCCAAGTCGTTCATCTTTGGTCATACGGGAGATGCCTATTGTTACCACATCACGGAAGTCAAAGGCAAGCCAGTTTGTGTGTGGCTGCCTGTCATCGTCAAGTGCAAGGACGGTGATTGGCATTGCTTTTCGTCGAAACATGTATGCGAGCTGCAGGAAGGCGAGACCTACGAGCATAAGGGTGCCCACTTCTACATCTCAAGCATCAGCGACGACAAATACCCGGGCAAGCTGGTGGAGTTGAAAGACGACGGCAACCTATCGCGTCCTTTCGACATCTCGTTCACCAAGAACGCCTTCGGTATCTTTTTGGTGTGCGGATTCATGCTGGCTTTCTTCCTGCCTGCCGCAAGGAAATACAAGAAAGACCCTATGGCTACGCCCACGAAGTACCAAGGCTTGGTGGAATGGCTCACCTACACTGTGATTGATGGCATCGTCCGGCCTAACATCCCCGAAAAGCAAGTGAAGAAGTTCGCACCTTATCTGCTTACGGTGTTCTTTTTTATCCTCTTCTCCAACCTCTTCGGCTTGATTCCCATCTTCCCGTTCAGTGCCAACGTGACGGGCAATCTCAGCATCACCCTCGTGCTGGCCTTGCTGACTTTCTTCTTTGTGAATATCTTCGGCAACAAGCATTATTGGAAGGACATTTTCTGGCCCGATGTGCCCATTTTCCTGAAGATCATTCCGCTGATGCCCATCATTGAACTTATTTCTGTCATCATTAAGCCTTTCGCGTTGATGGTCCGTCTCTTCGCTAACATTCTCGCCGGCCATATCGTCATCCTGGTGCTCATGGGTCTGATTTTCATCATCGGAGGCATGTATGGTGTGGGAATGGCTGGAGTGACGAGCGTCATCAGCATCTTCATGACCGTCTTTATGTTTGCCATGGAATTGATGGTGGCATATATCCAGGCATACGTATTCACCATATTGTCAGCCGTATTTATTGGTTTGGCACAACAGGAACCTGAACATAGTTAGCAGTTATGAATTTTGAATCTTTGAATCTTTAAATCTTTAAATCAACAATAAACAACAAAATCTCAACATCATGTTACTATCAATCATCCTTGAAGCAGTATCGTTAGCGCCGGGTTTAGTATCCATCGGAGCCGCCATCGCTGTCATCGGAGCCGGTTTGGGTATTGGTAAAATCGGTCAATCGGCCATGGAAGCCATGGCTCGTCAGCCCGAAGCCGCTGGTAAGATCCAAATGGGCATGATCATCGCAGCCGCTCTCGTCGAAGGCGCAACGTTCTTTGCTCTTGCCGTCTGCCTGTTGGCGGTGCTCGGCTAAAACAAAACCGCCTAGGGGCAAGGTACGCCAAGCCCCTAGGCTTAATCTAAAAAACACCAAACATGGATCTATTTCTTCCCGAAAGTGGATTAGTGATATGGATGCTCATCGCCTTCCTCATCGTGTTCGCCATTTTGGCGAAGGCGGCATGGCCGGTGATTATGGGTGGCGTGGAGAAACGCAACGCCTATATTGCCGACTCGTTGCAGGCCGCTGAGGAAGCCAACAACGCTTTGGCAGGCATCGAGCAGAAGAAACAAGAAACCTTGGCCGCCACACAAGCCGAGCAGATTCGCATTATGAAGGAGAGCCAAGACTTGAAAAATCAGGTCATCGAGGAAGCCAAGGCGCAGGCCCGACAAGAGGCTGAAAAGATTGTTTCGGAGGCGCGCTTGAAGATAGAAAAGGAACAAGCAGAGGCCATGGCGCAGATCAAGAATGAGGTCATCGCCCTTAGCGTCGACATCGCCGAGAAGCTGTTGCAGCGTGAGTTGAGCGACAAGCAGGCGCAAAATGACTACGTCGAGCAACTGCTGAAAAACAACCACCCCCGCATTGAAGCGTAAGCTATGGACAACGGAAGAATATCGGTGAGGTATGCGCGGGCATTGTTCGAGTTGGCCCAGGAGCAAAGCTGTGAGGATGCCGTTTATGACGGTTTGTCTCGCTTTGCCCACAATTATTTCCTGGCCATCGCTCAGTTCAACGAGGTGCTGTCAGACCCCCTCATCGCGAAAGAGGAGAAGGTGAAGTTGGTGGAGTTGGCGATAGGCGAGCCCATGCACGACACATTGAAGCAGTTCATTGTCTTTGTGGCCGACAAGAAGCGTGAGGACAAGATGATTTTCATTGCCATGAAATTTATGGAGATGTACCGCGAGAAGCACAACATCCTGAGCACCCAGGTCACCACGGCCACCGAATTGTCAGAGGAAAGCTACGAGAAAATCAAGGCCTTCATCAAAGAGACCTTTGGTGCTGACGCCGAGATGGATGTCAAGATTGACCCGAATCTCATCGGCGGCTTCATCCTCGACATCGAAAACACAAGGATGGACGCCAGCGTGGCGGGACAGCTGAATGCGCTGAAGAACAAGTTGAAGAATAAATAAAAACTAGATATATGGCAAACATCAAACCAAGTGAAATATCGAGTATTCTGCAAATGCAGCTCCAGAACATGAGCAACAAGGTGCAGTTTGAGGAGGTTGGTAAGGTGCTGCAAGTGAGCGACGGCGTAGCGCATGTCTACGGCCTCGACAAGGTGCAGTCGAACGAGCTGGTCGAATTCGAAAACGGCACCATGGGTGTGGTGCTCAACCTTGAGGAAGATAATGTCGGCGTGGTGTTGCTCGGTCCTACTGAGGGTGTCAAGGAAGGCGAGACGGTGAAGCGCACGCAGCGCATCGCCTCCGTCCTCGCTGGCGAAGGCATGTTGGGTCGTGTTGTGGACGGCCTCGGTCGCCCCATCGACGGTAAGGGTGCCATCCAAGGCGAAACCTACGAGATGCCGCTGGAGCGCAAGGCCCCGGGCGTCATCTTCCGCCAACCTGTCAACCAGCCGTTACAAACAGGTCTCAAGGCCATTGACGCCATGATTCCCATTGGGCGTGGACAGCGTGAACTCATCATCGGCGACCGCCAAACGGGTAAGACTGCCATCGCCATAGACACCATCATCAACCAGAAGGAGAACTACAAGAACGGTGACCCGATTTATTGTATCTATGTTGCTGTAGGACAGAAGGGTAGTACCGTTGCCAATTTGGTGAATACCTTGGAGAAACATGGTGCCATGGACTACACCATCGTGGTGAGTGCCACCGCCTCCGACCCCGCCGCCATGCAGTTTTACGCCCCTTACGCCGGTTGCGCCATTGCAGAGTATTTCCGTGACACGGGCCGACATGCTTTGGTCGTCTATGACGACTTGTCGAAGCAGGCTGTAGCTTACCGTGAGGTGTCGCTGATTTTACGCCGTCCCCCAGGACGTGAGGCCTATCCTGGCGATATCTTCTACCTCCACAGTCGTCTGCTGGAGCGGGCCGCCAAAATTATCAAGAACGACGACGTGGCACGCCAAATGAACGACCTTCCTGACAGCCTGAAGGACATCGTGAAGGGTGGCGGTAGCATCACTGCACTGCCCATCATCGAGACGCAGGCAGGCGATGTGTCGGCTTATATCCCCACCAACGTGATTTCCATTACCGACGGACAAATCTTTTTGGAAACCAGCCTTTTCAATGCAGGTATCCGTCCCGCCATCAACGTGGGTATTTCGGTGTCGCGTGTGGGTGGCAATGCCCAAATCAAGTCGATGAAAAAGGTGGCAGGTACCTTGAAGCTCGACCAGGCCCAGTTCCGTGAGATGGAGGCCTTCTCGAAATTCGGCGCCGAACTCGATGCCGCCACATTGGCTATCTTGGACAAAGGTCACAAGAATGTGGAGTTGTTGAAGCAGCCGCAATATACACCCATGCCTGTGGAAAAACAGATCGCCATTATCTTCTGTGGCACCAACGGCTTACTGAGCAAAGTGCCTGAAAACAAGGTGCTGGAGTTTGAAAAGCAGTTCCTTGACATGATGGAGATCAAGCATAAGGACGTGCTAGAGCAGCTGAAAACCGGCAAGATTGACGATGATATGAAAGCGGTGATGAAAGAGGAGGCTTTGAATTTGAGTGAACACTTTAATGCATAGGACTGCGAGACGATGAGACAAACCAAGTCCCGAAGTCCTGAAGTCCCGTGTCAAAAACAAAGACTATGGCATCATTAAAAGAAATCCGGGCTAGAATCGCTTCCGTCGCCTCGACACAGAAAATCACGAGTGCGATGAAGATGGTGTCGGCAGCCAAGCTGAAGAAGACCGAAGGCATCACGACACGTTTTCTTCCTTATAAAAATAAGCTGAGCGAAGCACTCTCCAACTACCTCGGCTCCCTTGAGGGCGAAGTCAGCATCCCATTGGCGGAGCATCGCGAGGTGAAGCGTGTCGCGCTGATGGCCTTCTCATCAAGCAGTGGCTTGTGCGGCGTCTACAATTCCAGCGTCTGCAAGCTTTTCAAACAGGTCTACGATGGATATGCTGAAAGCCTTGGTGCAGAGAATGTTATAGTCTATCTTGTAGGCAAAAAGGTGAACGACTACGCCAAGAAGTTCGGCATCGAGGTGGAGGGGCAGTATGCGCCTTTGGCCGAAAGCATGTCGTACGATTTAGCCATGGAAATCAGCGACAAGATGGTGGAACTGTTCCTCAGTGAGAAGGTCGACCGCGTTGAGCTGGTGTTCAACCACTTCAAGAATGCCGGTGTGCAGGTGCCGCAGCGCGAGGTGGTGTTGCCTTTGAAGGCCGAAAGTGGAAGGGAGGTTCTGAGCTTCGATTACATCGTGGAGCCTGACAAGGAAACCTTTGTCAACGATCTGATTCCCAAGGTTATCCGCACCAACTTCTATTCCATCATGCTTGATGCCTTGACTGCAGAGCATGGTGCTCGCATGACCGCCATGCACATCGCCAGCGACAACGCCGACCAGCTCTTGCAGGAACTGAAGCTTCAATACAACAAAGCCCGCCAAAACGTCATCACCAACGAACTCATTGACATCGTAGGCGGTGCCGAAGCCCTGAACGGGAAAAATTGACTGTCCCACTGTCCCACCTGTATAAAACGGAGCATATCCACCCAGTTTAAACGCTAAAAACCGTTCAAAAAAGGGCTCTAAGCAGCCAGAAAAGGGTTCAAAAAACGGAGCAAGTCCGTTCAAGACGCCCAAAACCGCCCCAAAAAACGGAGCAAACCCGTTCACTTTTGTCTTGCTAACTTTGCCGCCGTACCAAAACGCGGCACTATGACAGGAAAGACAAAAGAGATGAGCAAGATCAAACAACTGCTAATCATGCACAGGGACGGTGCCTCCAACCGCTCCATCGCCAGGGTCCTGGGGATGGACAAGGAGACCGTCAACAACTACGTCAACAAGGCCAAGGCGCTCCCGGAGGGTCTGGAGGGGCTTCTCAGGCTGGAGGACCCCGAGCTCGGACGCAGGCTCCACAGCGGCAACGCCGCCTACAGCGACCCGAGGTTCGACGAGATCGGGGAGATGCTGCCTTACATCGAGGGCGAGCTGAGGCGCAAGGGAGTCACCCTGCGGCTCCTGTGGGAGGAGTACAGGGCGGAACACCCCGATGGATACGGCCTGACGCAGTTCAGGTTCCATTACAGGCAATATGCGAAGGCAAAGGGTTACGGAGGCCACAGTACCGTCGTCAGGGACCTGTACGCCCCGAGAGAGCGGCTGATGGTCGACTTCGCCGGCGACAAGCTCCAGTATGTCGACATCGACACCGGAGAGGAGGTCAAGGCGGAGGTGTTCGTGGCCTGCATGCCCGCGACGGACTATGTCTTCGCCACCTGCGTCCCGACCCAGAGCAGCGAGGACTTCCTGTTCGCCGTCGCACAGTGCCTCAAGGCCATGGGCGGCGTCCCCAAGATACTGGTCGTCGACAGCGGCCTTGCCGGCGTGGACAACGCCGACAGCATTGTGAAGTCGCCGCCGTCCAACCACGCCAACGTCAGGGGGAAAGGGCAGTTCAACTGACACATCGACAACAACCCATCCGGTCCTCATCACCGGCCCTGCCGGCACCGGCAAGAGCTGGCTGGCTTCGGCCCTCGGCCACCAGGCCTGCCTCTGCGGCTTCCACACCGCCTACTACAACCTCAACAAGCTCTTCGAGCAGGTGACCATCCACCGCGTCGAGGCCTCGCTGCTGAGGCTCTTCGACAAGCTGGCCGCCACCGACCTGCTCATCGTCGACGACTTCGGCATGAAGGCCCTCGACGGGCAGCAGCTGCTCGACTTCCTCGAGATCATCGAGGACAGGCACGGGCGGAAAGCCAACATCATCGTGTCGCAACTGCCCGTGACGGACTGGTACGACGTGCTTCAGGGCAACACCACCGCAGCGGACGCCATCCTAGACAGAATCGTCCACACGGCAATACGTTTTGAACTAAAAGGTGAGAGTATGAGAAAATAATCTAATTTTGCACCGACAAAAGTGAACGGATATCGCCGTTTTCACTGAACGGATATCGGCCGTTTTTTACAGACATTGTTTGGATTTTTTGGAATTCCTCTTGCTTTTGTCCATACGTCCGCAATAAGTGAGACAGACTCACTTATTCCGACCTTTCATCAATAGGGCAAACAATAAACCCAATCGGATTTTTCAACATCATTGAGGCCAAACTCGTTTGTATCAATGTCAGCGTCTAAAGGGAATGTTTCAATAGCAAGTTTCATTAAATGCTCCCAACTCCGTTTGCGATATGTTCTAAGTCTGTCATTGAGTTGTTGCAAGTCCATCAACTGGTTGGGCTCCTTGGGTAAAAGCGAAGGAATGTTCTGCTGAAGGTATTTATTCCAAGCCATGAATTTAACCACAGATTTTATATTTCCTGTATTTATGAGTGTCCGAATGTAATAAACCATATCTGGCAAAAACAACAGAGAGGGCTTGTAATCAAGCAACAGAGACAAGAACTTTTCTTGATCGCTAAACAGATTATCAATATCGAATGTAGTATGGCAATAATTATTGTCTACGGAGTATTTCGGAGGCTTGTAATCAATGTCTAAAAACCTAAAAACGTGTCCAAACAATAGTTTGTCGGCTTCGGCTTCGACAAGATGAATATGACGGGCAGCCATGATATGATAATATTGCTTTTTAGACAATCTTGTTTTGTCAATTACAAAATCTTTGTCCTCAGCAAGCCGCAAGCATACCACCAGATAATTGACTTTCCCCAAATCTTCTTGATGTAATTTGACATATTCCAACGGGAATCTATGTGCAATAACCCTCGCACATTCTGGCTCTCTATAGCTCTTCCATGTCGTTTCTACAGCTGGTACTATAGCATCATCCCACCAATAATCCAACAAAACCCTATACCACCAATCCCTATCAGTTGTGTTTTTAGGTAGGATGGTATTGACGATTTGGATTTGACACTCGTTGGATTGATCCAAGAACCTGTCTTCTAATTCTGCCACAATGCTCTCTTTTTCCTCTTCATCGCTAATCTGATATTTTTTCAAAAGAACCTCGATGGGTTCATATTTTCCTTCATCAATTTCATCACCGTTCTCGTCATATTCGTCTTCTTTGTTGAAAACCAACTCGTCTTTCGACAATTCGTGCAAGAATTGACGGACAAATTCAGGTCGTTCCTTTTGTAAAGCATACAGACTTTTTGAGTCAAAGACATACTGATTTGAGCCGAATTGTTTCCGAAACGACTTCGGCATCAAACCCATAATACTGAGTTCATCCATAATAATGAAATCCTGTTCGTTAAGTTCAATCTCATCAAGCCTTTTGTTTAGTGCTTCGGCTTTTTCTAACTCTTTTATTCTTTGATCATCATCGCTGATAAGTGAAAGCTCGTCACTAAGCGCTCTGGCAATGTCATCAAATTGTTCGGTATCGTTTGGCATAATCATTACAAATTAAAATCCTTAATATCTATAGTGTAACACAGTGGTTTCATTTATTGTAGTATCCATCAGTTGCTCCTGCCTGACCTCTACACTTTTATAAGGTCTGCCATCACGGAAATAGTAAGTCGTGGAATCGGAGCAACAAGCCCCATCGCTTGTAAGCAACAGCAAAGTTTCATTGGTTGGGTCAAATTTGCAATATGTCCGGCAGGTTTCTGTGGATAATCTGTAGAAAGGCTCATTGTGGATTTGCACAAAGCCTTCAGGGAAATCCGAATAGAAAGTAAAGTCTTCGCAGTCAAGCCAATCATCTTTATCCAACTCTCTGTATGGTCTTGGAGAGCCGCAAATGACAAGGTCATTTTTGCCATCAAAATTGTAATCCGCAAATCCCACAATGGTCCTCCAATCCAAATAGGGTTGCATTGATTCTTCGTAATACTGATTCAGGACTATCGTATCTGGACTTTCCACCAATCGCATTTCGTCAAACCAAATATCCACATTGACTTCATGAGTTAGCATCTTCAACATGTCAGAGTTTGAGAAATAAAAATAGCCTGTCCCGGAAAAGAGTTGTGTTTTGTCACATAGCCAATGGATCTTGACATTGTAACCATTGATAGGCTGGTCATAGACGAACCATTTTTCATATATACCAATCTTTGTTTGGCGACTTGTGTCACTTTTGTGGTGTGATACATCGAAACAATCAGCACCCTCATTCTGTAACCTCATGCTTTTTTCGGTATTGTTTTCTGTATCATTAACCACCGTTTGTTGTGTGGGCTTATTGTCCCCACAAGACCACTGCAACAACGCAACAAAGGCCAATGTAACTATTAGTTTGAATGTTTTCATGTATAGGGTTATATTTCATTATTTGAACCCAATGCAGGTTTTATGCTCTGAAATGGTGTTGGGATAATCTCGTTCTATATACGGATAAATCTTATTGTAATCACTCATGGCTCCACCAATAGTTTGATACGCTTGCTCAAATTCTTTGATGAAGCAATTTGAAGTTCCGATTGCAGTTTGATAGCAACAACAGAAATGATCCTCCATTGTAATGAAAGTAATCCCGGCGTTGTTCGCATTGATGGAGTTTGCGGCTCGCGTCCAACCTTCCTTGCTCACTTTCTCGAAATTGTCATCGGTAAATTCATATAAAAAGTACAAATGTTTGATTCTATTGTCACAGCCATTCGCAATATGAACACGAAAGCGATGGTCGTTTTTTGTGATGTACAATGTGCCTTCCTTCTTTTCATGAGGATAGCCTTGCTTATCGAGTCGCCTACAGATATGCCACCCCAGGACTTCAATGTTTTTCAATGGTCGGTTTGAAAGAATAAAAAAAGATACTGCCGAGATAAAGACAATTCCCAAAACAGATGAATAGACAGGGGTCGAAGTGATAAGATCGTAAACATAGAATGCGAATAATGCCACAAAGAAGCATACGCCTAAGACTGTGCCTATAATCTCATGTGTTTTCGAAATCCCTTCAAAAGAGGTGTATTCGTCACTATATTTTTCCATAATGAAAAATTAGTTTATCCATTCAAAACTTCTCATAACTTGCTCAAAATCATTGGCCCACAGATTCGCTTCCTCTTCTCTGTAGGAAATCATCATCTTTACAAATTTATAGTCGTCTTGGAAAAGAAGCACCTTGCAACAGACTGGTTTTGAGGTGTCATAGTTGTTACCCGTCCTTCTGTAGGTTACCAAGATGGCGTTGGCATTGTTGATGTGTACCCATTCACGGCTGAATGTGCCTATTAAACGGCTACCAGAACCAATTTCATTTTTTACCATCTCTTCAAGAAGTTGGTCGTATTCCCAATCAAACGGCTCGGTTTCGTCTCTTTGCAAAAAATCGCCCTTAACTTCTTTCATAAAGTTAATCATGATTCGACAGTATTGGTCTTTTGCTCCAGGTTTCAAGTCACACAATCCCTTCTGGTTGAATATGATTAAGTCATCCCGAAGTTGAAGCATCCCCTTATTGGCCAAGTCTCTTCCGTAAGGACTATCTTTGGTCTGCCTTTCTACCGTAATCGGCACAGAGATTTTGAATGCATTGAAGAAGGTTTGGTCTTTCCAATGCTTGGGTTCTTCCTTCTCCATTGGTGGTATGGTTTTCAACCTAACTTTTTCGTTGCTGGAAGATGTTGCAGTTTGGCTGGAATTTGAATATGTGCTTGATGTGGTCTCTTGAATCGTGGGGGCAGACTGGCTGCTAATACACATCTTGACAATCAAAGCAATGATAGTCATTATAATACCTCCGACGACATAGCCTTTTGCTCCTTCCCATGCTCCTCTTGCCGCATTTTTGGAGTCGTTTTTCAACGAGGCATAGAACTCACGGACATAATCTTCGGCAGCTTTCCTGGCTTCCTTGATGTCTTCTTTCAAAGTCTCGTCCTTGATGTCATATACTGGTTCCTCTCTCATGGTACTCGGCTGTTTGTACCTTGCGGAATTGAATTTGGCATATTCGGCATCGTACCTGGCTTTTGTAGCAGGGTCTTTCAGGATGTTGTATGCCTCATTGATGTCCTGCATTTTTGCTGTCGTATCCATACCTGGATTTCGATCGGGATGCCAACGCATAGATTGGCTACGGTATGCCTTTTTGATTTCTTCCGAGGTGGCATCAGAGATAATACCCAATATCTTGTAGTAGTCCTTGAACATGGCCGTGAGTTCTATAAGGTTGTCTTCTTATTGTTTTTCAGGATGGTTGTCCTCGTTCTGGTCTTTTTTCCAAACGGCACGGATAGCACCTATCATGCCTGCGAAGACAATAAGGCCAAAGATACCTGGAGTGCTGTTTCCGTTGTCGCCGCGAACGCCGACGATGATTCCAAAAAGGAAGATGAATGCAACGATGATGACGATGGTCACGATGATTTTTGATGTCTTGTTCATAGTTGTAATGTATTAGATTGTTGATTGAATTGTTTGATTTGTCTCTTTATGTCCATTGTATAGAGAAAGTAACCTCAAAACTTGTGTTTTTTGAAAATAGGCCCGACCAAGATAACCATCCCGACCGGGCCCAACACAAGTAAATGTAGTTTATCTATATTGTTTTGTTGATTTTACTTGTGCGACTGTTTTTATTTACCAATCCCAGTAAGAAGATGTGCTGGTGCTAACGGTTCTTCCATAGGCATCTCTTGTGGTGGTTGAAGACCCGTAGGAATAGGTGGTGGTGGTTGAAGAACCAATGTATGCACCGTAGGAATTGGAATAGGATGTGTTGATGTTTCCGATGCAGTCATAGCTGCTTGATGAAGAACCAAGTCTGTTTCCGTAGGAATCCGAATATGTCGTGTTTACATTGCCAATGCAATCAATGCTGGTAGTGGAAGAGCCAATTCTGTTACCGTAAGAATCTTTGTAGGTAGTGTTGACGTTGCCAAGGCAATCAACCCAACTGGAGGAGGTGCCTACCGTTCTGCCGTATGAATCAGTGGTGCGGCTGTCGATGGTATTGCCCCAACTGTTGATTGTGGTAGAGGTTCTGTAACTCTGGGCGAATGAGGTGAACGGAGCGATAATCAGTGCGATTGCGATAACTAAATACTTTTTCATTTTACTTGTGTTTTTAATTGTTTGACTTATTGTTTGTTGTTTGTTTGTCCTTTAATGACGGTTTCTTGAAAAGGTAACCTGGTTTTGGAAACTTTTTTCAAATTATTTTCTAAAACACTGAAAATGAGACAAAAAAAGGCTGGATTTTTTTATCCAGCCCTTGTAACTTTTTTTCAGCCCTCTAAATCGGCACCTAATCCAACATCACAAATCCCGCCCAATAGTAAGGCTCTGGGTATTTGTTCCTCACTGCCGCTTGCGCCACATTGAACACCTCGCGCTTCGTTTTCCCTGAAAGCAACTGCTCATAGAAGGTCTGCATCATGAGGCTGGTGGCGTTGTCGTCCACCTTCCATAGGCTCATCACCAAGGTCTGCACACCTGCCATCTTGAAGGCACGTTGCAAACCAAACACACCATCGCTGGTGATGTCTCCAAGGCCAGTTTCACATGCCGACATCACAACCATGTCGGTCCCTGACAGGTTCATGGTCGAAATCTCCAAGGCAGTGAGCACACCGTCCTCGATGCCTTCCGGCACCTCTTTGCCCAGCCAGGCGTTGTTGCCTCCCGACAAGATTAAGCCCGAGCGCAACAGCGGGTCGATGATGGAATCTGTCTTTTGCCTTGCCAAGGGTGACAAACTCTTCATAAAATCATTCATGTCCGCTTTCTCGCCTTCCAAGAAATAACCATGAGTGGCCAGATGAATGATGTCAGTATTGCTTCCTGATAGTGCCTTGAAGGATTCCTCACTTCCCAGGTCGCCTTCAAGCAGATTACAATTGATGTTGGCTTGCCTCATGATACCAGCGATATGTTCCGCTTCGTCTTTCGTGCCTTTCAGGTAATTCCAGTTGCCTCGGTCTTCTCCTCTTAGGGCGAAAACGGGGCTTTCTTCTAATTCCGTCTTGTTCATTGCGGCAACCTCGGCCATTCGTTGTTGCTCAACATCATATTGCAGGCCACCATAAATGGCACCAGTCTCATAGGTCTTGGGCTGTTTCGCCTTGCACAACTCCCTCGTTGAGGTCAAGCGAACGAGGTTGTATTTGTCGCTTAGGCATGAGCCGTCTGGAGTGTACATCGATTCCAAGGCTATCGTGTGGAGCATCCCGCTCGGTGAGAAATACACCGTGCAGCTGTCACCGACATGCTCCAACAACGGTTGCCACACCAAGCGGTACAAGTCATCGGTGGAGTAGGTGACATTGGGATTGCCGATGCGGTTCTTCAACTCATTTTCTGTGCAAAGTAGGACATAAACAGGATTCTCCCAAGTTGATTTCGCCAACAGAGCGATGTAATAGGTTTTCTGCTCTTTTATATGATAGTAGTCTACAAACTCGATGGCAACCTCTCCTCCCTTCAACACATTTCTGACATCATTGTAGGTAATGCTGTCGTTAACCGAATAGCCCAAGGCTTTCATTTTGGCTATAAGTTTTCTTTCCATTGTGGTTTTCCTTTCATACAATAATTCAATTGACTGTCTTTCATCCAGCACACCAAAACTTTGCATGTCAATTGCTTTTTGAATCGCTTGAATACTGCCATATTGGTCCATCAATTCTTGTTGACCGCTGTTAAATACCGCCTTTTTGAGGCCATTTGAAGTGCTTAATAATAAAGATCTAGAAAATAACAAATAATCAAACAAATCCTTATCTGACAAATCATCTGTCCGAGCGGTAAACATGATGTTTTTTGCTTCAGTTGACAACCGTTTCCACATGAAATCCCTATCAATTGAAGAAAAATAGCCAACATTAGAAACATAATACCCTGCAAGAGCACTCTTTGTAATCTTAATATAATCAGATTTGAAAGGTTTATCGTATATTTGACCTGCAATTCCATATAACAACAAGGTGGTTATATAATAGGGATGACGATCTAATCTTAAAGAAGTCATCGTATTAACTGCCTCTAACAAGGCATCGCAACCAATCTCATACCCTCTTCTCATCAAAGCATCACCTGCAGTGGCCGCTAATCGAGCAAATTCAATGCTCTGCTTCCCAAATGCCGATTCTGTTAATTGTTCAGCTTTCCTAAAATACTCCACAGCATCATCGTCACAATTCATTTCAAAAAACAGTTCAAATAGGTTTTCGTATACATCTCTTAACCCCTTGGGATTATTTTTCTGTTCCTCCATTAAACCGCAACTTTCTAGTAAATAGGTTCTAGCATCTTTCAAATTTCCTTTTAATCGAAATCCAGATCCAACACTTAACAATGCTTGTGCATAGCCATCCATATCACCAATTTTTTTATATATTATTGCTGCCGTTTGTCCATAGCAAATCAATTTGTCAGGATCACCTATAATGCTATAATAACTAGCCAAACCTAACAAAATCGATGCATAGGATGGGTGTTCTTCTCCATATAATACTTTTATTGATGTTAACAATCTATCCAATGTGTTAATAGCATCAGTATTATTCCCCATTTCCATTTGACAAGAGGCTATCCCATGTTGACAAGCGATATAATCATCACTATTCTCGGTTTTTATAATTTCAACCATAGAAGCAGCTTCCCTAAAAGAATGATATGCATCTGTAATCGCACCATTTTGATATTGGATTCTTCCCTTATTAAGTAGCACTTTTGCTTTAGTATCTAAACAGTCTTTTTGAAACTGAAAGAGTCTAATAGATTCGACGCTGACATATCCCGTTGAATCAGTTACATCAATAGAGCCATTATTTGTAATAGGCAAAAGTTCAGTTGTTTCTAATAAAATCCGTTCGTTTATATTGTATGCAGTGTCAAACAACGCCATTGCCTCTGAATAATCAGGAACCAAATCACCTTTTAACATCAATACCGCAACTTTTAATGCTTGCACTTCGGGTAATTCAGGAAGCTTGCTAATCATGTTCTCGGTCTCAGACAGTTCATTCAAAGCGTCTTGATTCAATTTCTCAAGATGAAAAATTTGCGCTTTGGCAAAATCATAATATGCCTTCCCTAATAACAACGACTCTCCACTTACATATTGTGGCAATAATTCCAAAGCTTCATTAAAATAATGTATTGCATCTTGGTAATTACCCAAACGCATGTTTACATTTGCCATACAATCAACGTACATCAAAACATCATTCGAAGGAGTATCCGAATAATTGAAAATCATCGATTCTAATTCAGGAGCATTGTGCATTACAATAGAAAACTCACCTGAACGATATGCGGAAAACAACAGAAATTTCAAAGCTTCATAATATTCTTTACTTGCTTTTTGATTATTGTATTCTAAAACTTTACATCTTAAATGATTGTACATGAATTCAGCTTTGTTATCACCAATAATACCATAGTTATTCGCTAAAGCAGCAATAGTTTTATAATACATCGTATCTTGGTACAATAATTCAGTCGAGGAATATGTATCAACCAACATTTTTTCCGCTTTCTTCCCGTAATAAATAGCATCATCTAAATGTTTGTTCCCATTAACGAGCAAATAATACAAGGCTATTATTATTTCTTTTGTCAAAGGTACTTTAGCAGTTTCGAGTTTGTTTAAGTGAGCTTTGGCAGTTTCTATTTGCAGATCATACTGATTAGTTTCAAAATAGTAGTATTTCAAATAATTATATGCCTCATTAACAATTGTAAAATCACATGAGTCGATCACGTCACAATCTTTTACAATTGTGTTACAATAATACCCAAAAACTGTTTCGTCTGCATTTCCAACATTATTATTAAACGTCAATATTTGAGTAAGGGTTCCTATATGTCCACAATTATTATTCTTATAAAGAGCACGACTTACCTCTACAAGTTTAGGAGAATAATATAAAACTTGTTCTCGTTCAGATAACGACACAAAATCATCAATAATAGAATAAAGACTCAGTGCATAATGTAAGACATAGATACTATCCATTTGATTATCAAATACCTTGTCAAAAACATCTGTCGCTTTAATATAATAATTGTGACACGCTTTGACATCACCCTGTCTACGACTTGTATTACCCAATCTCCATAAATCCTCAGCGACTTCTACATCGACTTCCCCTTTCATTCGTTTTAATATGTCAAGATGTTTTTTCCTGTAATTAAAAGCGGTCTCTAAATCACCTACTGTGTTTGCTTTTAAAATAACCGTATCTAATGCGAAAAGATATTCTTGCGACTGTTCTCCATTTTGTAACCGAACAGTTTCTAATTGTTCTAACGCATTATCAAGCGACTGAGCCGACCCAATAATTCCTAAAGAACACACAAATACAATTAGCAAAAGAATCTTTCTCATAGCAATTCTCAATACCAAAATTCATATCACTCAGACATGCTTTTCTTTTGTTTGTTTATTTCATTTAGTTGAGAGGAAACTCTATGAAGATTATCCGTAAACAACTTACTCGCCCTGTCTTGGTCTTTTGGTTCTCGTTTAAGAACAATATCAACCAACTTAACAGCTGCTTCAAAGCCTTCTTTACATTTTTTATTGTCGCATAAAATTGAGCAAAGATGATCGCAATACATCTGAACTTTATTACTATTATATTGTGGCAAAGCAAAGCATTCACACATCAATCTAAACGCTAATAATAAATGAAATTTGATTTTTTTGTATTTTGAAGGTATGCTATGGCTATCAAAACACTCTGTCATTTTATAACATGCCAACGCACTAGTGTAATAAAGTGCAGGATTTGTTTCAGGAGCAAAAACACGAACACCATTTTTGTCAAATTGTTCAACAATACTTCCATAATACCCACTAACTTGATGAGGCTTTCCCATTACCATCGAAACAAAAGCTTTAATCTGGAATGGAATTGTAATTACTTTGTACACAGGAATTTGTGTCTCATCGAATCTATATTGTTTTGAACGACGCTCATAATATAGTTTTTCATATTTGTTTTGAGCATTATAGTAGTCCTCTATTCGTTTTTGAGTATCTAATAAAGCTACAAGTTGTTCCCTTTTGACTTCAGTTTGACTATTATTTCCTACAATAATTTTATCACGAATTTCTTTGTCCTTTGATGATATGATTTTTACTGTAAGCATAAGTTCGTCAATATTTGGGATGTCTAAATTCTGTTGTAAAACATTACTTGTTTGACAACCATTTACTATTTGATAATCAATTAGATGAATTTGTATTCCCGTCGTTTTTATGCTTTTTGCAATAACTGTTACACCATTATTCATCGCAGCAAATAAATTTATATCTCCATTTTTTAATGAAGCAGCCATCGCTTTATTTACAGTGTTTTCGCCTTGAAAAGAACGAATATTATCATAAAAGACAGATTGGATGATTTTGGAATCAGGGCCTATTATTAACTTTTTGAACTCTTTGAAAGGAATAAGACATAAATAACTTTCTTCAATACTCTTAACTTCAGGTAATGAAATCTTTTGTTCAACTCTTATATCAACCTCGATCTTCGACTTTGTTTCCTTATAAGCTTCAACTATCTCTTTTTTTCCGAGCATGTCACAATGAAAATCTTTTGTCAAACCATAATCCAAAATTGATTTTTCGGTTTTAGATATTTTAGCTTTAAAATCTGCCTGTTCATTATAATCTCCGCATGTGATATAATACATATTAAATGTTGGATTTTCCCCCTGTTCAAAATCTGCACTTTTTGAATAGACAAATTTTATTAGATTCCTATATTCCATAAGGAAATCATTACATGATGGCAGATCGTTTTCTCCCATAATGTCTTTCATTATATACTCTGCACCATCTAAGAACTGACCAAGTTCGGCAACTTTAAAGTTTGGAGAGTTTTTAGCTTGTACTAGCACTATTTTCATACGGATGTACCCATTAGCAGCCAAAAGGTCTTCAACTTCTTGTTGGCTGGTAACAATCTTTCCGTTTATAATGACTATAAAGCCATCAATACCCCAATCTCCACCGTTTCCAATATGAAGATCATCTAGCACGGGTCTACTTATTGTATCTGTCTTCACATACTTTGAAACGATACAATAAATTGAAAACAATTCAAAAGCATCATCGTCAGACATGCTTTCATAACCATATTGTTTGACAAATTGTTCAAAATGCGATTTTGTAATAATATCCATAATGCGTATTTAATTGACTGATAGTGTTCGTTATTTGTTTTTGTTTTCTTGAAAAACTCAAATTATTGCCCAATAAACTCCAATGCCTTGATTTGATACCAACTATCTGACTTGCTAATCCGCTTCAGCAGTTTCTTAGCCTTCAACACTTTATGTGTCTTAGCATACACTAACGCTTGGTACCAATCTAATTCATCGTTATCCAGTTTTAGTATCTGCTGATGATATTCGGTCTCATCCTCTGTCGGATAGGCAATGCTTTGCTCTTCTTGGATAAGCAGTCTTGCTTTGTCGATGTTTTCTTGTGCATTGGAATAGTTACCTTGTTGCAAGTCGTCATAAATCAATGCTAGTATTTCCTCCACACCGCTACCGCGAGGCACGGGCTGCTCCAATTGGGCGATATAATCCCCGCCAAGGTTAGCCATCCTGAAAGCATCGTGAACGATGATGATACCAATAAACAAGCAGGCGGCCAAGGCCACAATAGAGGAAATCCTTATTACAAGCGGCCTTCTGTTGGTCGTTGTTGCTAGTTCTTGTCCTGCTTTTTCCTGTTCCTGAAGCATGGCTTTGAGTTCTTTTCGCTGAATGCCCAACACGACCTCCGAATGAAGCTCATACGCTTTTCTACAAGCCTCATCGTTTTGCATACGCTCTTCAAATTGCGCCCTATCGGTATCGCTCATTGTGCCATTCATATAGCTATCGAACAATTCTATATCTTTTTCTGTTGTATTCATGTCTTTTCCTGTTTAAAAGTAACCCGAATAGATTAAAAAACTGCCATAACTGCTTGCTTCAGCTTTTGCATGCACTTGTATTTCTGCGTTTTTACCGCATCGGTCGAGGCATACTTCATTTGCATGGCAATCTCTTCTCCCGATAGCTTTTCCCAATAGTGCATCCGCAATATGTCGGAACAGGGATAGGTCATCTTGCTTACTATCTCATCGATCTTCCGCTCTTTCTCCTCCTTTTCCTCAATCTCCTCAGCATCCGAATCAATCAAGTTGAGATTCTGTAAGTCCATTTCCGTGGTCATCTCCTTGAACTTGCGGTCGTTGGCCATCATCTTGTATTTGCCAACGGCAAACAGATAGGTGGACAAGGTGCTGGTCATCTTGCCAAGCTTGCCTTTTTGGATGTTTTCCCACAATGTCACATTGGCATCCTGGTATAGATCCAACAGGTATTCATCGCTCTTGCCATAGGAGTTCCTGAAATGGTTGAGAAACGCGCCTTTATTGGCTGCGTAAAACCCATTGATGATTTTACGGTCATTGTTTCTGAAACCATCTATGATTTGCTGGTCAGTCATCATGATCAGAATAGTTTTTCGTCATTTAAGTTAGGAGCACCCTCTCTTTGGCTTTGCTGAGGGTACTTAGCTACATATAACATACGGTTGTCTATTGTGGCCATTACTTCTTGCCAAGTAGCCTTGCTCATGGCAGCTCTATTTTCCCACAAAAGGTACGACAACATACCGTGATAATTGCCTTGGTTATCACGATACTCAAAGTTGTTTTGGTATGCTTTGCAGGCTGAAACAAATAGCCATGCCGTAGATTCTCTTTTCACGCTGCCTGCGTTCCTCTCGGCAGGCACTTCAAACCTTTCTTGAACGCCTCTCACCACATCCTCATCTTCGTCACCACGAGAACCAGAACCACTGTGGCAGGCATCCGAAACGACGATGATCTTTCCCTTATCACCGACCTTTGTTCTCAATTGGTTAAGGAAGTCAAACAGCTCATCGTCAACGATGTGATTCTGCCCTTGGTACTTCCCGGAATAATCTTTACAGGCATCGTAAGGAATCCAAGCCTCGTCATAACCATCAGGCTCGTCGCCATCGAGGTCGGTAATCTGTTGCCCATGTCCCGAGAAATGTATGTAAACCACATCTTCACGAGTAGCCTTCTTGGCAAGATTGTCCAATGCATCCATGATGCCTTTTTTCGTGGCGGCTTTGTTGCCAAGAATCTGCACCTGCTCAAAGCCGTTCACTTCAAGCATCTCGGTGACAATGGAGATATCGTTGTCGCCATGAATCTTGCACCAGCCGCTTTCTTCTGGATAGTCACCAATGCCTATGACGAGCGCTAGCTTATTTTGCGCATGGGTTAATACACACATTTGCAAAAAGATGAACAATAGTATTTTATGTGGTTTCATACAGATTTTATTTCTGTTAGAGACTGCAATAATACGAAAATTTGCAGTTATTCCCTGCTTTTAATCTTAAAGTGGATTTCCTACACTTATATACAACACAATATTTTGGAGTGAAATTCGCTGGATTCGGTTGTCACTTTTGCGCCTTCCGACTGATTCAAGTTGACGGGTTAATAATTTAGGACTGCTTTAGGTTGTCGCTTTGTCTTGTAAGGAAGTTTTTAACTAAACTTCAACAGGTTCAGTAGCCGATTTAAGCTGTAGCACCCAATTCTCACTCCACCAAATACGCAAACCTTTTCCCCTCAGCATGATAGTCCTTGTAGGTGTCGCAACGGCCTTGAATGCTTCGCCCGGCCTGGGTGTCGGGATAGCGCTCCATCACCGTCTTATAGTTGCTGAAACGCAGCTGGGCTTGGGCTGCATATTCGTCGTTGGTGAAAGTCGCAAAAGCCTCGCTGAAAAGTTTCTCCACCCGCTGCATGGCGTTCAAGCACTTCTCATCTTTTTGCCAATCATAGTGCCCAACATTCCCCCACAACCATCCATATTTGTATTGCGTCAATGCCCAGCAATAATCAAACGAATTGCGCAAACCTATGCCGAAGTCAAGCATCAACAAGGCTTTTAGGTTGGGGTCGGTGGTGGCGAAAATGTCCTGCTCCATGCGGTTCATCGTCTTGGCAAAGAACAACTTGGCCTCCATGCCGTGACTCCACAGCCTGGGATTTAGACTAAACGGGTCTCGGTTCAAATAATCGTATTTGTAGACATTGGTACATAGGGAATAGTCCGACGACACTTTCATAAAGTATCGCTCCGCCTCGGCGTAACGCATTTCACGCAAACAATGTGTCCCTATGATTTCGTTGAGATAATCAAGATTGGTATAGGAATGGGCGTTAATGAACCGCTGGAACTCTGTTTGCGGCTTTTCCACCACACGGACATAGGCCATCAGATCGTTGGCCGACAAGGTGTCCATCATGGCAGCGAAATGACAGCTATAGTCATATTCGTTGAAGAAATGGCTTTTCCTATATTCCTCCAACGATATCGAGATATGTTGGCCGCCATATTTTTGGATAAGGTCATCGTCCCAACAGGTAATGCCTATTTCACCAATCGCGTTGAGCAGCGAATAGCTCGCCATATTGGCCAGCTGCAAAGCCAGAGAAGTTTTGCCGGCTTCCATCATCTTTGGGCATACTGTGCCCAAGAGGATGCAGCGCATGGCATCGTTCCAATAGTAATAGCTAAGACAGAATTTCAGGCAATAGACACTACTTGTCTCACTGATGGTCTCGTCGTCGATATGGGCTTCCAACATGTCCTGCAACCAACGCAGTTGTGCAAAAAGCTTCTGCTCGTAGGCTTTGTCGTAGGTGCAGATTTGCGCGTCAATGTAAATGCGCATCACTTTGATGGCATCCGAAAGGTTCTGGTCTTTCACGGCTTTTTCAGCCGTCCTCAGATAACGGTCGGCCTTTTTGTCATCGCCTTGCAAGTGGGCAATGAAAGTGGCAGCGTATGCCCACAATGCTTTGTCGGCAGGCAAATCGCCTTCAAGGATTTTGTCGCAGAGCAAACCCAGTTGAATGACTTCATCTTTTCCAACAGGGGCATACCAATCCCACCAATTATCTGAATTGAGGTCGTGGTTAGGTTCTATCTGCCCCAATATTTCCCAAAGCTTCAGACGGAACGCAGGACAGTCAGGATAGTTTTCATAGAGGAGTTCCATCTGTTCAACGCGGCTCAATGTTCCACGATAGCGTGGGTCGCATTCCAGAAGGCCGATAATATCATCGGCCAAAATGTAATAGTGTTTGGCCTGCTCGATGTCGTCAAGATGGACGCAGGCACCAGCAACATACGACAAGACCATCTGGCGCAAAACGCCTTCAGGCACCCGTGCTTCCGTCTCATTCCAAAAGCGAATGATTTCCTCATATTGTTTGAGCGAAGTCATAGCCCTGACTGCTTGCAAAGCATAACGGTCGGCAAAACGCCCGTCTATCTTCTGCCTAGCTACCACAGCTACATCATTAAGCGAATACCTCACTGGGTCGTCTTTTGAAGGATAATACCAAGGCGAAAGGCTCTCTCGACGCAGCCACTCGCAGTTTTTCGCCAGAATCAGAAAGTCAAGTGCTTCCTGGTCGTCATGCTCTACCAGCCATTGCGCCATTTGATTGCCTTTCACTTCCTCTGGGATGATGTGAGACTTCAACCCGACAAGCGTTTCAATATCAAACTTGTAAACCAACCGATAGATGTCGTCCAACGGTATGCTGGCCGATGTTTGCTGCTGCCATAGCTGACAGTTCCTGTTGCTGTTCAAGTTGTAGTTCTCAGCAGGATTGTCTGGCAAATCCACAAGATGAAACAAGTAATATCCCGAAGGAGGATATATATTAGGGCCACATGCGAATGCGCAGCCAACGGCAAAAACTAGGCTAATTGTAACGATAAATCTGGCGTATCTCATCGGTGCTGTAATTTGAAAGGTTAGCTGAATCAAGATGATAAAGTATAACAGACGCACAATCTGACTTGTGGATTTTTATGTGCAAAAGGCTGTCCAAACTCCGAAGATCTTCAAAACCCACGCGCTCTTCGCGTAATGTATCACATTTGTCAAGTTCTCCAGTAGGCATTTCGTGAAACAGACCTCTGTATGCACCATCGTGAAACCACACATACCAGTTGAAAGTAGGATAGGCAAAATCCAACGGCAAGTCGTAATCGTTGCCCTTCAAATGGGATTTCACATCTTCAAGGTCGAGAATGGAATTCTGGGTATTAGGGTTGGTGACATTTCCCGTGTTGTACAACATCAGCACACCACGGTCAACAGGGGGACAGGCACAGGCCAGTTGCCACAGTCTTATGGTGCAGCTCAACTCGATGCCGTATGGTCTCAACTGCTCTTTCATAGCCTTGCAGAGCGCAAAATAGTAGTCCTGCGTCTGCTGCGTCCAGTCGCAATCCAGCTGTACTTCACTTATGCGTCCCAAGTCATGAAAGTCTGCAATGTTCATCATCCGTTCCACGATAAGCCCTGCATAGTCTTTATCCGAATTGACGATTTGCCTCAACGCGTCAATAGTGATATAAACCACGGGGATAATCTCGACATTCTCAGGGATGGAATCCTTGAACGCAATCGTGGCATTGGGCACCGCCTCAAAGTCAAAGGTACTTTTCACGCTTTTGTCGGCTGGCACCACATCGAAGAGACGTAGATAGAGCCTTTTCACATGATGTTCTTCAAGGAAGTTCCGCTCCGTATCGTTGAGGTCAAAGATCGTCTTCCAGTAATAGATGCCGTTGGCAGGAGCATGATGCTCGGTTTTTGCATGCTGCTTTTCCGCCTGAGGGGTCGGAGAGCATCCGACTCCGGCAAGCATCAGCAACGTAAGGAAAAAGTGTTGCGGTTTCATAATCATTATATCATTTTACATTATTATCAGCTTGACGAGGCAAAAGTAGCAACTTGTCGGGAATGCAAAGATAGCGATTTCGGTGAAATGTACGAAATGGTTGGAAAAATGTATGAAATGATCGTGATTCGCCGTAACAGGTTCACTTTTGTGTCTTGCGACTGATTCCTATTGACAGGATGCACTTGGCCTATACTACGTCTACGCTACGCCTATCCTACGCCTATGGTACACGAATTTGTTTTCATTGTGGTTCACTTGACCCCTTTTTCCCGAACATATGTTCATCGGCCAATCCAGTTATGTTCATCAGCCAATCCAGTTATGTTCATCGGCCAATGAACATAGGTTCGTATTTTGGGGTGTTTTCGGCTAATAAGACGGAAAATGCGGTAATTTTGGGGCTGGTATTTTAATGGCGCAAAGATATGAGAAATTTATTCATTAAGTGCCCGGAATCGTTCTTGAAGTTCCTTCATTCTTGACATCAGTTCAAAAAAACCAAGGGATTGCCCATAAATGAAGCTCTTTCGCATCTCGTTGTAGTCGGCCTCAAAGCTGGGCATCAACGCTTCACTGGGTACAATCTGGATGTTGGCTGGCATTTCCTTTTCAGCATCCACATGATAGAACTTTTGCCTATGTTGCACCACTTCATGATACAAAGTAATGTCTTTCAGTGCCATTTCGCAATATGGGGTTTGCATCAGCTTCTCCAAATCATAAAAATGGCGGCTCATTCTAAATGTCCTTGGATGTTCCTTTTGTAATTCCTCGCACAGCAAAAACGCTTTTTCCAAGAATGTTCTTGTAGGGCTGACGGTTGGGATGTCTTGAACGAAATCGGAATCCACGTCTTCCCCTTGATACACCTGCTCCACTAATGAAGCTATGCGTCTCTTTTCAAACGGTTCGACCATGGACGACACGCTGATTTCTATTTTAATAACTGGTTGGGCATACGTTTCTTTGCTGCCATAAAGCGATGGATAAAACACATATATTACGGTTGGGTCTTTGTCATGGTCTATTTTGCGTGGTTCCATATCCTCATCCGGTATTTCATTGTCGGCGAGCACCGTGACATCAAGACCCAATTCAGCAAACTTGTTTACCAGCATTGCTTTGAATTCGCCAAAAAGATAATCTTGTGCTTCCTTGCGGAGTTTTTGGATTTGTTTGCGAAACGAGTTCCCTGTGTATTGAAACTTTCTTTCGTTCACGAAGAAGTCACGGCTTAATGCTATATCAATATCTTCACTGAATCGGTTGATGATATTCCATCCTTTGCTGAGGCTCGTACCTCCTTTAAATAGGAAATATTCGCTGATGCGGGTATGAAACAAGGCAAAAAGTACAGCAGTCACCCACCAATCCTTTTCGGCAGCAGCCTCGTCTATCTGCTTTGCTTGGCTGACTGCCAGTATCATTGCCTTGCGCTCATCTATTGAGAAATTAGTCCATCTACTCATTGTCTTGACCTTTCATATTCCTTTTAATAATTTGACGCATCCAGACAGGCGCTAAAAGCAGATCCTGTTCTATGGTATCCTTCTCTGGCGTTTCGGCCAGCAGTTTTGCAACTTGACGCTCGTCTTCTTGCGTGATGTTGTTTTCGCCGATGCTGCGCAATGCCTGCACCAGTTCGCGCATCAACTTGCCTCGGAAAGCGAAGTTCTTTGGAGCACCGTGTTTCAAGGTGACTGTCCGATTGCCAAGGGCTAGTTTTCTACTCGAACCCGATGTTAGGAAACTCGTGTTCATGGGTACTTGGGTAGAGAATCCCAGACGGTTTGCCGCAGTGGCCCCCGTCGGGATGATGACAGCCTTGTCTCGTTTGGCAATCTCAGTCACTAACTCAAACGCGGAAGGATAGACGATGCCGAAGCGCGTCTTTCGAGCCTTAACATAGACCCCTTTTGCAATACGGGTAATAAGGTCTTCCTTCTCAAAATAGGCCAGTAATTTTGTGATGTACTCCACATCATATTTGGGGAAAGATGACACGAAGTACACTACGCCAAACCTGTCGTGGCTTATTTTGCTTCTAATCTTCTTAACTACAGTATCTTGCATTCGATTTTTTATTGAATTTTAGTCGGAATAATTACAGATTTTTCCGACCGCAAAGATAGTAATAAAGGATTAGGTGGCAATAGAATGAGACAAAAATACTAAAACACACGAATTTGTTTTCATTGTGGTTCACTTGACCCCTTTTTCCCGAACATAGGTTCATCGGCCAATCCAGTTATGTTCATCAGCCAATCCAGTTATGTTCATCGGCCAATGAACATAGGTTCGTTTTTCGGGGATGTTTTCGGCTGAAAAGACGGAAAACGTGGTGTTTTTCTCTCAAACCCTTGCGGATTCATGGAAATGTTGTATTTTTGCAGGCAGTTGGTCGCGGAAACGGAGTGAAAAATGAATTGATTATCAAGACGTAAAGGGGCGGCCTTATGGATGCACCCTCCGCGATAACACCTACAGCCCCTCGTCAGAGGGGCTTTTTATTGCACGTTTGTACATAGTCTGGAATGTCAAACTCTTTTTCCCTGTCCTGATTTCTTCCACATAATAGTAGTTTAATCCTATCTGCTTCTCATAGACCAACAGATTCATTTCATGAAGCTTTGATTTTGATGACGAAATGTGTACTTTATCCCGATTCCGAATAATAAACGGGACTAGCAAGTAATCCTCTATTGACAACGGCTCTCTGTCCTTGCTTTGTTTTCCATACCTATTCTCAGAATGCTGTATACCCGATGTTTCAATCACATGCTTATAGCCCGTCAGGTCAATGCCTTCCTTCCTGGCCAATGTCATCAGTTCCTCGTCAACCTCATTGTCGATAATAGCAAATTTGTAGTCGCATTTCTGGTTGATGAGTTCAATAAGATCTCCGAACGGAATCTTTGTCGTGTTCACTTTGTCGAATGGCTTTTTGTTTGTCATACTCTTATGAATTAAGTTTTACCCCGCAAAGATGCAAACCTTGTCAAGAATAAGCCGTTGATTAAACGTTTGTAGTCGACTGTAGTCGTTTGTTGTCGTTTGCTGTCGGATATATTGCTGGAAATAAGATGATTGGAATTTTTCAAAAAGCAGGCACATACTAACTAAACTTAGACAAGCTCAGCAGCCGATTTGAGCCGTAGTACCCAAGAGGTGCCGTCTGCATAGGCCGAAAAAAAACTGCAACAACTGCAACAACTGCAACAGAACGACTGAAATGAAAATGTATTTGATTGTGTATTAGTATGTTGTAAAAATTAGCTATGTATGCAAAAACTTTTGCCGTTTTATTCGTAAAGCGCAAAAACCATGTTCTATTTTTGCGGCGTCAAAACAAAAAAACACACCCTGAAAACAGCCCCAGAATGAACCCGAAATCCAAAATTTCCAACTCCTACCTAACTCCTACCTAACTCCTACTTTCCTCCTACCTAAAATTAACCCCAAAAATGAACCAAAAATGACCCAATTAACCTTTTAAAACCAAAAACCATGTTACCATTTCAAGAAAACTGCGGCATCGCTATGCCGCCCGAACTGCCCAACGAGCTGCCGGCCCTCATCGGCCTGCTCACCAAGAACGTCCCTTCCTACTACAAGCCCGCTGTGGCTTCCGCCGTGTTCCCCGCCCTTGCGGCGCATCTGCATGGCGTGAAGTTCCGCTACTGGGACAACGTCCTTCACGAGGCCACCTTCATGAACGTGCTGGTCGGACGCCAGTCCGTCGGCAAGGGCTGCATCAAGAAGCCCGTCGAGCTCATCATGGAGGACATCCGCCTGCGCGACCTCCCCAACCGCGAGCGCGAGACGGAATGGAAACGGATGAACGCACAGATGAAGATGAAGATGAAGATGCCGCGCCCGAAGGACATCTGCATCCAGATGCTTGGCGACGACCTCACCGACGCGGCCTTCAACCAGCGCGTCATCGATGCCAACAGCAACGGTGAGCGCTACCTCTACCTCCTCACGGACGAGATCGATGCCCTGAAGAAAGTGACCTCCAAGCGAAGCCCCGATGAGGTGGGGCTGCTCATTCGCAAGGCCTTCGACAACGCGCTGGCCGGACAGGAGCGCGTGGGTGCCGACGCGGTCTCGGGCATCGCGCCCCTGCGCTGGAACTTCAACGCCTCCACCACACCACCCAACGCCAAACGCTTCTTCAGGAAGATGGTGAACGACGGCACCCTGAGCCGTCTTGACATCGCGACCATCATCCGCGACGATGACGACCACTCGGCACCGGTGTTCGGCGACTACGACGAGGCCTTCGTCGAGGAGCTGAAACCTTACATCAACCGGCTGGAAGCCGCCAGCGGACTCATCCTTTGTCCGGAGGCCACAAAACTGTCCCTCGCCATGCGGGACGAGAACGAGGACCGCATCAGGCTCTATGAGTCAGAGGCCTACCGCGTGCTCAGCTATCGCGCCCATGTGATTGCCTGGCTCAAGAGTATGGTGCTCTATGTGGCCAACGGCTGCCAATGGGGCGAGACCTTCGATGAGTTCATCCGCTGGAGCGTGCAGTACGACCTCTGGTGCAAGATGCTCTACTTCGGCCAGCAGCTGGAGGACGAACTGAACGAGGAGGTGGCGATGCAGCGCCAGCGCGGTCCGCAAAACCTGCTCAACCTGCTGCCCGACAGCTTCACCCGCGAACAATACCGCAACATGAGGTTCAGCTGCGGCAAGCAGGGCGACGGCGAGTCGACCCTACGCAGCTGGATGAACCGAAAGTATATTGTTTTTGATGAAGAAAACCGAAACTTCTGCAAGACAGAGGATTACATGAAGAAAATCAAACTCGCGAGCTAAGTCTGTTGCAGTTGTTGCAGTTGTTGCAGTTGTTGCAGTTATTTTTTGAGGGGTCAAAGGGGAGTCCGCCATCAGGCGGCTCCCCTCTGCCGCAAGGGTTTTCATGACCTTTGCGGCAGTGTTTTTTCTCAGTAGTGGCGACGTTAAAGTTGCCTCTGCTTATTTCCTGACTTCGACAGCTAAAAATACCTGAAGTCCTACTTCGATGAGGACGTCAAGCTCCACAACATCTACCGCTACATGGACAAGCTGCACGACACGCAGCGAGAGAAAGTCCAGCGGATCAGCGTGGCGCACACCATGGATGTCCTTGGAGGCCGCATAGGCCTTGTGTTTTACGATGTGACGACCCTGTATTTCGAGTCCGCCCCCGATCCGTCCGACGAATTGCGGCAGGACGGGTTCTCGAAAGACGGGAAGACGGCCGAGTCACAGATAGTGCTGGGGCTGCTCGTGAGCGAGGACGGCTATCCGCTGTCGTACTCGGTCTTCAACGGGAAGCAGTATGAGGGGTACACAATGATACCCGTCATCAACGACTTTGTGCAACCACGGGCTTTGGGTGGTCGAGCGCGCCTTCCGCATAGGGAAGTCAGACCTTGAGATGAGGCCGATGTTCCACTTCACGCCAAAGCGCATCAAGGCGCACATCTGCATCTGCTTCGTGGCGTACAAGGTCTACAAAGAGCAAGCAGCCGCGCTGCTTGATTTTTTTCATTCCTGATAATACACTCGTTTCACCCGTTGCGATACCCGCGTCATAATCTCGTAGGGTATCGTCTGGCAGGCACGGGCGATGTCTGCGATGTCGTGTTCGGCGTCGAAGATGATCACGGTGTCGCCCTCGTCGGCCTCAACATGGGTCAAATCCAACATACACATGTCCATGCAGATGTCGCCAACGACAGGCACCTGCTCTCCGTTGACGTAGAATCGTCCGTTGCCGTTGCCCAGCAGCCTTGAGAGGCCGTCGGCATAGCCGATGGGTACGATGCCGATGCGCATATCTTGTTCGGCGCGGCCGTGACGGTTGTAGCCGATGCTGTCGCCCGCTGGAATCCGTTTGATTTGATTGATGGTGGTCTTGAGCGACACTACAGGTTGCAAGAGGCCCTTGTCGGCTTCGCAGGTGGGCACACCGTAAAGGCCGATGCCCAAGCGCACCATCTCGAATTGGTACTGCGGAAAGCGCGAGATGCCCGCCGTGTTGAGGATATGGCGCAAAGCATGGGGGAAGGCCTCAACAATCATCTGGCTGCCTTCCTCAAAGTTATGGATTTGGCTGAGAGTGAACTCGTCTTCAGCAGGGTTGTCGGCGGTGGCGAGGTGCGAAAACACGCTCTTTACGTTCAGCATAGGATTGGCTTGGATGCGACGGATGAGCTCGGGCAGCTCGTCGTTGGAGAAGCCCAAGCGGTGCATGCCCGTGTCGAGTTTGATGTGGACGTTCAAGGGATGCGCCTCAGGCAAGGCGAGGTTATCCATCGCCTTTTCGATGAATTCCAGGTTGCGGAAGCTGAACACTTCGGGCTCGAGATGGTATTTGATGATGTTGTCGTAGCTGTTCACCTCGGGGCTCATCACCATGATGGGCAGGTTGATGCCCGCGCGGCGCAGCTCCACGCCCTCGTCGGCGAAGGCGACGGTGAGGTAGTCGACGTTATGGAATTGCAGCACGTTGGAGACCTCAAGGTTGCCGCTGCCGTAACCGAAGGCCTTCACCATCACCATGAGCTTGGTCTCGGGCTTGATTTTGGCGCGGAAATGGTTGAGGTTGCTGACTAGGTGGTTGAAGTTGATTTCCAGGACGGTCTCGTGTGCCTTCTCTTGCAGCTCCATGCCGATTTGCTCGAACTCGAAAGCGCGGGCGCCTTTCAGCAGGATGGTCTGGTTGTTGAACTTCGAGAAGGGGAAACGGGCCAAGAAGTCACTCACGTTGGGGTAGAAATAGCACTCCATATCGAACTTGTTGGCTTGGCGCGAGATGCCCTCGCCGATGCCGATGAGCATGTCGACGCCCTTGTTCTTCAGTAGCTGTCCAATCTCGGCATACAGGTCCATCTCATTGCGCCCGCTTTGCAGGATGTCGGACAGGATGACGACGTTGCGTTGGTGCTGATGCTGGTGACGCATCACATCCAAGGCGATGGACAGCGAGTTGATGTCGGAGTTGTAGTAGTCGTTGATGATGGTGCAGTTGTTCATGCCTGCTTTGATTTCCAGACGCATGGCGATGGCCGTTAGCGTCATCAGTCGCTCTGCGATGGCTTCAGGCTTTATCTGCATCAGCAGTCCAACAGCGATGCAGTGGATGGCATTCTCGACGGAGGCCTTGTCGGCAAAGGGAATCTTGAACGACAGGCTTTCGCCATGATAGGTGCACGAAACCGTCGCAGTCTTCTCGGTTTTTATGATCTCGCTGACAAAGAGGTCGGCTTCCTCAAATTTACGGCTCCAGGTAAACAACTTCACTTTTGATGCCATACCCGATCGTATGACAACTTGGTGAATTTCAGAATAATCCATGCAATAGACCAACGACTCCGTCTTGGTGAAGAGATTCATCTTCTCGCCGACCTTCTGGCCGCGGTTGATGAAGTTCTCATCGTGTGCCTGGCCGATGTTAGTGAACACGCCTATGGTCGGGCGGATGATGTCTTGCAGTGCCATCATCTCGTCGGGCTCGGAGATGCCGGCCTCGAAGATGCCCATGTCGTAGGTGGCGTTCATCTGCCATACTGACAGCGGCACGCCCACCTGCGAGTTATAGCTCTTGGGACTGCGGACGATGTTGTGGTCGGGGCTGAGCATCTGGTAAAGCCATTCCTTGACGATGGTCTTGCCATTGCTTCCCGTGATGCCGATGATGGGGATGTTGAACTGCTGGCGGTGGCGTGACGCAAGGGTCTGCAAAGCCTTCAGGGTGTCGGGCACGACGACGAAGACGGCATCGGGAAGGTCTTCATTAGGAAGGCTTTTCACCACAAAGGAACGTAAGCCTTTGTCGTACAATTCCTTGATGTATTTATGGCCGTCGTTGCGCACGCTCGTCAGGGCAAAAAACAAAGCCTGTCGGGCATCCACCAGGTGGCGGCTGTCGATAAGCAGGTCGCTGATGCTCTTGCCTTCAGCCGCTCCTACTAGCTGTCCGCCGACGATGTCGGCCACCTCTTTCAAAGAATAAAACTGATGCTGCATGGAAAATCGTTCAAAATTCCCGCAAATTTACGCCTTTTCTGCAATGTTGTTGGGGTAGAGTTCAAAAAAAACTATCTTTGCATTTCTAAATCGTAAACAAATGGAACTTAAGAAACACATTCCCAACGCCATCACCTGTGGCAATCTTGTGTCAGGGTGTTTTTCCATCCTTTTTATCGCCTCCGGTATGCCCGTCAAGGCGGCTATCATGATCATCGTGGCCGGTCTTTTTGACTTTCTTGACGGTTTTGCGGCACGAGCCCTTAACGCGCATTCGCCTATCGGTCCCGATTTGGACTCGTTGTCGGATGTGGTTTCTTTCGGTGTTGCCCCAGGGCTCATCATGTGTTACTTGATGAACAATGCCATAGACCTGCCTCGTGTCACCTTGGACGGCATCGACCTGATGCCTTGTTTGGCTTTCCTATTGCCTGTATTTGCCGCCATCCGTCTGGCGAGGTTCAACATTGACGAAACGCAACAGTTCGCTTTCCGTGGTATCCCTGCGCCTGGCATGGCCATCTTTGTCGCTTCGTTGCCTTTGGCCTTGGCACAAATGGGTCATCTCACTGATGGTGCTTTGGGCTTCTGGGCTTGCCTCGGCATTACGATTCTCTTGTCACTCATGATGGTGAGCAACCTGCGCTTTTTCTCGTTCAAGATGAAAGCTTTGGCGTGGAAAGGCAATCAAGTAAGGTGGATTTTCCTCGCCATCGCTGTTGTGGGACTCGCTATCTTCAAGATGGTGGCACTACCTTTCGTGCTGATCATCTATATTTTGATGTCGATTTTCTTCGCGGGGAAGATGGAATAATAATTACAGTTCCTTCTTGTGTAAAATGAAGTTGTGTCCGAGATAAACCTCGCGTACATGTTCGTCAGCGGCAAGGGCTTCGGGCAGACCCGACATTAGCACCTGGCCGTCAAACAGTAGATAGGCGCGGTCGGTGATGCTGAGCGTTTCGTGCACGTTGTGGTCAGTGATGAGTACGCCGATGTTCTTCCTTTTTAGCTTAAAGATGATACGCTGAATGTCCTCGACGGCAATTGGGTCGACACCAGCGAAAGGCTCATCCAAAAGGATAAAATTGGGGTCGACGGCCAAGGCGCGGGCAATCTCGGTGCGGCGACGTTCACCGCCCGACAGCTGTATGCCCTTGCTCTTACGCACATGCTGGAGGCCGAATTCATCCAGCAACTCCTCCAGTTTCTTTCGGCGGTCGACTTCTTTCATTTTCTTGAACTGCATGACGGAATAGATGTTGTCTTCCACAGTCATCTGCCGAAACACTGAAGCCTCCTGTGCCAGATAGCCAATGCCTTTTTGGGCGCGTTTGTACATGGGCAGGTTGGAGATGTCCTCGTTTTCAAGGTACACCTTGCCCGAATAGGGCTTGATGAGGCCCACCACCATGTAGAAAGTGGTCGTCTTGCCAGCACCATTGGGTCCGAGCAGACCTACAATCTGACCTTGTTCCACCTCGACATTAACCTTGTTGACCACGGTGCGCTGGCCGTATTTCTTTACCAATTGTTCTGTGCGTAATATCATAATCAATTGTGATTTGTAGAGACGCAATTTGCGTCTCTACAGATTAGAAAATCCCTTCTTTTAATATGTCATGCAAATGTATGATGCCCAAATATTTGCCGTCTTTAATGACGGGCAATTGCGTGATGCTGTTGTGCCGCATTTTGTGCAAGGCGTCCACCACCAAGGCCTCCTCGTCGATGGTCTTGGGGTTGGAGGTCATGATTTGTGAGGCTTTCACGTGCTCGATGTCGGGAGTGTTCATCAACATGCGGCGGAGGTCGCCGTCGGTGATGATGCCTAAAATCCTATCGTTATCGCTGACCACGGTAGCGCCGAGGCGTTTGTGGGTCATCTCGATGATGACGCGCGTCAGGTTGTCGTCGGGGCCTACCTCGGGGCGTTCGTTCTTGACATAAAGGTCTTTCACTCGGAGATACAGCTGTTTGCCCAAGGCACCGCCAGGATGGAACTTGGCGAAGTCAGCGGTACTGAAACCGCGACACCTCATTAATATTAATGCGAGTACGTCGCCCATGACGAGTTGTGCCGTGGTGCTGCTGGTGGGAGCAAGGCTGTCGGGAATGGCCTCGTCGCTGACGCTGACATCGAGCACAAAGTCGGCCTGTTGCGCCAGATACGACTTCGGGTTGCCCACCATGGCGACGATTTTGTTGCCCCGCAACTTGATGAGCGGCACCAGCACCTTGATTTCAGGTGTCTCGCCGCTTTTCGACAAAATGACCACAATATCGCCTTCGCGGATGATGCCCAAGTCGCCGTGGATGGCATCTGCGGCGTGCATGAACACCGCCGTGGTACCGGTGGAATTCATCGTCGCCACAATCTTTTGTGCGATGATCGCACTCTTTCCGATGCCCGAAAACACGAGGTTGCCATTGCATTCTAGCATTGTTTTCACCACGTTTTGGAAATTATCATCGATTCGGCTTCTCAATCCTATGATTGCATTAGCTTCATTTTCAATGATTTGAGATGCTAATTCGATAATTTCGTCATTTTTTTTCATTTTTTCTCGTTTTTTTCTTGCTCCGAATGATTTAAAAACTATAACTTTGTCAAACGTGACAGGGGAGAGAAATTTTTCTCTTCGCTATAACGCAGTTTTTTGAATTAGATTGCAAAATAAAGCAAAAGTTTGGAATATACCAAAAGGAGGATATTATGGTAAAGAAAGAAGACCAAGCGATACACAAGTTATTGAAGGACGTTTTCGGCTTCGACCAATTCAAGGGAAATCAAGAGGAGATCATCAAAAGCATCCTTGGCGGTAACAATACCTTCGTGTTGATGCCTACGGGTGGTGGTAAGTCGCTTTGCTACCAGCTGCCCGCCTTGATGTCGGACGGCACCGCAATCGTTGTCTCTCCTCTCATCGCCTTGATGAAAAACCAAGTGGACATGATTCGTAACTTCGGCACCGAGTTAGGCATAGCCCATGTGATGAACTCCTCGTTGTCGAAGGCCGAGCTGATGGAGGTGAAGGAAGACCTAAAGAGCGGCAAGACCAAGTTGCTCTATGTTGCCCCCGAGTCACTCACCAAAGACGAGACCGTCGATTTCCTCCGCGGCCTCAAGATTTCTTTTGTCGCCATCGACGAGGCGCACTGCATCTCGGAGTGGGGTCATGACTTCCGCCCTGAATACCGCCGCCTGCGTCCCATCATCAATGCCATTGGCGAAAGCCTCCCCATTATCGCTTTGACCGCAACCGCCACCGTCAAGGTGCAGAACGACATCATGAAGAACCTCGAAATCATGGATGCCAAGGTCTTCAAGTCGTCGTTCGACCGTCCAAATTTGTACTATGAAGTGCGCCCGAAGACCAAAGAGGTCATCAAGGACATCATCAAATATATTAAGCAACACCCAGGCAAGTCAGGTATCGTCTACTGCCTCAGCCGCAAGAAGGTGGAGGAGCTTGCTGAGACGCTCGTTGTCAACGGCATCCGCGCCCTGCCTTATCATGCTGGTCTTGACAGCCAGACACGTAAGGAAAACCAGGACAAGTTCCTCATGGAGGAAGTCGACGTCATCGTGGCTACCATCGCTTTCGGTATGGGTATCGACAAACCCGACGTGCGCTTCGTCATCCACCACGACATCCCGAAGAGCCTCGAAGGCTACTATCAGGAGACGGGACGTGCGGGTCGTGACGGCGGCGAAGGCAACTGCATCGCTTTCTACGACTATGAGGACATCCACAAGCTGGAGAAGTTCAACAAAGGTAAGAACGTGGCCGAACAGGAGATTGCCCGTGAGTTGTTGAACGAAACAGTAACATACGCCGAATCAGCTGTTTGCAGACACAGACTACTGCTCCACTATTTTGGTGAGGAATACGAAAAAGAAAATTGCGGGTCCTGCGACAACTGCCGCTCGCCCAAGGAGAAATTCGACGGCAAGGAAGACCTCAAACTCGTCCTCGAGGCCGTGGAAGATACCAAGCAACTTTTCAAGACGAAACATATCGCCGAACTGCTGGCAGGCAAGCTTACTGGCGACATCAAGGCCGCCAAGCAGGAGAACAATGAGTTCTTCGGTGCTGGTGATGAGCACGACGATAAATATTGGACTGCCGTTATCCGTCAGGCCTTGGTTCATAAGCTGTTGTCCAAGGACATTGAGAACTATGGTATCCTGAAGATCACCAAGGACGGCAAGGCTTTCATCAAGAAGCCCTATACCATCATGCTTGTCAAGGATCACGACTACGAGAACTCTGATGAAGACGATCCGGAGGCCATGGCTGCTATGGGCGCGGGCAAGGACGGTGGTGCTGACAAGACCCTGTTCGCCCTGTTGAAAGACCTGCGCAAGACCATTGCCAAGCAAAACGGATTGCCGCCCTTCGTCATCTTCCAAGATCCCTCGTTGGAGGACATGGCTATACAATATCCTATCACTAAGGAGGAAATGACCCAAATCGCTGGTGTCGGTGCGGGCAAGGCCGAGAAGTTCGGCGAGCCTTTCATCAAGCTCATCAAGGAGTATGTGGAAGAGAACGAAATCACCCGTCCGAACGATATGGTGGTGAAGTCGGTGGTCAACAATTCGGCCCTGAAAATCGGCATCATCCAAAACATCGACAAGAAGATTCCGTTGGACGACATTGCCTACGGTAAGGGCTTGAGCTTCGATGAGTTACTGACCGAAATCGAGAGTATCGTCTCCTCAGGCACCCACCTCGATATCAACTATTTCATCGAGGACTTTGTCGACATCTACCATCAAGAAGACATCTTGGAATACTTCCACGAGGCTGAATCCGACGATGTGCAGACCGCACTACAAGAACTCGGTGAAGACGAGTACGAGGAAGAGGAAGTTCGCCTGATGCGCATCAAGTTCTTGTCGGATGTCGGCAACTAATTGAGAATGAAACGACTAGTTTTAATATCGCTGCTTTTTGTCCTTGTGGCCGCCTGTGGTCACAAGGACAAAGGCTTTATGCCTGAACGACTGCTCACCGAGAGCGAGATGATTGACATCATGACCGACGTGCAAATCATCGAGGCGGACATCAACTATAGGAAGACGCAGGTGAGGGAAGAAGGCGCGCAGCCCCCGGAGTTCAGGAACCTTACACAATCGCATTATGACCAGCTGTATGAGCATTATGGCATCACGGACAGCATTTTCTCCCAGAACTTACGGTATTATTCCGAACGTCCCGACGTATTGGAGAAAATCATGGATTCGGTGACCCAGAGGCTGTTGCGGGAGCAGTCATGAAATAAATCCGTTTTCTTTTCGTTTTGTAACTGGGATTTCTTAATTTTGCCCCCTAATTTTGAGCAAACAACAAAAACGAAGAATATATGCAAGACAAACTGCAAGAACTTACTGATAGACTGTATAATGAAGGTCTGTCGAAAGGAAAGCACGATGGCGAGGAACTGGTGCAGAAGGCACAAGCTGAGGCTGACCGTATCATCGCCTACGCCAAGGCCGAGGCTGAACACATCATCGCCCAGGCCAACAAGGAAGCCGAGGAGATGAAGACCAAGGTTTCTGCCGACGTGAAAATGGCTGCCACGCAGAGCATCGCCGTGACGAAACAGGAAATTGAGAAAATGGTGGTGACGAAGGCCGCTTCCGAAGGCGTGAAAGCCAATATGAGCAATGCTGCCTTTGTCAAGGAATTGATTACCAGTGTAGTGAAGGCCTTTAATTCGCAGAATGCATCGCCTGTAGATTTGAGCCTTATCCTGCCCGAGTCATTGAAAGCCGAAGTTGAGCCTTTCGTGAAGAACGAAATCGCCAACCAGTTCAAGGGCGAGGTGAAGGTGGACTATTCCAAGAAGATGAACGGTGGCTTCACGGTGTCGCCCAAGGATGGCGGCTACATGCTCCAGTTCACCGACGAGGCGTTCACCCAACTCATTGCCAATTACCTGCGTCCTGCCACTAAGAAAATCCTCTTCGGCTGATGGATAACTATGTTTATATCGTCGCCGGCCTTCCCGAACTGACCTCGGGCTTCGAAAACACTGGTTTTGACTATGCCGCCGTCAAGGAAAGCATCATGGAATTGCTTTCCGAGAAGGACCAAAAGCTGGTCGAACTCATGGAAGAGGGCTTCGATGAGAACGCCTTGGGTGCCGACTTCTGCGCCAGGGCTGCCGAGAACAAGAACCGCTTCATCCGCGAATACTTTGACTTCGATGGTCGCCTGCGCAACATGAAGGTGGAATACCTCGCCAAGCGTCTCGGCAAGAACGGCGAGGAATTTATGGTAGAGTTGCCTGAGGCCGACTTCGAGGAAGAGAAGCTGATTCAAGACATCCTTGCCGATGCCGACTTCGTGCAACGTGAGCAAAAGATGGACGAGCTGAAATGGGAGAAAGCCAGCGACATCGCCCGCATGGATTACTTCAATATGAACGCCATTCTCGCTTTCATGGTGAAGGCCAAGACGGTGCAACGCTGGGCCGAGCTTGACCCCGCGAAGGGAGAGGAAATGTTCCGCAAACTCGTCAAGGAGATCCGAGGAACGAATGCGGAGTTGGATTTGAGTGGAGGAAACAAATCTTAAATTTGAAATTAGAAATCTTGAAATAAATGAAAACAACAGGAAAAGTTACAGGAATCATTGCAAACCTGGTCACCGTGGAGGTGGACGGCCCCGTGGCACAGAATGAAATCTGCTTCATTGACTTGGCTGGTGTCAAGCTGATGGCAGAGGTCATCAAGGTGAACGGGAACAAGGCCTCCGTGCAGGTGTTTGAGAGCACCCGCGGCCTTCAGATCGGCGACAAGGTTGAATTCCAAGGCTACATGCTTGAGGTGACCTTGGGACCTGGTCTGCTTTCGAGCAACTTCGATGGCCTGCAGAACAACCTCTCCACTATGGATGGGGTGTTTCTCAAAAGAGGTGAATACACCAAGGCCTTGGACGAAGAGAAACTTTGGGACTTCACGCCTATTGCCAAGGCTGGCGACCAAGTCGTTGCCGCCGACTGGCTGGGTGAAGTCAAGGAAGGTTGGCTGCCTCACAAAATCATGGTGCCGTTCAACTTCAAAGGAACGTACATCGTGAAGAATGTCGCTGCCGCCGGACAATACAAAATCACCGATACCATCGCCACGCTGACCAACGCTGACGGAGAAGAAGTGAAGGTGACGATGACCCAGAAATGGCCCGTGAAAGTGGCCGTGGGTGGCTACGTCGAGAAACCGCGTCCCTTCAAAGTGATGGAAACGGGTGTTCGCACCATCGACACATTGAATCCTATCGCTGAAGGTGGCACGGGCTTCATCCCCGGACCTTTCGGCTGCGGTAAGACTGTGCTGCAACACGCCCTCGCCGAGCAAGCCGATGCCGACGTCATCATCATGGCGGCCTGCGGTGAACGTGCCAACGAGGTCGTGGAAATCTTCACCGAGTTCCCCGAACTGAAGGACAAACACACGGGTCGTAGCCTGATGGAGCGTACCATCATCATCTGCAACACCTCCAATATGCCGGTTGCGGCTCGTGAGGCTTCGGTCTACACGGCCATGACCCTCGGCGAGTACTACCGCGCTATGGGCATGAAGGTGCTGTTGCTGGCTGACTCAACTTCACGTTGGGCACAGGCTCTGCGTGAGATGAGTAACCGTTTGGAGGAGCTGCCTGGTCAGGATGGCTTCCCCATGGACCTTTCAGCTATTATTTCCAACTTCTATGCACGTGCGGGCTATGTAAAACTCAACAACGGTCAATCAGGCTCCATCACTTTCATCGGAACGGTGTCGCCTGCTGGTGGTAACCTGAAGGAACCCGTCACCGAAAGCACCAAGAAAGCCGCTCGTTGCTTCTACGGCCTCTCGCAGAATCGCGCTGACAAGAAACGTTACCCCGCCGTTGACCCCGTGGATTCCTATTCGAAATACCTCGAATATCCCGAAATCATCGAATATCTGGACGAGAAGATTGAAAAAGGTTGGGTTGATAAGGTCACCAAGACGAAATACATTATCAGAAAAGGTAAGGACGCCTATGAGCAAATCAACATCTTGGGTGACGACGGCGTTCCGATGTCGTACCACGAGCAATACTGGAAGTCGGAACTTGTCGACTATGTGATACTGCAGCAAGACGCTTTCGACAATATCGACGGTTGCTCGCCGCTCGAACGCCAAAAGTTCATGCTTGACTTGATCCTTGAGATTTGCGACCGCAGCTTCAAGTTCGACAACTTCGAGGAATGCATGACCTACTTCAAGGGCCTGATCAACATTTGCCGTCAGATGAACTACTCGGAATACGAGTCGGAAGAATTCAACAAATATTTGAACCAGCTTAAGGAGGAACTGAAACATGAGTGAGAAAGCCTTTCAACGCATCTATACGAAGCTGAGTGCCATCACCAAAGCCACTGTGACCCTTGAGGCACAAGGCGTGACCAACGATGAACTGGCCTTTGTGGCAGGTCGTTTGGCACAGGTGGTGAAAATCAAGGATAACGCTGTCACCTTGCAGGTGTTTGGTGGCACAGAAAATATCCCGACCAATGCTGAAGTGACCTTCTTTGGCGAGCCCCCGACCCTGAATGTGAGCGACGACCTCGCAGGTCGTTTCTTCAACGCATACGGTGAGCCTATCGACGGCGGTCCGGCCGTGGAAGGCGAGAAACGCCAAATTGGCGGTCCCTCCGTGAACCCCTACAAACGTCGCATGCCTTCAGAACTGATTCCAACGGGTATCGCTGGCATCGACTTGAACAATACCTTGGTCTCGGGCCAGAAGATTCCTTTCTTCGCCGACCCCGACCAACCTTATAACCAGGTGATGAGCATGGTGGCCCTTCGCGCCGATGTGGATAAGATTATCCTTGGCGGCATGGGTCTGACCAACGACGACTACCTGTTCTTCAAGAACGAGTTTGAGAGCGCAGGTGCCCTGCATAAGATTGTCAGTTTCGTGAACACCACCGACCAGCCGCCTGTCGAGCGTCTGTTGGTTCCCGATATGGCTTTGACGGCAGCGGAATATTTCGCCGTCGATAAGAACGAGAAGGTGCTGGTGCTGCTCACCGATATGACTTTGTACGCTGATGCTCTGAGTATCGTGTCGAACCGTATGGACCAGATTCCTTCCAAGGACTCCATGCCTGGCTCGCTCTACTCCGACTTGGCCAAGATTTACGAAAAGGCCGTGCAACTTCCTTCGGGCGGTTCCATCACCATCATTGCTGTGACGACACTGAACGATGGCGACATCACCCACGCCATTCCGGATAATACGGGTTACATCACCGAGGGACAGTTGTTCCTCCGTGCCGACCCCGACTCGGGCAAGGTCATCGTCGACCCGTTCCGCTCGCTTTCGCGTCTGAAACAACATGTGCAGAACAAGAAGACCCGTGAGGACCACAGTGCCGTGATGAACACCTCGGTGCGACTCTATGCCGATGCCGCCAACGCCAAGACCAAGTTGGAGAACGGCTTCGACCTGAGCGATTACGACCTGCGCTGCCTCGACTACGCCAAGGAATACGCCACGCGACTGCTTGCCATCGATGTCAACATTTCGATTACCGAGATGCTTGACACCGCTTGGGAGTTGTTCGGCAAGTATTTCACTAAAGCCGAAACGGGTCTGAAGGAAGCATTGATTCAAAAATACTGGAAAGAAAAGGCATAAGTCATGGCCATCAAATTTCAATACAACAAGACTTCGTTGAACGAGCTGAACAAGCAGCTCAAGACGCGAGTGAGAGCACTTCCCACGTTGAAGAGCAAGGAGAGTGCCCTGCGCCTTGAGGTGAAGAAAGCCAAGCAGCGTTCGGAAAGTCTTGTCGCACAGTTAGAGGCCGAACTCAAATCGTATGAGTATATGGCCCGGCTTTGGAATGAATTTGAGCCAGGACTGATTTCCGTGACTGATGTGAAACTGAAGACCGTAAAGATTGCAGGTGTGCCAACGCCGGCTTTGGAGGAGGTGCTCTTCGACGTGAAGGACATCAACCTGTTTACCAAGCCGATGTGGTATGCCGACGGTGTGCAAATCCTCAAGAACCTCGCCCAACTCGGCATCGAGTCGGAGGTCTATACCGAGGTGAGCCGCATCCTCGACTACCAGCGCAAGAAGACCACCCAGAAGGTCAATCTTTACGAGAAGGTACAGATTCCTGGCTATAACGAAGCCATACGTAAGATTAAGCGATATATGGAAGACGCGGAGAATCTCGACAAAGCTTCCCAGAAAATCGTGAAAAACAAACACATTGAAGAAGAGGAGGTAGATCATGGTAACTGAAATGACGAAATATGATTTCATCCTCATGAGCGGCGATGCCAATGCTTTCCTCGAGAAACTTCAAACGGTGGGTATGGTGGACATCACCCGTTCGTTGAAACCCGTTGACGAGCAGTCGGAGAAGCTGTCGGCCCGTGCCGATATCTATCGCAAGGCCTTGTCGACCTTGAAAGCCGTCGAGAAGGCTGACGACCCGGGACAGAAGCCTACCGACTTCGCTGTGGAGGTGATGGAGACCTTGCACGACAAGGAAGTCCTCGAAGCCCAACTGCCGCAACTCCGCAAGGAGGCCGACGAGTTGGTGCCTTGGGGGCAGTTCGATGCCGAGAGCTTCGACCGCCTCAAGGAAAACGGTTTGAAGCTGCATTTCTACAAGGCAAAGGCCATCGACCCCGCATGGAAGGAGCAATACGCGCTGAGCGAAATCTCCAACATCGGTGGCTATAGCTATTTTGTGGTGGTCTCCGATAGTGAAGACTACGAAATTCCCTTGAAGGAGCTTCCCGCTCCCGAGAAAGACTATGCTGCCATCGAGCAGCAGATTACCGACTTGGAAGATCAGGTGAAGCAGAAAGAACAACGCTTGTCACAACTGAAATGGCATGAGCCTGTGATTCAAGCTGAGTTGGACAAGACTTTGTCGAAACTCGACCTGCATCTGGCCAACGTGGCAGGTGAGAAGGCTGCGGAGGACTATATCACTGTCTTCGAAGGCTTTGCCCCTGCCGAAAGTGAGCCTGCTTTGCACGATATGTTGGAAAAGGAGAATGTCTTCTGTCTGGTGGACAAAGCCAAGGCGGAAGACAACCCGCCCATCAAGCTGAAGAACAACAAGTTCGTTTCGATGTTTGAGCTGCTGACCGACATGTACGGTCGTCCGAAGTACAACGAGTTTGATCCGACGGTGTTCATCTCCATCTTCTTCATGCTGTTCTTTGCCTTCTGCATGGGCGACATGGGCTATGGCCTGGTGCTCATTCTGGCAAGTTTTGGACTGAAAAAGATGTTGGGCAACATTGCGCCTTTGGGTGTCACTTTGGGTATCGCCACCACCGTGGTGGGATTCTTCTTCCACACGTTCTTCTCGGTGGATATGCTCCAATGGAGCTGGCTCCCTGAGGGCGTGAAAAACATCATGCTACCCTCGCAAATTGCGGGTTATGACGGCACGATGGTGCTGGCGTTACTCGTCGGTATCGTTCACATCTGTCTCGCCTTGATTGTGAAGACCTACCAGACCACCAAGGTGAAGGGCTTTGCCAACTCCTTGGGCACTTGGGGCTGGACTTTGCTCATCGTGGGCGGCGTCATCGTGGGCGGTCTCGTCCTGATTGGTGTCATCGACAACACGGTGACGAAGTGGATTGTCATTGTCCTCGGCTGTGTGTCGGCTTTGGGCATTTTCTTCCTCAATGACCTGCACCGCAATCCTTTGCTCAATGTGGGCTCGGGTTTGTGGGAGACCTACAACACGGTCACAGGCTTGCTCGGTGACGTGTTGAGTTACCTGCGTCTGTATGCCTTGGGTTTGGCGGGTGCCAAACTCGGTGAGGCTTTCAATGCCATCGGTGTGCAGGCTTTGGGCGACGGTGGTGTCAACTGGATCTTCTTCATCCTCATCGTCGTTGTTGGCCACGTCCTGAACGTCGCCATGTGCGTCTTGGGTGCTTTCGTGCATCCCTTGCGACTCAACTTCCTTGAGTTCTTCAAGAACTCCGGTTACGAAGGCTCGGGCCGTATATATCATCCTTTAAAGACATAGGACGCGAGACTACAAGACACGAGACGCGGGACGAACAAAGTCTCGTGTCCCGCGTCCCGAAGTCCCGAGTCATAAAACGATAATCAACAATTAAACAATTCAACAAATAAACAATCAACATTATGTTAGCAACAATCTTAGGTTATCTCGGTCTCGGCCTCGTGTTGGCCTTGGCAGGTATCGGAAGTTCAATCGGCACTTCGACGGCGGGCAACGCTGCTGAAGGCGGCCTCAAGAAACGTCCCGAGGCATCGGGCAATTTCATGGTGCTGTCGGCACTGCCGGCCACTCAAGGTATCTACGGCTTCGTGGCTTTCTTCATGCTGCTGGGCAAGCTGAAGGCTGACCCGACGCAAGGTCTCGTCATCTTCGGTGTGGGCCTCTGCGTGGGCTTGGTCTGCATGATCTCAGCCATCCGTCAAGGTCAGGTTTGCGCCAACGGTATCGTCGGCGTGAGCCAGGGCCACAATGTATTCACCAACACCTTGATTTACGCTGCTCTTCCTGAGTTCTACGCAATCTTGGGATTGGTTGGCGCGCTGATGGTGTAACGTCATACGTCATTGCGAGCGTAGCGAAGCAATCCAGATGATGTCAAAAGTGAAAAATCCCGTCTTTGGCGGGATTTTTTTATGTAAAATTTTAATTATCAAATTGTTTTGATTCTTTTTTTTGTACTTTTGCAGCCCGAAAAATAGCAAAATACAGTGATGTATAAAAAGAAAACTATGAAAACCCTCGTGTTTTCCATCGGACTGGCGGCCATGATGCTGACGGTCAACAATCTCAACGCACAAGACGGCGGCGGACTCTTCGGCTTTGGTCCATCTTCTGCAAGTGCGGGTTCGTATCAAGAGGAATCGCTATTAAGAGTAGGAGGTGTATCATATACTTATGCTAATGTTAATGGTTCTTCAAGCGACCCTACCGGCATCACCATAAACGGCATCGGCCAATCCGAAGCCCCGCTCGGCAGCGGCATCGCCATCCTGATTGGCGCAGGGCTTGGCTATGTGGCACTAAAGAAAAAGGAGGACGGGCAATGAAACGGATTGGAACGATGCTGATGGCCGGTCTTCTGTTGCTTGGCCTCGCGCAATGCAAGAAGGAAAAAACAGAGGAGCTGGAAGAACTGGACCCGAACGAAGGCGTGTACATCACCGTTGAGGTAAATGGCGGCAGCAAAGGATTAAGGGCAATCGTCAATCCGAATGCGCCTGAAGGGTACGCCACTGTGGACTTTGAAGAGGGCGACAAGCTCTATGTGAGTAACAAAGGAGCATATCGCGGATATCTGGAATACCAAGATGGCAAATTCTGCGGCAGACTCATAGTTTATTCAGGCGACTACCTGCATTTCTACTTTGTGGGTAACTTCGATACGAGTAAAAAGCTACCAAAAGGTTTAAAAGGTGGTCATTCATATGATAATTTTACCGTGGATATCAAAGACCAGACGAGTAAATACCCCGTGATTGCTTACGGACACTCCACAAACATGTACTCCGAAGAAACAGCATCCTACAGCGCAACACTTGACATCTATTGCGCCATTATGAAAATCCCTATTGAAGGAGCGGGCACTGCCAACACCGTCACATTACATAACATGAAAAACGTCGTCAATGTCGATGTTAGTGTCAACTACGATACAGACGCTGGCACTCCCATCACAGCCAATCCATTCACATTCCCAGAGACAGAGACAAGCTACGGAGAGATAAAGCTTCATGCCGAAAGCAACACCGAGAAATGGGCAATTGTTCTGCCGCAGCGTGCGGTTCTTGCACAACTGAGTTGTGATGGCTTCCAAAATGCAATCGTGCCTATTCCGGAAATAACGGCCGACCGATACTATGACGACGATGTCAGTGACGTAACCCTCACCCCTGGCACGTCAAGCGACTCCCGTTTCAGCGTGGCACCCAACACACAAGTCTGTTTCTCGCCGGGCAACCTGCAGGCTGTATTCGCCGAAGCCAACACTTCGTCATACACATGGCGGTTTGCCGAACACCAATACGACTGTGTCGGTGATGCAGTCGCCAACACTGTTGTAGGCTACGATTGTGTCACGACCGCCGGCACTGTTGACCTGTTCGGATGGGTTGGAGCCTCATACAATGATTATTCTAGTTATTGGCCGCATTCTCAAGTTACCAATGTAGTGACTCCTTATGGCATTTGCAATTCAAGTAATCGTTTTCGTCAATACGGCGTATATGAGAATGAGCCTCTGGCAAAAGACTGGGGCGAAGCTGCCGCATCGCTTGGCGGCTACGACACATGGCGCACGCCGACAATAGACGAATGGGGGTATCTGTTCAACACAAGAGCCACCAGCACAACCATTAATGGCGTTGCAAATGCCAGATACACAGAGGCGACCATCAACACCGACGGAACACCGGTGAACGGTATCATTCTGTTCCCTGACGACTATGTGGGTCCGACATCAAACGCCGAAGCCAATCCAATGGGCATTACATTTGGCACTATCAACAACCAAAGCAGTTGGACCACACAGTGTACCATTTCAGGTTGGAAATCCCTTGAATTTGTTGGTTGTGTGTTCTTGCCTACCGCCGGTAAAAGGGATATTCGACACACAGAGTACCAACTACATGAAATGAGCCCGTACTACTCTACTTATTGGGGCGGTGAAAACCAAGTCCGAGATGTTAATGAAATAGGGTACTATTGGTCGAGTATTTCTGAAGAGGATCCTTTCTTGGCGTTTCACTTGCGATTCTCGCGCAACAGCGTGATAGAGCTTGGCGAAGAACGGTGCGTGGGATGTTCAGTGCGTTTGATTCGCCCAGCAGACTAAAACAACAATCCGTAAGTCCATTCGATGTAGTCGATGGAATTTAAGTGGATCTTCATGAAGGTCCCAATGAAATGATTTCGTTTTTCACCTAAGTAAAACTTGTAGCCGACGCGTTCGTAATAGGGCGTGTAAAACTCGGGGAGAAGTTTTGATCCGTGATATAGGTAGTAGGCCGCTCCAGCACAAAATGCGAAGCGTCCAAAAAGGACTTCAAAGTCCGCAGAGGCAGCCAGATGGGTTGAGTTCCAGAAACTATATGGCTCGTTGGCAAGTTGATGACAATAACGGGTTTCGTCAGTCCATAATAGATCTATGGCGACATCCCAGCGGAAACGCGGATGGAACTGTCTTGAAAAGCCGAAACGCAAGGTGTTGCCAATGAAAAATGGAGTCTCGTTAGGTAGCTGACCCTCCAATCGGGTATAGGTTTGGAGCCATCCGATGCCTTCCGAAATCATAAAATTATTCTTCTTTTTGAAGGGCTGGTTGTCAGGTTGAATGACCTCTGTTTGTCCGTTGGGATGATAGCGTAGCGCCAGCCTTAGGAAATGGCTGTTGATGCCGTTGTCGGGAAGGAAGGTGGCACCATTGGAAGAATGGTAATATCCGTAACGAATGGCGGCATCCAATTGGTCGCTGAGGCGAATCGTCGGACCCAAATCGAAGCTGACGTGGAAGTTCAAGGCGGAACCCAACATCTCGTTACCATGGCGTGTCCATAGGTCAGCACCAAAGATGATGTCGAAGTCGAACGACCATCGCTTTCCCTTATAGATATGGTCGTCCACGAAATAAGCCAAGGAAAAACACTCCCCGATGGGACCGTATCGGTTGCCTTCGTGGGTGTAGTAGATGACGCTGTCGAGCGTGTTGTGGGTATAGCCGATCAGGAGGCCTTGATGGCCTTTCCCTAGGCGCAGATCGAAGCCGTAATGATGATAATCGGCGATGTATTTATGCTTATCGCTGAACGGGGTGTAGTGTCCGAAATCGAATCCGGGTTCGTAATAGAAGCTTTGCCAAAAGTTTTGTGCTGAAACGGGAAGCGTTGCGGCAAACAGAAATGTAATCAGTAACAGTTTCTTCATGTTACATTTCGTCTTTCATCCGCTCAATCATGCGTCTTTCTTTCTTCGTCGGACGACCTGCTCCGCGGTCGCGCCATTCGGCTTTGTAGGCGCGCATAAACTCGATGCGCTCGTATTCTTCCTTGGGCGTGAGGTCGTTGTAGACTTCAGGCACCTGCTTGGCAGAGACGCGGTTCTTGATGACGGTCTTCACTTGCACCACTTTGTGCAATTGGTCAATCTGCACCTGGATGACGTCGCCCGCCTTCACCTCGCGCGAGGGCTTCACGGGGCTATCGTCCACCTTCACCTTGCCGCCTTTGATGGCATCAGCCGCCAACGAACGCGTTTTAAACAAGCGCGCAGCCCATAGCCATTTGTCCATCCGGACGATGTTTTCTTCTTCGGCCATTACTTTTCCTTGAAGATAAGCTGGATCGGCACACCATTGAAATCCCATGTCTCACGGATCTTGTTTTCCAAGAAGCGCTTGTAGTTCTCTTTCACATCCTTGGGCAGGTTGCAGAAGAAGATGAACTGTGGCGCGATGCTCTTCAGCTGGGTGATGTACTTGATCTTCAGGAAACGTCCGCGCGAAGCCGTCGGCAGCGGCACGGAGTTGATGATTTCCAGCATCTTGTCGTTCAACTCGCGGACGGGGATGCGGCGCTCACGGTTTTCGTAGACCTTGTGAGCGGTCTCCAGCACCTTATAGATACGTTGCTTGTTGATGGCCGAGGTGAAGATGATGGGGTAGTCGGTGAAGGGTGCCGTCCTGGAACGAATCAGCTCCTCGTAAGCCTTGTGCGTGTTGGAGTCTTTCTCCACGAGGTCCCACTTGTTGACGACCATCACCAAGCCTTTCTTGTTCTTCTCGATGAGGCGCAGGATGTTCATGTCCTGGGCCTCGAAGCCGTTCTGGGCGTCGAGCATAAGGATAGCAACGTCGCAGTCCTCGATGGCGCGGATGGAACGCAGCACGCTGTAAAACTCGATGTCTTCCTCCACCTTGCTTTTCTTGCGCAGTCCCGCCGTGTCGACGAGCATAAATTCCATACCGAAGGCATTATAACGGGTGTAGTTGGCGTCGCGCGTTGTGCCTGCGATATCGGTGACAATATGTCTGTCGGTGCCAAGGAAAGCATTGATCAAGGATGATTTGCCGACATTGGGTCGTCCCACCACGGTAAACTTCGGCAGGTCGGTGTCGAAATCTGTCGTATCTGAAGGCAGCAGTTCGCAGACCTTGTCCAGCAGTTCGCCAGAGCCTGTGCCGGTCATAGCCGACATCGGGAATGGCTCGCCCAGACCGAGGGCGTAGAACTCGCTGGCCAAGACCTCTTTGCTTGGCTCGTCTATCTTGTTACCCGCCAGTAGGACGGGCTTCTTTTGTTGTCTCAGGATGACCGCCACATCTTCGTCGAGGACGTGAACGCCTTCGCGACCGTCCACCACAAAGACGATGACATCGGCCTCTTCGATGGCCAGGTCCACCTGCTTGCGGATTTCTTCTTCAAAAATGTCGTCCGACCCCACCACATAACCGCCAGTGTCGATGACGGTGAATTCCTTTCCGTTCCAGTCGCTCTTGCCGTAATGCCTGTCGCGCGTTACGCCGCTGGTCTCTTCCACGATGGCCATGCGCTGCTTCAGCAGACGGTTGAAGAGCGTCGATTTTCCCACATTGGGTCTCCCCACTATTGCTACAATGTTTGACATAATGCTTTGAATTTGAAATCGGCTGCAAAGGTAGGGATTTGCAAGCAATTATGGAGATTTTCGAGAGAATTTTGTCAAATTTGTATCACAATTCAAGTTATTTGTATTACTTTTGCACCTAATTAAAGCAATACTAAGTTATTATGGCAACAACAATCCAAAGAAAACAAACCTCTTTCCGTCTGAGAACTGACTTGCTGGATTTCATGAAACAGGATGCCGAAAGAACAAACAGGACACTCAATAACTTTTTGGAGAGCCTGCTATTGGACTATTATTACAACGAGCCTAATGAAGTCACCAAAGCTGCGATAGAAGAGGCAATGTCGGGTCGTAACATGAACAAGGTTTACACCGACGTCGACGAGATGCTGAATGACATTCTTAATGAGGACGAGGAATGAAAACGTTGCAACCCACTACGCAATATCGGAAGGATTTGAAGCGGTATAAGCATCAGCCTAAGAAACTGGCCGATCTTACAGCATTACTGAAACTCATTCAAAACGAGCAACCCATTCCCACCGAGTATTATCCACATCCGCTTCATGGCAGATACAACGGATGCATCGAATGCCATATTCAAGGCGATTTCCTCTTAATTTGGTTCGACCAGAAGCGCGATATCATCGAGTTGGTCAGATTAGGCTCACATTCTGAATTGTTCGGGAAGAAATAATAGCTGTATTATGCCTCGTACCCAAACCGCTTCAGTTCGGCTTCGTTGTCTCTCCAGTCTTTGTCGACTTTTACGAACAGCTCCAAGAAGATTTTCTTTCCAGTAAATTCCTCGATGTCGGTGCGGGCCTGCATCCCGAGCTTCTTGATGGCGCTGCCCCCTTTGCCGATGATGATGGCCTTCTGTGAGTCGCGGGCCACATAGATGACGCTGCGGATGTGGATGCGGTGCTCGGTCTCCTCGTAGCTTTCCACCTCGACTTGCACGGAGTAGGGGATTTCCTGCTGGTAGTTGAGCAGAATCTTCTCACGGATGATTTCGGTGATGAAGAAGCGCATCGAACGGTCGGTGAGTTCGTCCTTGGGGAAGTAAGGCGGGCACTCGGGCAGTTTCTCCAGGATTTGCTTGAAGATGAACTCCACATTGGCGTTGTATTGTGCCGACAGCGGGAACACGGTGGCGTTGGGCAGGATCTCGCGCCATTGCTCCACAGCTTGTTCGACCTGTTCCTGAGTGGAAAGGTCGATCTTGTTGATGAGCACGAAGACAGGGATGTTGGTGGTTTTCAGCCGTTCGACGGTCTTTTCCTCAATCTTTTTGTCGGTGATGTCGACCACGAAAAGGATGAGGTCGGCGTCGATGAGGGCGACGTTGACGAACTGGTTCATCACCTCGTGCATCTTGTAGGCCGGGTCCTTGATGATGCCGGGCGTGTCGGAGAAGACGATTTGGAAGTCGTCGCCGTTGACGATGCCGAGGATGCGGTGGCGCGTGGTCTGCGCCTTCGAGGTGATGATGGAGATTTTCTCTCCAACGAGCTGATTCATAAGGGTGGACTTGCCCACGTTGGGGCGTCCTATGATGTTGACATAGCCTGCTTTATGGGTCATGATGAAAAATTTTTCCTGATTTTCGCCTTGCAAAGAAACAAAATTATTATTTTTGCAGCCGATTTCGGGACGAAATTATTTCGCTGACCGAGATTTTTGACACGATGCGGGGTAGAGCAGAGGCAGCTCGTCGGGCTCATAACCCGGAGGTCGGAGGTTCGAATCCTTCCCCCGCTACACATGAAAAACGGATGACCAGGTCATCCGTTTTTCATATGTAGAGACGGTGCATGCACCGTCTCTACCAGTATAGTTACATTCATCTAGTCTTATTCAAACTGCCACCGAGTGTGCCTTCCATATCGACGGTGCCATGAATATTGAATAGTGCCAGATTGAGTTCGCCTCTGCCTCTGCAGGTGCCTTCGATGCCGAGCAGGTTGTCGTTGAGCAAACCAGTGATGGCGTAAGTCATGTCAACCGGGATGGGAAAACTGAGGCCTTGGTATTCGTAAGTGTAGACGAAAGTGTCGTTGACGGCTTCAAAGACGACCTTGTTACCTTCGACGGTGCCTTTCACCGTGCTCTGCTGGTCGTTGATGGTTATGGTGGTTATTACCTCAATGATGCTCTCACCAGGGACGATGTCGACGACGGTGGGGAAAGGCTCGTTTGTCAAAGTCTCACTCATGGGGTCTAAGCCGGTGACGCTGAGGTTGGCGGTGCCGGAGAAGAGGATGTTGCCTTCGTAATGCCCCACAAACTTGGCGTTGGGCTTCTCGTTCATGTGAATGTCGAAGCTCTTCGTGGCAGTGTTGCCCTTGGCGTCGGTGACAGTACCTCTGATGGTGACGGTGCCGGTGGCATCAAGGGTGAAGGTCTTTGAGTAGGAAAAGCTCGCCACGTTGTCAAGCGGTTCGGAGTGCGTGAAGAGGGCGGCGCCGTTCTGCTCGGCAATGATCATGATTTGGATGAGGCTTTCGCCAGTCATGTTGAAGCCAACGAGCAATTGGTCACCGGTGAACACCTCTGAGCCTTGGCTTATGTATCCGGGTTCGGAGTTGACAGTGATGGTAGGTTGAACGGTTTTCTTACAGCTGGCAAACAGCATCAGGCCGATGCAGCAAGCCATGAACAAAATGCTTTTTTTCATGTTGTTATTGATTTGGTTGTTGTTTTACTAATTCTCCGCTGAGGGTGCCCGACACTTCTTCAAGGACATTGTTGACACCACCGAAGAAGAATTCGCCGTCACCGGTGAAGTTACCGGTGATGTTCATGGTGTTACCTTCAGCCTTGGTGCCTTCCATCTTGAGGTCCAAAGCGAACTTGTAGCCTTGGTCGGGTTTGTCGATGGTCAGGTGTACGAAGTCGAAATTGATTTTTTCTTGTGTGGTCGTTCCAGTGGTCTGGCGGGTCTCGTTGTCGACAGTCACCGTAGCCGTAATGGTGTTGCTCTCCGAGCCTTCAACGATGTTCATGACGATGTTGTCCATAAGGAAACTCAAGGTTTGAGGTTGGTTGTTCATCGAAGTGATGTCGAAGGCGTAGCTGCCATTGTAGTCGCCAACATAGTTGGGAGCGTAGTTCACATCTTCAGAGGGAGTTGGGTCGACTGGGGGCGGGTCAATGGGTTTTTTCTTGCACGACGCAAAGGCTACTGCGAAGCAACACAATGCGATAATCAGTGTTTTTTTCATGATTTGATGTTTTTATAGTCTAAAACAGTTTTGCCAAATAGATGGTATGTGCAAAAATCAGACCAAAATGCTTTGGTAAATGCTGATTATGTTTTATGTTGTTATTTGATCGGATTGGTATTATCGCAGCGTTGACCTTCGTATTGCTGCACTTCATCGTATTTGTACTCCAGCTTGATGCCCACGGTCTTGAACATCTCCTCAGTCTCGGCACCGTCGTGGTAACGGCGTTCGCACACCACGCGCTCAATGCCGCAGTTGATAATGAGCATGGCGCAGGTGCGGCAGGGGGTCATGCGGCAGTATAAGGTGCTGCCATCCAAGGCGATGCCTCTTCTGGCGGCTTGGCAGATGGCGTTCTGCTCGGCGTGGACGGTGCGCACGCAGTGCTGGGTGACGCTGCCGTCTTCGTGGATGGTCTTGCGGAACAAGTGTCCCACGTCGTCGCAGTGCGGCAGTCCACGTGGCGAGCCGACGTAACCCGTCACCAGGATTTGCTTGTCCTTGACGATAACACAGCCACTGCGGCCGCGGTTGCAGGTGGCGCGCTCGCTGACGGTGTCGGCGAGGTTGAGGAAATAGTCGTCCCACGACGGGCGCACATGCAGTTGCGTCAGCACCTTCTCCACCTGTTGGTGCAGTTGGGGGATGGAGCCGTCGTTCATGAACACAAAGTCGGCTTCCTTGATGCATGCGCCAAGGTTCTGCTTGTTGGGGTCGGTGGCGCTCATCTCACGTTCCTCGTTGGCCACAAAGGTGTCGAAGTCGATGTGGTCGGTCTCGGAGCCACGCAGATAGATGCGGTCGTAACGGATTTTCCTGTCAGCATCGACGGCGAAGAGGTAGAACTCGCCCTTTTCACGCAACGAGTGTATTTCGCCCGGTGTGCGCACGCTCTCGATGATGGCGTTCTTGCCTTCGGCCTTGGCGCGCTCGAAGAGCTGGTCGGTGATGTAGCTCGGGCAATGTGCCGCGCGCAGGTCGTTGCCGACGAGGGTGAGGGTGTCGCGGTTCACCTCGAGGCCACGACGTTGGCATTCTTCGGTGATATAGGCCCGCACGGAGTAATGTACGAAGCCCTTCTCCTTGACAAGGTAGTCGACGATGGTGCCTTTGCCGGCGCCTAGTGTTCCTGTGATTCCTATGATTATCATATCAGTTGTTCAGTTTGTAGTTGTTCAGTTGTTCAGTTAGCAGGTTGCTGAGTCCTGAGCTTGTTGAAGGATCGAAGCACCGTCATTCTATTGGTCGGCCCTTCGACAAGCTCAGGGACCTTAGTTATTTATTTGTTTCTTAAGATCATGAACCCATTTCGTGATTTGGACAGGTTCAAAGCGTTCAATCCCTTCCAGCAGGGCCTTCGGGTCATCGCTGACGATGATGTTGTTGGCGTGTTCGCTGTGGATGAAGCCTTCCTTGGTGGCGCGTTCGAGGAAACGGACGATGTCGTCATAGTAGCCGTTCACGTTGAAGAGGGCGACGGGCTTGTCGAAGACGCGCAGTTGGCTGAGGACCATCACCTCGAAAAACTCATCCATGGTGCCCACGCCGCCTGGCATAGCGATAAAGGCATCGGCCATATCTTCGAGGATCTTTTTCCGCTCGGCCATAGTCTCCACTACAATCAGCTCGTCGATGTCGGGGCGACCCACCCGCATGTCCAACAGGTGTTGCGTGATGGAGCCAACGATTTTGCAGTGGCGTTGTTTCATCACCTCGGCGATGATGTTCATCAGTCCCACGTTGCCGCCACCATAGAGCAGCTCGCAGTCGTTGTCGGCCAAAACACGACCCAATTCAGCGGCTTTTTCCCTGTAAATCGGGTCGAAGCCCATGCTGCTACCACAAAAAATGCAAATCTTCTTCATTCTATAAATTTTTGCAAAGGTAAGATTTTTTATTTTTGCAACCAGAAAAATAATATGGATTGCTTCGTGCCTCGCAATGACATGGACACGCTTTGCGTCTTTGCGAGGAGGTACGACGAAGCAATCCAGAAAATGAACATTATGACTAGAAACATTGGAATACTTGGCGCTATGGCGCAAGAAATTGACGAAGTGAAAGCCTTGCTGACAGACAAGACCACTGTGAAAATTGCGAACCGTGAGTTCGTCGTGGGAAAAATCGGTAACGTACGCTGCGTGGTGGCCTTCTCCAAATGGGGCAAGGTGGCGGCGACGATTACAGCTACCTTATTAATCCAGGAGTTCGGCGTCACCGACCTCTTTTTCATCGGTACTGCGGGTGCTTTGGCCGATGGGCTGAAGGTGGGCGATATCGTGATTTCCAAGCGCCTTGTACAGCACGACTTGGATGCCCGCCCCATCATCTCGCGTTTTGAGTTGCCGCTGCTGAACCGCGTTTATGTGGACAGCGATTCCGCCCTGACCGAATTGGCAGGTCGCGCCGTCAGCAACCTTATTGATAAAGGTGTGGTGAACATGGTGGGCGAGGAGACCGTCAAGGAGTTTAACCTCAATCCGAAACTTTATTACGGTGACGTTGCCAGCGGCGACCAGTTCATCAACAGTATCGAGAAGCGGGACGAGATCCTTTCCCTGTTACCTGACGTAAAATGCGTTGAGATGGAAGGCGCTGCTGTGGCGCAGGTGTGCCTGGAATTCGGCACGCCCTTCACCGTCATCCGCACCATCAGCGACACCGCCGACCATAACGCCCGTGTCGACTTCGGCAAATTCATCGCCGAGGTGGCGAATGCGTATTCTCGGGCGATTGTTGGGGAGATTGTGCGGTTGGTGTAAATGGAAGGCTAAGGTCCCTGAGCTCGTCGAAGGGCCG
>CALEMB010000042.1 GCA_937902805.1 uncultured Bacteroidales bacterium
GAGATCGGTCTCGGCATTCCTGCTGAACCGCTCTTCCGATCTCGATCTATGCCCTGGGAAACAAAGATATGATTAACTGCTACGGTATGAAAGAGGTCTTCGACGGAAAACTGCCCGAGTTGGAAGCGGTGTCGCATTTCCAGTTCGTGCAAGACCAATTGATTCATGTCGGTGATCAAAACTTTGTAGGTACGTTGCTTGTCTGCGATGTGGAATTCTTCGATATGTTCTCCGTGACACTTAAAGAAGGCGATCCTGGGATGCTTTCGGAACGCAATGCGGCCTTCGTCTCCGAAAAGCTGGCCAAGAAACTCAATGAAGCATCAGCCGAACAACCGTTGATTATTCAAGACGACACGTTGCATATCGTAGGTGTCATCTCCGACAAAGGCAGCTCTTTGCTTCCCGATTTCGATGTGATGATGAACTATGAACATGCGCAGTCGTATGCCATCCAGAGTTATCGAGACAACGCTTTCAACCATTGGGCTAACATCGGCACTTTCATCAAGGTGCGCCCCGATGTGGACCGAGAAGAGTTAGGCGAGAAACTGCAGGCACTCTGTGATGTGCAGTTTTCCAATAGTCCAACGATGGAAGAGCTTTCGATGGTCCGCTTTGACGAACTATTCTTTGCTCCGGCATACACGGGCTTGCAAAAAGGCGACCGTTCGATGCTTCGCACGATGATAGTCATTGGGTTGTTGCTGCTCATTTCGGCCTTGCTGAACTACATCAACCTGAATGTCGCCTTGGTCGGGAAACGTGCCAAGGAAATGGCTTCGAGGCGTCTGGTTGGGGCGCAGAAGTCCGACATCGTTTGGAAGTTTCTTGGCGAAGCGTTTGTTTTCACTTTGTTCAGTTTCGTCGTGGGGCTGGCCATAGCCTATGCTCTTACCCCTACCGTCAACCAGCTGTTGCAGTCAGATGTGGCGATTTCCATACCTTTCAGTTTGCCTTACCTCGTCGCCTATCTTCTGATTGTGATAGTGGTGTCGTTGCTGGCTGGCATCTTACCTGCGGCCATCATTGCCAAAGCCCAGCCCATCGATGTGGTGCGAGGCACCTTCCGTTTCCGTAACCGCACCGTGCTCTCGAAGGTGTTCATCGTGGTGCAGAACGTCATTGCCATCGTGCTCATCGCCCTTGTGTTGACGATGGAACTCCAAATGCACCACATGGAAGACCGCTCAACGGGATTGAACGTGGAAAACCTCTATTTCTTGGGTTCCGACCTTGATTACACCGATGAAAAGGAAGCCTTTGTAGAAGAATTGAGGGCTTTGCCTTGCGTGAAGGAATTGGCATCGGCACAAAGCATTCCTGGCGTGATGAGTATGCGATTTGGTTTGAAAAAACTCCATGAAACCGAGCCGAAGACCTACGTTCCAATCCTTAATTGCGATACGGTGGCTTTCCGTATGTTTGGTTTTGAGGTGAAGGATCGTTTTGGAAACACCGATGCCCATGGTTTCTGGATTACCGAAACCACCGCTGCGGGCATGACGGGCTTGCCATACGGCGACTACAATATGGACACTATCACAATGTGGCAAAAGCACACCATAGGCAATACAGTATGCGGAGTGATTGCCGACTTCAAGATGCAGGATGCCTTGCATGTGACCGATGAAGACTATGTACTTGTATATGGCAATGGCGGTTGGAACCCAGATTCCCATCTGCTGATTGAGGTTGCTGGCGACCACCGTGAAGCCAAGCACGCCATCGATGCGGTCTACAAGAAACACTGCGAAAAGGTGTTTGGCGTCTACATGGAGCCTGATTACAACGATTTCGTGGAGAACGTTATTGCCAAGCAATATGATAAGCAAAGGTGTCAGATGCGTCTCATCGAACTGATTATGGCGGTTTCGGTCATCCTGTCATTGCTGGGCTTGGTGGCCATGAGCACCCATTTCGCCTCTGAGCGCGAGAAGACCATCGCCATCCGCAAGGTGTTTGGCGGCACGATGCAGAGCGAGATTCGCCGCAACTTGAGGGAATACATCATTATGATACTGATTGCCAACGCGATTGCCATTCCCGTGGCGGTGTGGCTCTGCAAGCGCTATTTGGAGGACTTCGCCTATCGCATCGACTTGCACCCGTGGATTTTCGTGGTCACGGTGGCGCTGTCGTTTGTGATTGCCATCGGTTCGGTGCTTTGGCAAATCGTCTCGGTGGCGCGGGTGAATCCGGTGACGGCGTTGAAGAAGGAGTAGTATTATTTCTCTTTTAGGAAACGCTTCAACAAAAATGCGAGGAAGTAAGGGAAAGTGTAGAAACTGCCGTTCCAGCCGATATTCTTATACCCGAATTTGATGCCGTAATTCACTTCGGGGTAAGAGTCCCATTTGATGAGGTTGTTCAACGAGGCTGTGGCTCCGTCCTTGGCCTTCACCTCGACGGGAATCAGCGAGTCGGCATCCCTTACGAAGAAATCCATTTCGATAGCGGGGCTGTCGTGCTTGTAGTAATACAGCTGCTCGTATCCCGATTTCCGCAGCATCTCACCGACAACGTTCTCGTAGATGGCACCTTTGTATGTACCGAAGTTTTTGTTGGTGCGAAGGTCATCTTGAGCTTCTTCGTCAAGAGAAGCTATCAAAAGCCCTGTGTCGTGGTAATAGATTTTGTAACATTCGGTGTCGTAGTTGCCTTTCAATGGCAGTTCCACATTGTTCAAGCAATAGCACACATTGACAACTCCAGCCTCTTTCAGCCAATCCACGGCTCCAATGTATTCCCTGTTTCGTGCACCCTTGGCAATCTTCGTGATTTGGTATTTCTTGTTCTCTTTCGCCAGAAATGTCGGGATGTGGTTATACACAGCAAGGACTTTCGCCTTGTCGGTTTCCTTGGCGTATTTCGTGATGTCTTCCTCGTAGTCTTTCAGAAGTTGCCGTTGCAGTTTCAGCGTTCCGCCGAAATGGCCATTGTCGATATATTTTTTGACCACTTCGGGCATGCCTCCCAGCGTCATGTAGTCGCGGAAAACGCCCATGAAAGTGTCCATTTCGAGTTGGGAAAAAGGCTTTAGCGAAAGCATGTGGGCATATAGGTCCTCGATCTGTTCCTTGGAATAGCCCTTGGCCCAAAGAAACTCCTCGAAATCCATCGAAAACATGTCGTAATCTTCTTTGTAGCCTACTGCATTCGACTCGATTTCCTCGTAATAAATGCCCATCAACGAGCCTGAGCAAATCACGTCGAAACGTCGATCTTGGCAGAATGACTTGAGCGAAGTGGCGCAATCGGGACATTTCTGAAGCTCGTCGAAAAACAGCAGCGTCTTGTTTGGGATAACCTTCCATGAGGGTTCGAGGATAGTGATGTTTTTGATGATTTGGTCCACTTCGTATCCGTCGTCGAAGATGTTGCGGAATTTCTTCTGAAGCACGAAGTTCATCTCCAGGACCGATTCGTAGTTAGCTCGTCCGAAAGCCCTGATGGACTCGGTTTTCCCGATTTGTCTGGCTCCTTTTACAATCAAAGGCTTTCTTTCAGGATTGTTTTTCCATTCATATAGAAACTTATCTATTTTTCTTTCAAGTAGTTCCATTGCATTGAATCACATTTTCTACTGCAAAAATAGTCAAAAAATCACATTTTCTGACAATTTTTTTATCAAAAAATCACATTTTTGTGAAAGATATAAATTACTCCCTGCTTCAAATCCAAGTTGGAAACACTGTAAAGTTTCTTTACACCACTGTAAAATAACTTTACACTTTGTAAAATAGTTGTTTTTGTATTTCGTTGATTATTATTGATTTGCAAGTTTGGCACGAGGATTGGTATGAGGATGCATGATAAATAAAGATTCCCTGCGGGAATGGAGATTAGAGTTTTGTTTACCGCGGCGGCCTGTGGCGCTACAGATTGGCAACTAGTTCTTGCCGCCGCTATATAACTAAGACAAGCACTCCATTCCCTGAAAGGGAAACTCAACAAACAGTTAAACAATCAATAATTCAACAATATGAAATCATTTTTCAATTTTTTGAAACGGAACAAACTTTACGCCCTCATCAATCTTTTGGGCTTGACCATCTCGATGGCCTTCGTGCTGCTCTTGGCGGTGTATGTGCAGAAACAACTCTCCACCGACGCCTTCCAAGAGAACGCTGACAGGATTTTTGTCATCACCAACGAGGAAAGCCTCAATATGGGCTATTGGTTAGACAAGCACTTGCGCAACCAATTCCCCGAAATTGAGAAATCGTGCGCGGTTTGCAACTATTCTTTCAATGAGGAGTTTAGCATTGACGGCGAGACCGTCTATGGTAGCCTCACCTTCGCGGACTCGTGTTTCTTCGAGATGTTCAGCTACGACCTTGTGAAAGGCTCGAAGGCCGATTGGAAAATATCAGGTGACCGTTGTATGGTGAGCGAGGCGTTTGCCAACGCACATTTCGGCGACAAAGACCCCATCGGGCGACAAATCATACTTGAAAGAAACGATGGCTACCCCATGGTGGTGTGCGGCGTTTTCAAAGACTTCGGCAACAGCATCATCAACGCGCCAGATGTGTTGGGACATGGCAATTTGATGCCGATTATCAACCCGGCCAACAATGAGCGCATGAGCAATGGCGTCGGCGGAGGTGTCTGCTTCGTGATGACTTATCCAGGTGCGGATTTGCAGGCTCGCCACGACGACATTTTGGCTTGGTGCGAGGAAAACTTCTGGGTTTATAAGCAACAGTATGACGAGGTGCGCATCATCCCGCTGCGTGAGGTGTATTTCCTTAAAGAAGGAGCACAGGATCATACAGCCACTGTGAGTTTGGGCAACCGCTTTTTTGTGAACCTATTATTGGCCATGTGCCTGATGCTCTTGTTGTTCGCCATACTCAACTATGTGAATCTTTCCACTGCACTCATCGGTTTCCGCGCCAAGGAAATGGCCACGCGTAGGCTCGTTGGAGCAACAAAGGCAGGCATTTTCTTGAAAATGATAGGCGAAAGCACTGTGCTTTGTGCTTTGGCGATGGGCTTGGCGGTTCTTTTGGCTGAAGCTCTTGCGCCTGCCGCTTCTGAGCTATTGCACTACGATATCTCGGTTTTCGGAGCGGTCAATACGGTCAATGTGTTGATTGTCATTGGATTCGTGCTTCTTTTGGGTTTCCTTGCCGGGCTTGTTCCCGCTTTGATGATTCAAAAAGTGCAGCCCATCGAGATTGTGCGCGGGTCGTTGCGGGTGAAGACCAAGACGGTTTATGGTCCTGTCATCATCGTGGTGCAGAATGCTGTGACTGTGGTGATGCTTGTTTCGGCTTTGACCCTTTACTTGCAAACGCGGCACCTGATAACCGCCGATTTGGGCTACAATACGAAAGATATTTTGGTCATAGACAATGTGTACGGCAAGACGGGCGAAATCAAGGCCTTGTTGGATGCCTATCGTGCCGAGCCGTTTGTAGAAGACGTGGGGCAAGGTGACGGTACGCCGTTGTTGGGCACCAACAATTGGACGATGGAGGTGGAAAACGGCAATTGGGTCTCGTTCCAGCAAATACAAGGCGACCAGCATTATTTCGACATCTTGGGCCTTCGCGCTAAACAGGACAACCATATCCCTGGGTCTTATTGGCTCAATGAATATGCTTTCGGCCAAATTGGTATAGACGAGACGGTGACGGAATTTAGGCATAAAGACGGAAAAACCTATGAAATCGGTGGCATATACTACGATTTCAAGATTTGGCCTTTGGAAATACAGCAGTCGGCGGCCTTGATTAACAATCGAGGTGAGAATCCCGATGACGATTTTCCATGGAAATTGTTGGTAAAGACCACCGGTGACCACAAGGCGGCTCTCGACCGTTTGGAACAAGTGACGAAAGAGCTGTTTCCCGACAAGCGTTTTGAAGCGCTTTACCTTGAGGACATGATTGAAGCCTTTTTTGCTGGCGAGAGCAGGATGCTTCGCATCGTCCTGATTTTCACCTTGCTTTCGATGCTCGTTTCTGCCTTGGGCTTGTTTGCAATGAGTTCCTACTACATGCAGCAGGAGCGTCGCGCTGTGGCTGTGAAGAAAGTTTTTGGCGCCGACTATGGCGGCGTGTTGCGCGAGTTGGTGCTGAACTTCATGAAGATGGTGGCTGTGGCTGCACTGATTGGCATTCCCGTGGCCTGGTTCATTATGTACCGTTGGCTTGAGGAATACACGCACCGCATCAGCCTCTCGTGGTGGATTTTCGCTTTGGCCGTGCTTGCCGTCGTGCTGATGGCGTTCCTGTCAGTCATTTGGCAAAGCATCAAGACGGCACGGGCTAATCCAGCTACGGTGTTGAAGAAGGAATAGCGTTTATCACAAAACAATCAAAACCCACAAAACAATGAATAATCAGAAACTACGGATTGCACGGATTAAACGGATGGCCGACAAGAAATTTGGAAGGCACAAGTGCCCAAATTGTTACGGATTCCTCTCGTCGACAGCCATCCGTACCCATCGGACGCTTGCGTCCCAAAATTTACGGGAACAAATCTGTAAAATCCGCGAAATCCGTAGTTAAAAAAAGGAATCCTGAAATCTTGAAATTTGAAATTTGAAATTATAAATCTACAATAGTTATGGAACACTCTATGGATCGTAAAATCGAAAAGAAGAAAGGCATAGCCCTCGCCTTTACCAAGAAGGCCTTGCCGTTCTGGGGCGGAGCCCTGCTCCTGGCCTTCATCCTCTGGCTCATCTTCCGGGACGACGCCCAGAAGCTCCGCATCGACGCGGACAACATCACCGTGAGCACCGTCACCCAAAGCGAGTTCAACGACTACATCCGCATCAGCGGACAGGTGGTGCCCATGACGACCATCCAGATCAGCCCCTTGGAGGGCGGTGTGGTGCAACAAATCGTCACCGAGGAAGGTAGCCGTGTCAGTGCAGGCGATGTAATCCTCGTTTTGAGCAACGAGAACCTCGACATGCAAATCCTTAACTCCGAAGCCGACCTCGCTGAGAAGGAGAACATCCTGCGCAACACGATGCTCCAAATGGAGCAGCAGAAGTTGAGCGTCGAACAGGAGAAGCTGCAATTGCAGATGGAAGCGCAGCGCAACCGCCGCACCTACGAGGCGCAGAAGGCCCTCTATGCAGACGGCCTCATCGCCCGAGAGGACTACCTGAAAGCCGAGGAGGACTATGAGCTCTCGACCAGCCGCCTGAAACTGGTGGAAAACCGTGCCAAGCAGGACAGCCTCCACCGCTCGGTGGAAATCAACCAGATGCGCGAGAGCCTCGACAACATGCGCCTCAACATGATGATGATTCGCAAGCGCAAGGACAACCTCACCATCAAAGCTCCCATCGACGGCGAGTTGGGTCTCTTGGATGTCGTCCTCGGCCAGTCTGTGAGCGCAGGCTCGCGCATCGGGCAAATCAACAACCTCAACAGTTACAAGATTGAGGCCCAAATCGACGAGCACTACATCGACCGCATCACGGCGGGCTTGGAGGCCACCTTCGAGCGGCAGAGCGAGCGTTATCAGGCGCAGATCCGCAAGGTGTATCCCGAGGTGCGCGACGGCAAGTTCAAGGCCGACTTCAAGTTCGTAGGACAGCAGCCGGAGAATATCCGCAGCGGCCAGACCTACTACCTCAACCTCCAACTCGGCCAGCCTGTAGAGGCGGTACTCATCCCGCGCGGCGCATTCTACCAGAAGACCGGCGGCAAGTGGATCTATGTGCTCTCCCCCGACGGCACCAAGGCCACGCGCCGCGACATCCGCATCGGTCGGCAGAACCCGCAGTATTACGAGGTTGTCGAAGGCTTGGAGTCTGGCGAACGAGTGATTACTTCATCGTATGACAATTTCGGGGATAGCGATGTATTGGTATTTTGACATAAGGAGATTCCCTGCGGGAATGGAGTTGAATCGAGAGATATATATGCGGCGGCTAATGGTGTTACGAATAGGCAACTTGTTCTTGCCGCCGCTTGACACAAAAACAAGCATTCCATTCCCGAAGGGAATCTCAAAACGACAAACAACAATTCAACAAAATAAAAGTTAAACCATTAAACACTTAAAGCAATGATCAAAGCAGAAAATCTGACCAAAGTCTTCCGTACGGAAGAAATCGAAACCACGGCCTTGAACGGCGTTTCGTTCGAAATCAACGACGGCGAGTTTGTCGCCATCATGGGCCCCTCGGGCTGCGGCAAGTCCACCTTGCTCAACATCCTCGGCCTCTTGGACAACCCCACCGAGGGCAAGTACGAACTCCTCGGCCATCAGGTCGGTGACCTCAAGGAGAAGGACCGCACCCAGTTCCGCAAGGGCAACATCGGCTTCGTGTTCCAGAGCTTCAACCTCATCGACGAACTGAATGTGTTTGAGAACATCGAACTGCCGTTGCGCTACATGAACATCCCCTCTGCCGAGCGCAAAGAGCGTGTGGAGGCCATCATGACACGCATGGCCATTAAGCACCGTTCCGAGCACTTCCCGCAGCAGCTCTCGGGCGGTCAGCAGCAGCGTGTGGCTATCGCCCGCGCCGTTGTCGCCAACCCTAAACTCATCCTTGCTGACGAACCCACAGGTAACTTGGATTCCAAGAACGGCAAGGAGGTGATGGACCTGCTCACCGACCTCCACAAGGAAGGCACCACCATCGTCATGGTGACCCACTCCCAGCGCGACGCCAGCTATGCCGACCGCATCATCAATCTCTTCGACGGTAAAATTGTCGAGGAAGTTTTGTCGCAACTTTAAGAGGACACGGGACGCGAGACTATGGGACACGGGACCCAGCCCCAAACCGTCATTGCGGGCTTGACCCGCGGAGTCATTGCGGGCTTGACCCGCAATCTCCTAAGCGAAAGGGACACCCTCTAGCATAGGAGATGGCGGGCGTTCCTCCGCCATGACGGTCAAGGCTTTAGGGTCGTGACCCCCAGTTAGTCATCGCTTTGCGCGTCCCGCGTCTCGTGTCACGAAGTATCGTGTCAACAAAACACTTAAACAAAATGAACAAACTCTCCGACAAACTCATAAAAATCCTCTCCCTTGGAATAGGTCTCGCCATCGGCATCGTGCTGATTGGCAAGGTGTGTTTCGAATTGTCGTACGACAGTTTCTACAAGGATGTGGACCGCATCTATATGATTACGGAAAACATCATCTTTCAAGAAGGTGGCGACCCCAATGACTTTTGGGGCACTTCGGGAGGCATCGCGCCGGGTTTCAGGGCGGAAGTGCCTGGCGTGGAAGCCGCTACGCGCTATTCCAACCTGCTCAACGGTAACCTTTATGACGAAAACAACAACCTCATCACAGGACTATGTATCGGTGCCGACACCTGTTTTTTCGACTTTTTCGACCGCGAATTTCTTGCGGGCGACCCGATGCAGGCTTTGCAACAATACAATGGCGACATTGCCGTCAGCCGCAGTTTTGCGGAGAAATTAGGTGGCGTGAACGAGGCCATTGGCCAACAAATCTACAGCGAGGTTTGGGGACCGAAAACAAGACTGACCGTGGTGGGCGTTTTTGAAGATTTTCCGAAGAATGGCAGCGTACAATGCGACATCGTGACGACCATTGCTGCCTTCGGTGAGTGGAGCATCAACAATTGGCTGGGCAATGACCGTTATCGCGGCTTTGTCAAGTTGGCGCCAAATGTGGATCCTAACGGCTTGAAAGACGCCATCCGCAAAATGCAGGAGGCACACCAGCCTTTGGAGGAGTTGGAACGCGATGGCTCCACGATTTGGTACACGCTGACCCCTCTTGCCACCATGCACCGTCATGAGCCTACTATCAAAAACTATGTGCTGATTCTTTCGGTGGTGGCTGCCTTGCTGCTTTTGGTCTCGGTGCTCAACTACCTGCTAATGGAGGTTTCGGATGTGGTGCGCCGCTCCAAGGAAATGGGTGTCAGGAAGTGCTACGGTGCCAGCGCAGGCAGCATCTACTGGATGCTCATCAAGGAGACGGCCTTGAACCTGTTGGCTTCGTTGGCGGTGGCGGCCTTGGTGATATGGGCTTTCAGCGGAGTCATCGAGTCGTTGTTGGGCGTACCGGTTGCCAGTCTTATGGTGCCGCAAACACGATGGGTGCTTGTCGGCATCATCGCTTTCATCTTCCTGGTCTCGGCGCTCATTCCCGCGATGATGTTCGTCAGGATTCCCGTCTCGACGGCCTTCAGCGGCTACAAGGAAAACAAACGCCGCTGGAAACTCTCTTTGCTAATGGTGCAAATCGGCATCAATGCCATTCTGCTGCCTATGGTCCTCGTGGCCGACGGACAATATGACAGGGCGTTGAATGCTGACATGGGCTACGAATATGAGCATTTGTTGTATTCCCCGTTGAGAGGCGCAGATAAGGACAAATTGATACTGATTACGGAAAAACTGCGGCAATATCCCGAGGTGGAGGCAGCTGAACTGACCTATTGCATCCCTTTGTACAAGTCGTCGGGGAATAATATTATGCTGCCCGACAACCCGACGAAGTATCTGATGGGCGTGTGCGACCAATACATGGCGACGGAGGGCTTCTTCGACCTGATGGGCTTCCGTTTGACAGAGGGTAAAGCGCCTTCAAAGCCGAAGGATGTGGCCGTGAGCCAAAGTTTCGTGAAGGAGATGAACCTTTATGCCGACTGGAGCGACGGCGCAGTGGGCAAGGACATCCTGATTTCGGAGCACAGCGATGGCGATGATGACGTTTACACCATTTGTGGCGTTTATGAAGATTACGTCATCGGCTCGATGTTGGGCAACGACGACCGCGCGAGCATCCGCTTCTGCTGGAACATGGATTGGAACTCTGGTTCCGAAGACTGGTCGAGGATGATGAACACCTTGGTGGTAAAAGTGCGCGAGGTGAATCCCGAAGCTATTGCCAAGGTGAAGGCGGTCATCGAGGAATGTCTGCCCGAGCGGAACAATGTCGAAGTGACGCCTTACACCGAATTGGTCAAGAAGGAGTACACCCACCTATATCAGATGCGGCGCACATTCATTATAGGTGCCTTGTTTGCTTTGGCGATAGCCTTGTTTGGCCTGATTGGCTTTGTCCGCGACGAGTCCAACCGCCGCAGCAAGGAAGTCGCCATCCGCAAGGTGAACGGCGCGGTGGCGGGTGAAATCATCCGCATGTTCGTGGCGGACGTGCTGAAACTGGCGGTGATTGCCGCCTTAATCGGTGTGGCCATCGCCTATTTCATCTCCGACAAATGGCTGGAACTGTTTGCCATGCGCATCAGTCTCTCGCCTACCTATTTCATCATTGGAGCCGTTGCGGTGCTCCTCGTGGTGACGGCCGTGGTGGTGTTGAGCAGCAACCGCGTGGCAAGGATGAATCCGGTTAATTCATTGAAGAACAATTGACTAAACTTTAAACGCCACCGACATCATTTCCTGTTCTTCGCGGGGAATCTTAAAAGAAGTTGCTATACGGCGCCATTGGGAAACTGTTTCCTTCGTGTGTTGCACGATTTTATCCGCTTCATCTTTTGGGATCCCCGCATATTGGGCAACCTCAATGGCAAGTGAGAAATCAAGAGCGTTTTCATGTTCATTGATGTTAAGGTTTAACCCTGTGCCATATTCCTGCGGATTGAGGTCGTAGGCAGGCGAAAGCGTCCATCCTTTAGGCGTAAGCAAAAAACCGTGATTGCGCAAATGGTCATCACAGTTTGATACGGCAATGTTGAAAACAATGCGTAGCCACATCTCTGCAAGGTTCTTCTCAACTTCACAACAATTGTTAGCAATCCATTCAAACAGCTCCAAATAACTGCAACCTTCAGTGTTCCCGTCGGTGTATCCAAGCATGGTCATCGCTGAGGTGAAATGAATTCGCCTGCCCTGTTCGTCCCTGTCAAATCTCTTTGTCAAGAAGGTCAAGTATTTGTTTGAAAGTTTCTTTACGTCGAAGGGAGCCACTGTAATGCCGCATTGTTTGGCAAGGTTCATCGTTACCGCTTCCCATGCGCCCACATTTTTTCGGTCGTTTCGGCTTGGAAATTTCGCAATCCACAGATTTCCATTTGCGTCTGTTACATTCGCCTTTGGGCGGGCTCCGCCAAGGGAAGATCCCGGAGCAATAAGCATCTTCAGCCATTTACTTACATCTTTGTCGTCGTCATTTTCCAACTGCCATGCTGCATGTTCCAACTCTCGCAAAGAGGCAAATGGTGGTGTACTATATTCGGGGTCGTTGTCTAAGAATTCGCTATCAGGAGAGAGTTTCATGCGTAAGGCACCCATGCGGCTTTCATCGAAAACGCCCAATAGAAAGTCGCTTTCCTGAAGGTTCAGCCGAGGTCGGTTTTCCTCTTTGGCGCGATAGCTCTCTCTTCTTTCAAGTAATACGCGTCCCCAACGGTCGGGGGAAGAGTCAAGGAAAAGCCCAAAGTTGCTTTTGTTTTCGGGGAGGTATTGTCGGCCAGAATAGAGTTGCAAGTCAGGATCCAACAGATGACAACGATTGTCGTGAAGCCATTCATTGGTGAATTCAAAAGAAAACACCTCGCGACCGTGTATTTGCTGCGCCAAGAGCATCCCTATCAAAGCGGGGGCTTCGGAATAGGAGTCGTCAAAATATACATAGATGGTTTTGTTCATGGTGTCAGTTGTTTAGGGGTGGTCGTTTGGTGGCGCGGCGAGGGGTAGTCAGGCCAATGTCTTGAAGTTTGCGGCCCAACACATCGTCGCGGGCGATGAGCAATAGGTCATCCTGCAATCCAAGCACTATGAGTACACGGAAATACATGCCGATAGCTACACCTTCATCTCCTTTCTCGATTTTGATCAAAGTGTTTCGTGAAATGCCGGCACGTTCGGCTACCTGTTCTGAGCTTAGATCACGGCGCAATCGAGCCAGATGGATGTTTTCACCCATGACTCGCAACATTCTTTCCTGTTTTGGCAATAAAACTCGTTTCATCTTTATAATGTTCAAAATTTTGCGCAAAAATACAACTTTTTGTTTAATATCACGAACATTATTATGTTTTTTTTCTATTTTAATCAATGAAACACATAATTTACCATTGATTCATTGTAAAGTTTCTTTACACCACTGTAAAGATTCTTTACACTTTTTGTAAAAGCGAATTTTTCAAATTATTGGTTTTTAATAACTTATGTTTTTGGCACGGCGGTTGCTATGCCAAAACACCGAGACAACATTTAAAACACTTGCTCGTTAAACATTCTAAAAACAAATAATCATGGCAAGAATTTTCAAAAAAGGCAAAACCTCCCTCGTATCTTCAATCCTGAATATATTAGGCTTGACGGCAGCCTTCGCCGCACTCTACATCATCCTCGTGCAGGTGCACCACGACCTCACCTACAACAAGGCGCTCAAGGACAGCGACAGAATCTATTGCCTCACTATGCCAGACATGTTTTCAAATAATGCTTATATGATCTGGGTGAATCGTCCGATGTCGGAAGCAGTCATCAGTTCTGTCCCATGCGTTGAGGCAGGCGGCTGTGCTGCCATTCAAGGTGGTGACGTTGTTTCCGCACGCACAAGCGAAGGGCAACCGTCCGTTGAGCTTAAAGCCACCAGTTTCTCTCGATCTGCCATTGATGTATTCGGATTTGAGCTTGTTGCTGGTAGTTGGGACAATTGGATTGGCAATGACAATGTGGTTATGTCGGAGACAGCGGCCAAACGCTTGGGCTTACAAGTGGGCGACCGTTTCCAATATGGCTATTGGAATTGGAGGGATGTCACTGTGGAGGCCATCTACAAGGATATGCCCGTCAATAGTGACCTTTCCTCCTTCGACTTTATTCTGAATATGGGCGATGTAGGTATGGACGATTGGAATCAATGGGGTTACAACTATTTTATTAAACTCGTTAAAGGCGCTGACATAAAAGACTTTGAAGAGGTAGCAGCGCAAGTCGCCTGTGACAGTTGGATAAAAACATGCAACATCAATGAACAAAATGTAACCGAAGAAAATAGGAGAAGTATGGCTCCTCACCTTATGTTGTTGACTGACAATTATTTTGCCGACAATATCGGGCATCCAGGCAAGTCGGGCAACCGCACCACGACAATCACTTTGCTCGTCATCGCCATCTTTGTGATGCTTATCGCCTTCATCAACTACATCAACTTCTTCTTCGCGATGGTGCCGTTGCGCCTGCGGAGTATCAACACGCGCAAGATATTAGGTAGCAGCCGTTTCCAACTGGTGATGTCGTTTGTGGGCGAGTCGGTGCTGATGGTCGTCATTGCTTTGGGTTTGGCAGTGGCCGTGGTCACGCTGTTCAAGCAATCCACCTTGGCTTCGCTGATTGACACCTCGTTGGATTTCAGCCAAAACTGGGGTATCGTCGCCCTAACCATCGGTTTGGCGCTGCTCATCTCGGTGGTCGCCAGCATCTACCCTGCCTTGTTCGCCACCTCGTTCAATCCTGCCTTTGCCTTGAAAGGCACCCTCGGCACCACGCAAAAGGGGAAAGCCTTCCGCATCGGTTTGATTGGCTTGCAATTCACTGTTTCCATCGTGCTGATTATCTGCGCGATATTTGTCCATCAGCAGCGCAGTTTCATGATGGAGCATGATATGGGCTTCAATCAGGAATACCTGCTTCAATCGCATTTGACATGGGAACTTGCCAACAATCGTGAAACTATCGAGAGTCGGCTGAAAACCGATGCCGCCATCAAAGACATTGCTTGGGGTGACGGGCCGTTTGTGTCCAATAGCCGTATGACATGGAATCGCGAATTCAATGGCGAGCAAGTGCATTGGCAAGTCTATCCCGTTTCATGGAACTTCCTGCGTTTCATGGGTATCGAGATTGTGGAAGGCCGTGATTTCACCCCTGCTGACGAGCAATCGGAAAATGGGGTGTATATCATCAACGAGACAGCGCATAAGATGTATGGCATCACGACAGACGACCGGATTACGGGACATACAGACAATCCAACGGAGATTGTCGGCATCTGCAAGGATTTCAACTTCTCCGCTTTGCGCGACGAGATTGGTCCGTTCGCCTTTTATATCTATGGAAAGGAACCGTGGAGTCCTTGTTGCAGACTCTTCATCCGCACCGAAGCCGGTATTGACACCCAAGCGTTGATTGATCGCACAATAAAAACCATTAACGAACTCGACCCCAATATGGGTGATGGTTTTTCGGTTTGGGTGAATCCGTTTGAGAAGGCTATTGAGAATCAATATAAAAAAGAGCAGAATCTCTCGCAGCTTGTCAACTTGTTCACCATTCTGGCCATTGTCATCTCGTTGATGGGCGTGTTCGGCTTGGTGATGTTCGAGACGGAGCACCGCCGCAAGGAAATCGGCATCCGTCGTGTGCATGGCGCCACGGTGCAGCAGATTTTGGCCATGTTCAACTCTCGTTTCGTGAAGATTGTGCTGGTATGCTTCGTCATCGCCGTGCCCGTGAGCATTGTCATCATGCGGCGCTATTTGGAAGGTTTCGCCTACCAAGTGCCGCTGCATGTCTGGGTGTTTGCCTTGGCGCTGTTGGCCGTCTTGGCGGTCACGATAGCGGTGGTCACTTTGCGCTCGTTGCGGGCGGCTACGGTGAATCCGGTGAAGTCGTTGAGAAACGAATAATCTTGTAGGGACGCAAATTTTGCGTCTGTACAATCTTTCGAGGTACAATGAAAAAAATGCAGCTTTTCTGTTTCGCAAAAACAAAAAAGTTGTATTTTTGCGAAATAGAAAAGTGTAACATTATGATTGACTTTTCTTATGGACAACATCGGAAATATCACCTCAATCAGGAAAATTGCCGACACGTTGACTTCGAATAAAACCAAGACCAACGACAAAACTGTCGGGAAATACATTGGTTATCTATGTGATGCATTTGCGTTTTACCGTATTCGCCGTTACGATATCAGTGGGAAAAAGTATCTCACGACCGATGATAAATTTTATCTCTCTGACCATTCCTTTAAATTTGCAAGGCTCGGAACAAAAAACCTTAATACCGGACGTGTCATTGAAAACATTGTGGCTGTTGAGCTTTTACGACGCGGCTATGAGGTTTACGTCGGGACAATGTACAATGGTGAGATTGACTTTGTCGCCATGAAACAAAATGAAAAGCTTTACTTTCAGATATCTGATGACATTTCAAGCGAAAAGACCTTTACACGCGAAGTGTCACCTCTGTTGAAGATAAAAGACGCTTATCCGAAGATTCTTCTTGCGAGAACACGTCAGAAAGAATTTCAACATGAAGGCATACGAATCATCAATTTGGCCGACTGGCTATCAAGGAACTGATTCATTGCATTGTAAAGTTTCTTTACACCACTGTAAAGAAACTTTACACTTTTTGTAAAACGCTATTTTGTATTTTATTGGTTTTTAATTGTTTACAATTTTGGCACGGCGATTGCCATGCTAAAAGGCAGAAATAATTTAAAACTGTAAAGCTATGGCAAAGAAATCATTTTTGACAGCACTGTTCGTTATTATGGCGGTGCTGTGCGCTGAGGCGCAGAACAACAAGGTATGGAAGACTGATACCGTTATCGATGGGAAAGGTAACAAAACCATTACCGTGTACATGCAAAAAAACGTTGTGGAAGGCAACGGCAACATCATCACGCGCGACATCGATGTGGCAGAGTTCAAGAAAATCAGTATGATATTGCCCGCAATGGTAAACTACAGAGTGGCGGACAACTACTCTTGCCGCGTGACCCTCGACGAGAACCTTTTCGAGTGGGTCGACATCTATCTGAAAGGCGATTGCTTGAAGGTCGAGATGGTCAAGACGTTTCAGCAATCCGACGTGAAGCCGACGAAGTTCCTCATCGAGCTCACTGCCCCAACTTTGGAAGAAATCAGTCTGTTGGGCAGTGGCGACTTTAATTTCGTTACACCGTATGAAGCCAATGAGTTGAAAATCGAATTGACGGGTTCGGGCGATGTGGTTTTCGAGAAAACAGCAAACATCCATGATTTTGATACAGACGTTGCAGGCTCGGGAAATTTGTTGAGTAAAGAACTTCATGCTGACTATGTGGATATAAGCATCGCTGGGTCGGGGCAAATGGTTTGCGAACACCTCCAAGCCAATCGCCTGCGTGCAAGTGTCGCTGGTTCGGGCGATGTCATTATCAAGGATGGAATGGTGAAAAAAGCGAACCTTTCCGTGGCGGGTTCGGGCTCCATTGAGGCACGCTGTCAGATGGAATCGATGGACTACAGCGTTGCTGGCACGGGCAGTATCTCTTACCCAGGCGATGTCAAGGCGGTAGGCACCGTAGTAGGCGGCAAGATCAATAAAATCTGGGGAACAGAAAACAACAAGAAAAAAAGTTGTGATGAAAAACCGTAATAAAACGAGAATCAACCAAACGTTTTTCGAAAAGTTGGTAAAGTTCTTCGGACTTGAAAAAGCGGAGAAAATATACAAAAGACTTGTTCGTTTGTAATATCTGGATTGCTTCGTTCCTCGCAATGACGCGAAGCGGCAGTTCAACAGTTCAACAATTCAACAATTAACAATTCAACAATATGAGAATCTATAAAAAAGGCAAGACCTCCCTCGTGTCTTCCATCCTGAACATCTTGGGCTTGACGGCAGCCTTCGCCGCGCTCTACATCATCCTCGTGCAGGTGCACCACGACCTCACCTACAACAAGGCGCTCAAAGACAGCGACCAGATTTATGTCCTTACAAAGAAAGAAATCAATCAAAGTGAATACTCCTCTTATATGAACCGTCCTATGGGAGAGTATGTGCTTAATGCTTCCCCTGACATTGAAGCCGGCGGCTGCGGTAAAATCATGGGCAATCCCATTGCGGTTCGGGTAAGCGATGATCAATCCCCTGTGTCCATCTCGATATCTGCCATGAACAAAGGCGCTCGCGATGTGTTCGGTTTCGAACTGGTGGCTGGCAACTGGGATGATCTGACAGGCACTGGCTTCGCCCTCTCGGAATCAGCGGCAAAACGCCTTGGAGTCCAAGTGGGTGATGTGATGAAGTATTATGATGGATCGGGGTGGCAAGGGATATCCATCGTGGCCATCTATAAAGACATGCCGAAGCACAGCGACCTTTCCTCTTTCGAAATGCTTACCGATATGGGTGATAATAACATCGACGACTGGAAGGAGTTTTCGTTCAACTATTTTCTGAAACTTCGTAAAGGAGCTGACCCCAAGGCAATTACCGAAGTGGCAATGCCGGTCGTCAAACAGTTTTTCAGTGAGATGAAAGGTGGCATTGAGGTTACGGACGATGAGGTCAAGTTCGGGCTTTACCCCGTGCGGCTGACCGATATGTATTTTGACAAAAACTCGTACTATGCGCCAGGTCAATCGGGCAACAGAACCACAACAATCACTTTGCTCGTCATCGCCATTTTTGTAGTACTCATCGCTTTCATCAACTACATCAATTTCTTCTTCGCCATGGTGCCGTTGCGCCTGCGGAGCATCAACACACGCAAGATATTGGGCAGCAGTCGTTTCCAGTTGGTGATGTCGTCGGTGGGCGAATCGGTGCTGATGGTGGTCATTGCCTTGGGTTTGGCGGTGGCTGTAGTCACCTTGTTCAGGCAATCCACCTTGGCCTCGATGATTGACACTTCTCTCGATTTCGGCCAAAACTGGGGTGTCGTGGCTTTGACCATTGGTTTGGCGTTGCTTATCTCGGTGGTCGCCAGCCTCTATCCGGCCTTGTTCGCCACCTCGTTCAATCCTGCCTTTGCCTTGAAAGGCACCCTTGGCACTACACAGAAGGGCAAAGCCTTCCGCATCGGCTTGATAGGCTTGCAGTTCACCGTTTCCATCGTCCTGATTATCTGCGCGATATTCGTCTCCGAGCAACGTCGTTTTATGATGAATCACGAAATGGGCTTCAACCAAGAATGTCTTTTGCAGTCGCAGGTGTCGTGGGACCTTGCCACCAACCGCCAAGTCGTTGAGAGTCAGTTGTTGGCCGATGCGGCCATCAAAGACATCGCATGGGGTGATGGGCCTTTCGTAAATGATTACCGCATGCAATGGGGACGCACAGTGCGTGGAGAGGATGCCGGCTGGGATGTCTATCCCGTTTCGTGGAACTTCCTCCGTTTCATGGGCATCGACATCGTGGAAGGCCGCGATTTCACGGAAGCGGACGAGCATTCCACGGGTACGTATATCTTCAACGAAACTGCACGGGACGTATATAAAATCACCCTTGAAGACCAGATTGGAGGGCATGATGGCCAAGTCGCTGAGATTGCCGGTTTCTGTAAGGACTTCAACTTTGCTTCGTTGCGTCAAGAGATTAAACCTTTTGCATTTTATGTTTACGGCAAAGATCCGTGGCATATTTGCAATAGGCTGTATATCCGTACCGAGGCTGGTGTGGATCTCCCCGCCCTGATGGAGCGCATCAGGATAACCCTCAACGACCTTGACCCCAATATGGGCGATGAAATATCATACGATGTGTGGCCTTTCTCGCAATCGATTGAAAACCAATACAAAAAGGAGAAAAACCTTTCGAAGTTGGTTAATCTATTCACGATTTTGGCCATTGTCATCTCGCTTATGGGCGTGTTCGGCTTGGTGATGTTCGAGACGGAGCACCGCCGCAAGGAAATCGGCATCCGCCGTGTGCACGGTGCCACGGTGCAGCAGATCCTGGCTATGTTCAACTCGCGCTTCGTGAAGATTGTGCTGGTGTGCTTCGTCATCGCTGTGCCCGTGAGCATTGTTGTCATGCGACGCTATCTAGAAGGCTTCGCCTACCAAGTGCCGCTGCATGTCTGGGTATTCGCCCTGGCGCTGCTGGCCGTCGTGGGTGTCACCATCGCGGTGGTCACCTTGCGCAGCCTGCGAGCGGCTACAGTGAATCCAGTGGAGTCGTTGAAGAATAATTAAAACGTCATGATTTTTATATACCTTTGCAAGCGAGTTGGCAGCTACATGCAAGCTATATGCAAGCAAGATACCTCGGAATTCATTCGGCTGATATACACTTGTTGTTCGGCTGATGTACACTTGATGCTCGGTTGTTGTTCGGTATATTACCGAACAACAACCGAAGAAGAGCCGAATAACAACCGAACAACAATCGGATAACAGGCGAGACATCTACCTTGCATCGACGAGGCAATAACGATGCATCTACGAACGAAAACAGAAAGGAAAAAGCAACCATGAAGAAAAAAGAACAGCCACAAGGACTCAATTTCAGCGGAAGTCTCCGCAAGGCGGGGATCACCATCTACCAGAAACAGGGTAAGACTATTATTCGTAAGTCAACCTCCTACCACAAAAAGAGCTTCACTTTCAGGCAGTTTGTGCAACGTCAGCGCATGAGGCACACTATGGCGCTGTGGAGAACGTTCCAAAATTGCGAATCGATGTTTACAGAACACAAGACAACGTTCCTGGGTTTCGCTTCGTTTGCCAACCGTCTTCCTGTCGTGTTTGTGAACAAACAGGATTCATATAGCCATCCTTCGTTTCTGATGCCCGATATTCCGGTGAGCGAAGGTACAATGACACCCATCAAGCAACAGCTGGGCGAAGTGAATGGAGTTGCGGCCCTGATTACCGACCTCAAGGCTGACCGTATAAGACCTTACGACACTTTTTGGTTTTACACTGCCGAACAGTGCTTCGAGGATAATAGGCCCAAGGTAGAATTTACCATGAAGAAAATAAAGGCATACGAAATGACCAGAACTGAAGCCGGTCTGGCTTTGGTGGGAGAAGAGTTTGCCGACAATAACAAAGGCTGGGCTTTGGTTTATGTCAGGAAAGACCGCTGCTCGTCACAGTGCATCCTCACACGATGCACATACTATCAGCAATTTACTTCCAAAGAGTTAGGTGAAGAGACTGCCCATTCGTATGGCAAACTGGAGAGTGAATCTTATTTGTCGCCTCGTGGTTGGTAGCTATACTTCTAATCGTTATAATGTCATGAGTAGTTACTTGAAATTCCTCGGAAGGAACAAGCTTTACAGCATCATCGAAGCCATAGGTCTGACCGTCAGCCTAGCCTTCGTGGTCATCATCTTCTGCTATGTGGCCCAACAAATCGCCGTCACGCGTGAAAACCCGCACCGAAAGGAGATTTACGGCGTGGCTATCCAAAACAAGATGCTATATCAATACGGGATGAAAGAGACTATCGGGGAGAGCATTCCCGAGATTAAGGCCATCACCGAGTTTGGATGGATTTATGGCACGGAGATGAAGGCCGACGGGCAGTTGTTGCGTCTGGGACAGGTGCTGGGCTGCGACCGCGACTTTTTCGACTTCTTTCCCGTCCAGTTCGCAGAAGGCCAGCCCGACCAGATCAATGAGACTTTGACGGCTTTCGTGTCAGAAGAGATGGCGCAAACCCTTTCGCAATCGGGTGAGGTGATTGGGCGGACAATCCACATGCTGAATCACGACTTCACTGTTGTGGGCGTTTACACCGATATAGGCACTTCGCTTTTCTATGCTATGCCCGACGTAATTGTCAATGTAGACCTCACCGATGGCGTGACCTATTACGGCGGC
>CALEMB010000043.1 GCA_937902805.1 uncultured Bacteroidales bacterium
CGATCAAAAGAAAACCGTATATTTGCAAAGTATTATGCCGTTTTAGGTGTTTTCGTATGTGTTTGAAATAGAGTTCGTTAAGAGTAATTAATGGGACTTAGGAGGCGAAGCTGTATAATGGCGGAAGCAAACATTTTCATATCAAAAGCCACGCAACGCAATTGGGACAAGCTGAAAAGCAACGGTTCCGACCGCTTGACCCGTAGGGCCAACAAGAGCCGTTCGCAAAAAATCATCACGCCCGAGGGTTATGTGATGGCGGCGAGTCTGCCCCGTTTTGTGGAGGAGTTGAGAGACACCACCTATCCCATCGATGACTTGATTTTCAGCCTTTGTGCCAGCTATTTGGAACACAACAAGGTGAACGAAGACAACAAGCGTCGCTTCTTTGAAGAGCATTCACAATATCAACGTCTTGGCATTGAGGTGCCGCGCCAAATCCTGAAAAACCGTCAGGACGACTGGATCGGTTTCATCTATCAATCGCTGACGGCGGAAGGCAGCCGCATCTTGAAAGGCCTGTATTACACCAAGCCGGTGATTGTAAACGAGATGTTATCCGACATCCGTGTGCTGCACGGGGAAAGGTTCCTTGACCCTTGCTGTGGTAGCGGCATTTTCCTGATGAAGGTGCAACATGCCGAGATGGAACAGCTTTATGGCATCGACAACGACCCGCTCGCTGTGATGATTGCCAAAGCCAATCTCATCGTGAAGTTCAACGAATCATCGGTGTATCCTCAGATTTACCAAATGGACTTCCTGCTTCATGCGGCCGCTGCCTTGGGTGACTTGAAGTTCGACTACATCGTCACCAACCCGCCTTGGGGCACTGAAAAAGGCCATCTGCACAGCTCCGAGATTATCCAATCGAAGGAAAAGGCTTCGTTGTTCTTCACCGAGTCATACAAGTTCTTGAACAAGAACGGTATACAGCATTTCCTGTTGCCCTCGTCGGTAATGAAAATCAAGGTGCATGCTGACTTGCGTCATTTTGTGACGAACCAGACACGCATGGAGAGCATCAAATGTTATCGCGAGCGTTTCAAAGGGGTGTTCACGGATTTCATTAGCTTGGAAGTCAGCAATAAACCGACGTTTGGGGAGCAAAATTATGTGGTGTATGGTACCAACAATGAAGTGTCAAGAAAGAAATTTGTGCCGACTGACGATGATTTCTGTGCCATCCCCATGCTCAACGACCGCGATGAGGCGATTCTTGGCAAGGCGGAGCGAATGCGCAATGATGACCTGTCGCACAGCAGCTGGGCCTTGGGCATCATCACGGGCAACAACGCCAAGGTGCTGAAGGAGAGACCCAGACCAGGGCTGGAGCCTATCTTCACGGGCAAGGATATCAGCAAATACAGTTTGAAAAAGGCCAACCGTTACGTCAAGTACGACCGTGCCGATTTCCAGCAATGTGCGAAGGATGAGTTCTATCGCGCGAAGGAAAAGCTGGTGTATAAGTTTGTGTCGGGTCACCTTTGTTTCACGTATGACGACAAGCAGCGCCTCTTCCTCAACAGTGCCAACATCCTCATTCCCGACATCGAAGGCATGAGCGTAAAGACGGTGTTGGCGTTTTTGAATTCAGCGTTGTTCAACTTCTTGTATGTTAAGCGTTTCGATGACCTCAAAATCTTGAAAGGTAACCTTTCGACTTTGCCTTTCCCTAAGATAACACCCGAGACAAACAAGCAGTTGACGGCTTTGGTGGACAACGCTTTGAAAGGCGATGCGGATGCTTCAAAAGAGATTGATAGTTTGATATTTGCTCTTTATGAGCTTGATTCAGAAGAGATAAAACTGATAACAGAATAAGCAGGTCCCTGAGCCAATTAAAGCAGGTCCCTGAGCCTGTCGAAGGGCCGTCCTAAGAACCAAAGTCTATGTGTTACATGTACATACTACGTTGTTCAAACGGCCAATATTACGTAGGTAGTACACACGATCTAGACAAAAGACTAGCAGAACATCAAAGCGGAGAGGGAGCGTTATTTACAAAAAAGCATCTTCCTGTTGAACTTGTGTATTACGAGCAGTTTCAAAGAATTGTAGAGGCTTTTGAAAGAGAGCATCAAATCAAAGGTTGGAATAGAAAAAAGAAAGAAGCTTTGATTAATAATCATCCAGAATTATTGCCAGAGCTGTCAAAACATATAATACCTTGAGAGTCGGCCGTTCGACGATAGTCGGCCCTTCGACAGGCTCAGGGACCTTAAGTTTACAAACATGAAGATTTTAGTCACAGGCGGCGCAGGATTCATCGGCAGCCATACTCTAGTGGAACTAACAGCGGCAGGCCACGATACCGTAGTTATCGACAACCTCAGCAACAGCAACCGCAAATCATTGGAGCGCGTGGCCGAGCTGACGGGCAAGGAGATTCCCTTCTATGAAGTCGACATCCGCGACCGTGAAGGCCTCAACCGTATCATGGAGGCCCATCATTTCGATGCCTGCATCCACTTTGCCGGACTGAAAGCTGTGGGCGAGAGCGTGGAAAAACCTTGGGAATACTACGAGAATAACATCGGTGGCACACTGACGCTGCTTGACGTGATGCGCCAACACGGCTGCAAGAACATCATCTTCTCATCGTCGGCCACGGTGTATGGCGACCCCGCTATTATCCCCATCACGGAGGAATGCCCCAAGGGACATTGCACCAACCCTTACGGCCAGACCAAGAGCATGCTTGAAGAGATCATGATGGACATGCAGAAGGCCGACAAGGAATGGAACGTGGTGCTGCTGCGCTACTTCAACCCCATCGGTGCCCACTCGAGCGGTAGGATAGGGGAGAACCCCAATGGGATTCCTAATAATTTGATGCCGTATATTACTCAAGTTGCCATAGGGAAGCGCACAGAGCTAGGCGTTTTTGGTAATGATTATCCAACAGCAGATGGAACAGGAGTTCGTGACTATATCCATGTATGTGACCTCGCTGCGGCTCATGTTTGTGCGCTGAAAGCTATCGCCCGTAATTGTGGTATCGCAATCTATAATATTGGTACGGGTCATGGATATAGCGTATTGGATATGGTTAAGGCGTTTATTCGTGTGAATGGAGTTGATGTTCCATACAGCATTAAACCTCGCAGGGCTGGTGATATTGCTACTTGCTATTGTAACCCAGCCAAGGCAAAGGCGGAATTGGGTTGGGAGGCAAAGTATGGTCTTGACGAGATGGTACGTGACGCTTGGAATTGGCAGAAGAATAACCCAAACGGATATTAAATAAACACAAAAATATATGAACTACAAAAGAAGCATTATCATCACTGGCGGCGCGGGCTTCATCGGCAGCCATGTTGTACGTCTGTTTGTGAACAAATACCCTGACTACAGAATCATCAACCTCGACAAGCTGACCTATGCCGGTAATTTGGCCAACCTCAAGGACATTGAGGACAAGCCCAACTACCGCTTCGTCAAGATGGACATCTGCGACTTTGAGGGTGTCTATCAACTGATGCAAGAAGAACATATCGACGGCATCATCCACCTTGCTGCCGAAAGCCATGTGGACAGATCCATCAAGGACCCGTTCACCTTCGCGCAAACCAATGTGATGGGGACACTGAGCTTGTTGCAGGCCGCGAAATTATATTGGGAAACCTTGCCTGAGCCGTATAAAATTAAGGTCCCTGAGCTTGTCGAAGGGCCGACCCATATAGACGGCGTTTCGACAGGCTCAACGACCTGCATCCCTTGTCGTTTTTATCATATCAGCACGGATGAGGTCTACGGTGCTCTGCAGCTGACTCACCCCGAAGGCATCATGCCGCCTTTCACCACCAAAGCATCTTCTGGTGAACACCATCTCGCTTACGGAGACAAGTTCTTCACCGAAGACCTGAAATACCAACCCCACAGCCCCTATAGTGCCGCCAAGGCCAGCAGCGACCATTTCGTCCGTGCTTTCCACGACACATACGGCATGCCCACTGTGGTGACCAACTGCTCGAATAACTACGGCCCATACCAGTTCCCCGAGAAGTTGATACCCTTGTTCATCAACAACATCCGTCACCGCAAGCCGCTGCCCGTCTATGGCAAGGGCGAGAACGTGCGCGACTGGCTCTTTGTGGAAGACCACGCCAGAGCCATCGACCTCATTTTCCACGAGGGCAAGGTGGCTGAGACCTATAACATCGGTGGCTTCAATGAATGGAAGAACATTGACCTCATTAAGGTATTGATTAATACTGTTGACAGGCTGTTGGGTCGTAAAGAAGGTGAAGACATGGATCTCATCACCTATGTCACCGACCGCGCTGGACACGACTTGCGTTATGCCATTGACTCCACCAAGCTCCAGAAGGAACTGGGTTGGGAACCGTCGTTGCAGTTTGAGGAAGGCATCGAGAAGACTGTTCGCTGGTATCTTGATAATCAAGAGTGGATGGACAATGTTACTTCTGGCGACTACCAGAAGTACTATGAAGACATGTATAAAGGGAGATAACCCTCAATCCATAGAAAATGCGCGTACAAAGTTTCGTTTTCATTAAGAAAAACGGCGTTCGCTACGGCAGGGTCGTGAAGCCATTTCCGTAACCCTAGACTGAGACGACGGGCATAACCCGGACTCAGTCGAAACGCATGTTTAGGAGATTGCGGGTCAGGCCCGCAATGACAACAGAGACTTAATCAAAAACGAACACTTAAAAATAAATGGATCAAGTAACAATCATAGATTACGACCGGATATACAAGAACTTCATCGACGAGAAGTACTTGCATGACGGTCATGACGAATACTACTACCGGAACCAACAGGTCAAGAAGCCCGCTGGTGGCTGGCGTCACCTGCGCTCCGATGAGATCGAGCGTCTGGTGAAAAACAGCAACTCCGCCACCAACTGGGACGACATCTGGGTCACCGACGAGTTCGACACCAGCATGATTCGCAACAACCATTTCTTTGGTATGGTGCGCATCGGTCGTGTCACCCGTAAGGTTCTGCAGTACCACGACTTGCGCGTGCCCGTCGGTATCACCGACAGCAGCATCATATCATGCGACATCGGTGACGATGTGGCCATCCACGACGTGCATTACATGGCCAACTACATTATTGGTGACAGGTGCATCCTTTTCAACATCCAAGAAATCTCCACCACCGACCACTCCAAGTTCGGCAACGGTACCATCAAAGAAGGTGAGCCAGAGGATGTGCGTGTGTGGCTCGAGGTGATGAACGAAATCGGTAGCCGTAAGATACTGCCTTTTGACGGCATGATTACCGCTGATGCCTATCTTTGGGCCAAATATACCGATGACACCAAGCTTCAAGAACGCCTCAAGGAAATCACCCAGGCCAGCGTTGACTTCCACCGTGGCTACTATGGCACTGTTGGCGAGTCTTGTGTCATCAAGAACTGCTGGATTCTGAAAGATGCCAAAATTGGGCCGCATTGTTATATTAAAGGTGCCAGCAAGCTGAAGAATATAACCATTAACTCATCGGAAGAAGAACCTTCGCAAATCGGAGAAGGCGTTATTCTCGTCAATGGCGTGACGGGCTACGGTTGCCGCATCTTCTATTCTGTGGTGGCTACCCGTTTTGTGCTCGGTGACAACTGCAACCTGAAATATGGTGCGCGTCTTATCCATTCGGTGATGGGCGACAATTCCACCATCTCATGCTGCGAGGTCTTGAACAACCTCATCTTCCCCTTGCACGAACAACACCACAACAATTCGTTCCTCATCTCGGCCTGCGTCATGGGACAAAGCAACATGGCCGCTGGCGCCACCATGGGCTCCAACCACAACAGCCGCGCCACCGATGGTGAAATCGTGGCTTCGCGTGGCTTCTGGCCGGGACTCTGCTCCAGCGTGAAGCACTCTTCAAGGTTTGCTTCGTTTACCCTGCTCTCGAAAGCCGACTACCCCAGCGAACTCAACATCATGCTGCCGTTCTGCTTGGTGAACAACAACGCGGCCAAGAACGAGTTGGAGGTCATGCCTGCTTACTGGTGGATGTACAACATGTACGCCATTGCACGCAACACCTCGAAATACGTGAAACGCGACAAGCGCAAACGCAAGATACAAAATATCGAGTTTGAGACCCTCGCCCCTGACACTGTGGAAGAAATCATCGAAGGCCGCAAGCTGTTGGAAGTGTGGGTAGCCAAAGCCTATCTCCGCAAGAAAGGCGAAGACCCCAAGAAATACGAATACTACGACCTGCGCGAGTGCGGCAAGAACCTCTTCGACAACGAACCGGAAACGGTGAAAGGTTTGGAGGTCTTTGGCGAGCACATGGAAAAAGGCAAGCGTAAGGTGCGTATCCTCAAACCTTTGCAGGCCTATCACGCTTATGGCGACATGATTGTTTACTATGCCGTCACCACGCTGATGCATTATCTTGAGGCTCATCCCGACATCGACATGGAGCATATCGTGAACGAGATGCGTGGCAAGCGCCTCCGCAAATGGATCAACCTCGGTGGCCAGACCATGCCCGAGGAATATGTCGACCAGCTGCGTGCCGACATCCGCGACGGTGTGCTCAACACTTGGGACGAAATACACCACCGTTATGATGAGCTGTGGAAAAACTATCAGGCCGAGAAACTGCGTCACGCCTACTTCTCGCTGATGTTCCTCTATAAGGACGATGCCGATGTGCTCACAGAAGAAATGTGGCACGAGAACCTCGACAAGGCCATCCGCATCCAGCATTTCATCTGCGACCAGGTGTACGAAAGCCGCAAGAAAGACTACGACAACGAGTTCCGCAACGCCACCTTCCGTAATGAAGACGAGAAGATTGCTGTTGTCGGCAAGATCGAAGATGTGTCGTTCGTCAAACAAATCCGCCAGGAAACGGAAGACTTTATCGCACTCATCCAGAAATACCGCAACACCCATTAACCCCCAATTCTCAATTCTCAATTGACTTCGTCGAATGCTTCGCATTTCTCAATTTTCAATTTTCAATTCTCAATTAAACTATACTACCATGAGAGTCATTATCGAAAAAAACTACGATGCCATGTCGCGTTGGGCCGCTAACCACATTGTTGAACGCATTAACGCCTTCAAGCCGACGGCCAAGAAACCTTTTATCTTGGGTCTGCCCACAGGCTCCACGCCCATTGGCACTTATAAGGAACTAGTGAAACTCTACAAAAAAGGCCAAGTCTCCTTCAAGAATGTCGTCACCTTCAACATGGACGAATATGTCCGCATCCCTGAAGACCATCCTGAGAGCTACCACAGCTTCATGTGGAACAACTTCTTCAGCCATATCGACATCAAGAAAGAGAACGTCAACATCCTCAATGGCAATGCTGAAGACCTTGAGGCTGAATGCGCCCGCTATGAAGAAAAGATCAAGAGCTACGGTGGCATCGACCTCTTTATGGGTGGTATTGGTCCCGACGGCCACATTGCCTTCAATGAGCCTGGCAGCAGCCTGACCTCACGCACGCGTGTGAAGACCCTCACCTCCGATACTATCATTGCTAACTCACGTTTCTTTGAGAACGATATTAATAAGGTGCCGAAGACCGCCCTTACCGTTGGTGTGGGTACCGTCATGGACAGCCGCGAGGTGATGATTCTGGCCAATGGTCACGGTAAGGCCCGCGCCCTGGCGCATGCCATCGAAGGTGCTGTCAGTCAAATGTGGACCGTCAGCGTGCTGCAGATGCACCCGAAAGGTATCATCGTCTGCGATGACGCTGCTTGTGATGAGCTGAAATACGGCACCGTGAAGTACTTTAAGGATATAGAAAAGAATAATATTTGATTTTTTGGGAAACAAATCGGCCACAAATCTATCATTAATATTGATTGCTCGCGTGCGCTCGCAATCGCGCAAAGCGCCAAAGAATGAATAAAGAGTTACTGCAGCAAGCTCGATATGTGCAAACCGATAGGGTTTGAATCCCTGCAGAGACAAAGATTTGTTTTAGATTTGTTTCCTTTATCCTCTTTGTTTTCATACACCTGAACTCCATGGATATCCAGCTTTACAAAGATCATATGTATCAGATTATTGGAGCAGCCATGTCTCTATACAATGAACTTGGAAGCGGCTATTCAGAACCTATCTACCAAGAATGTCTTTCCGTGATTTGTACTGAAAAAGGCATTCCGTGGGAAAGAGAGAAACCATTGAAAATGATTTTTCATGGGGTTGAGTTGGAAAAAATGTACAAAGCTGACTTTGTGTGTTATGATGATATTATTGTGGAATTGAAAGCCGTGTCGGAAATATTGAGTGAACATAGGGCTCAATTGTTCAATTATATGCGAATCACCAACACACGATTTGGTATTCTTATCAACTTTGGAGAAAAAGACAGGCTACATGCAGAGAAATACATGTATAACGACTTATTCAACAATTTTGAACTAATAAGAGGATGACCAACCAAGCTTCGAAGAAGCGTCCTCGGCAAGCCCGATAAGGGCAAGCCGACAGGGTCTGAACTTCAGCAGAGAAAAAGATTTATATTAGATTTATTTTAGATTTGTTTCTGAAATTATACAATTCATGAAGAATTTTGCCATCATTGGTGTAGGTGGCTACATAGCCCCGCGTCACTTGAAAGCCATAAAAGACACAGGCAACATCCTAGTCTCGGCATACGACAAGAACGACAGCGTCGGCATTATGGACAGCTATTTCCCCAAGGCTGCCTTCTTCACCGAGCAGGAGCTTTTCGACCGTCACAATACCAAGCTCATTGACCAAGGACAACGGATTGATTATGTGAGTATCTGTACCCCAAATTACCTGCATGATGCCCACACACGTTACGGTCTGCGTCTCGGTGCCGATGTCATCTGCGAAAAGCCTCTCGTGCTCAACCCGTGGAACATCGATGCCTTGGAAAAGGTGGAGGAACGTCAAGGTCATAAGGCCTATACTATCCTGCAACTTCGCTTGCACGACAAGATTGTTGCCTTGAAGAAGAAAGTGGAGGAAGGCCCTAAGGATAAGATCTATGATGTGGACCTGACCTATATCACCTCGCGCGGCAATTGGTATTATGCCTCATGGAAAGGCGATATCAACAAAAGCGGCGGCATCGCCACCAACATCGGTGTGCACTTCTATGACATGCTGAGCTGGATCTTCGGTGACGTGAAGAAAAACATCGTCCATGTGGCCTCGCACGACCGCGTGGCGGGTTATTTGGAGCTTGAAAAAGCCCGTGTACGTTATTTCCTCAGCATCAATGCCGATACCCTGCCGCCCAATGCTGTGGAAGGCGAGAAACGCACCTACCGCACCATCATGATCGACGGAGAGGAATTCGAGTTCAGCCAAGGCTTCACCGAGCTGCACACCAAGAGCTACGAAGAGATCCTGGCAGGTCGTGGCTTCGGCATCAACGAGGCACGCCGTTGCATTGAGATTGTGTATGCGATTCGCAACGCTAAGCCCATTGGGCTTACTGGGGATTATCATCCTATGGCGAAATTACCGCTTAGCGGACATCCTTTTGGGTGGAAGTGATGACTAGCCTCCTATGTCATTCCAACGTTGGTAGGTCGGATGGCAGGAATCTATAGGAGGCGATTATAATAGTAAAAACCAAATTTGATGTTTTTGAAATCATAGATCCCATGCCACCGCACTGCCAATCGCAGGGATGACATGATTTCAAAAACAAAAAACAACATAATTATGAACATCGCAGTAGCAGGCACAGGCTATGTAGGCCTAAGCATCGCCACCTTATTGGCGCAACATAACCACGTCACCGCCGTGGATGTCGTCCCCGAAAAGGTCGACCTTATTAATAACCGCAAGTCGCCCATTCAGGACGAATATATCGAAAAGTACCTTGCCGAGAAGGAACTCGACCTGACGGCTACCCTTGATGGTGCAGCGGCCTACAAAGATGCCGAGTTCGTCGTCATCGCCGCCCCCACCAACTACGACCCGCAGAAGAACTTCTTCGACACCAGCCACGTGGAAGAGGTCATCGACCTTGTCCTCAGCGTCAACCCTGATGCGGTGATGGTCATCAAGAGCACCATCCCCGTGGGTTATACCCGCAGCCTCTATGTGAAATATGCTGCCAAGGGCGTGAAGAAGTTCAACCTGCTGTTCTCACCCGAGTTCTTGCGCGAGAGCAAGGCACTCTACGATAACCTCTATCCCAGCCGTATCATCGTGGGTTATCCCAAGCAGATCGAAGGCTTCGACGAGGAAAATGAAGCCATCAAGAAAGTGGTGACGGTGAATTTGGAGGAAAAAGCTAAGACATTCGCCTCGCTGCTTCAACAAGGAGCTATCAAGGAGGATGTGCCCGTGTTGTTTATGGGCATGAAAGAAGCCGAGGCCGTGAAGCTCTTCGCCAATACCTACCTTGCCTTGCGTGTGAGCTACTTCAATGAACTAGACACCTATGCTGAGGTAAAAGGTCTCGACACCCAAGCCATCATCGATGGCATCTGCCTCGACCCGCGTATCGGCAGCCATTACAACAACCCCTCGTTTGGCTATGGCGGCTACTGTCTGCCCAAAGACACCAAGCAGCTCCTCGCCAATTACGAGGACGTGCCCGAAGACCTCATCCGTGCCATTGTGGAGAGCAACCGCACCCGCAAGGACTTCATTGCCGACCAGGTGCTGAAGAAAGCGGGCTATTACGACTACTACGACCAAGGGCAATACAATGTTGCCAACGAGCATCATTGTGTCATTGGCGTGTACCGACTGACGATGAAATCGAATAGCGACAACTTCCGCCAAAGCAGCATCCAAGGCGTGATGAAACGTATCAAGGCCAAGGGGGCCGAGGTCATCATCTACGAGCCGACCTTGCCCGATGGCACCACCTTCTTCGGTAGTCTGGTGGTCAATGACATGGCGAAGTTCAAAGCCTTGAGTCAGGCCATTATTGCTAATCGGTATGATAGCGTCCTTGATGATGTTAAGGAGAAGGTTTATACTCGAGATATTTTTAAGAGAGACTGATCATGGGCAAAAAGCTCATCCTTATGGCTTCACTTGAGTTAGCCGTGCTTGTCATTCCAGCGTTGGTTTGTGCGTGAGCGGGAATCTATGCGCGGCGGTGTAATCAGCAGAAATCTTATTAAGACGGCCTCAACAGGCATAGATCCCATGCCATTACCCACATGCCTACGCAGGGATGACATACCTGTTGAAGCCTGCAATAACCTCAAAAAAACTTCATGGATTTCCTTGCGGCCCATTGGCTAGACATCACCACCACAATATTGGGCTTGGCCTACATCCTTTTGGAGTACAAAGCCAGCGTCTGGATGTGGGTTGTGGGTTTCGTGATGCAGGTCCTGGGCATTGTCCTCTACTACCAAAAAGGTCTTTATGCCGACTGCGGAATGGAGTTTTACTATCTCGCCATGACCATCTATGGCTTCATCGCTTGGATGCGCCACAAACAAAAAACCGCTGACTTACCCATACGCCACATGCCCAAGAAGATGGCTCTCATTTGGTTAGGAATCGCTGCCTTGATTTGGGCCGCCATTTACTTCATCCTGTCGAGATTCACCAACAGCACCGTCCCCGTGCTGGATGCTTTCACTACCGCCCTAAGCATTGTGGGCATCTGGGCCTTGGCAAGGAAATACCTGGAGCAGTGGTTCGTGTGGATTGTGGTGGATGTCATTACCTGCGGGCTGTATTTTTACAAGGACATCCCATTCAAAGCCAGTCTTTATGCTTTATATGTCATCATCGCCGTCTTTGGCTACTTCAAGTGGAAGCAGATGATGGTGGAAAAGTCACCTAAGGTACTAACGAATTGATAGGCACCAACCCCGACGCCATTAAGCCAGCCTTGGATAAGCTGTTTGCCGGCCAATGGAAAAAAGGCGGCATTCCTGAGTTGTGGGACGGAAAAACGGCGGAAAGGATTGTTCACTATTTGACAGAAAACATGAAAATCAATCAACCATAATAACCAGAACCTATGAAAAAGCTTTATTTCATTCTCGCAGCGCTTCTTCTCGTAGCCAGCTGCAAAAAGAAAGACGGTGTCTTAGTCCCAGTTCGTATCCACGTCAATGACTTTACCATTACGCAAGACACCATGCCTTCGAAGGGGGGTATTCCGGATTACAATAACGTCAAGGCCGTTACATTGGCCTTTTATAAAGCGGACAACGCTGAACAGTATAAAGTGACACAGTTCCGTAGCGACCCCGCCACCTATACCACCTTTGGCGATTTCAGCCTCTCCCTGCCCATGGGAAGCTACAACATGGTAGTACTCGGCTATGGATTGGGCGATGGTGAACCCGCAATCACGCTTACCAGCCCCACTTCGGCCACCTTTGGCGACCACACGGTGCGCGAGACTTTTGCAGCTGTTGAACCCGTGAACATCACCAACACCAACGCAGTGGAACTGGAAACCACCCTTAGCCGTAAGGTGGCCAAGGTCCATGTCCTTTCCACCGATGGTCGTACGGAAAATGCCTATAGTGTAAAAACAACGTTCTCGGCCGGTGGAAAGGGATTTAACCCGACTACAGGTCAAGCCCTGACCAACACCGGTTTTTATAACACGGTTGATGTCACAAATACTCCAGTTGGAAACATCACAGGCCCGGTCAGCTATATCTTCCTTGACTCCGATGAGCAAGACATGACGGTTACTATTGATGTTCTTGACGAAAACGGGGTGTCTATATCCCACAAAGTAGTCAACGACGTTCCTCTTAAGCGTAACCGCGTGACCAAGATGAGAGGATCGCTCTATAACACCAATGGTACCACCGAGTTTGTCTTAGACCAAGATTGGATTACGGAGGTTGAAGTACCATTTTAAATCTGAACCTTTATGAAAGGCATCGTCCTTGCCGGAGGCTCCGGCACGCGATTATACCCCATCACCAAGGGCGTGAGCAAACAACTGCTCCCCATCTACGACAAGCCGATGGTGTATTACCCCATCAGCGTGCTGATGCTGGCGGGCATCAGGGAGATACTGATTATCTCCACGCCTTACGACCTTCCCGCCTTTAAGCGACTCTTGGGCGATGGCAGCGATTTCGGTGTGCGCTTCGAGTATGCCGAACAGCCCAGTCCCGACGGTTTGGCGCAGGCCTTCATCATCGGTGAGAAGTTCATCGGCGATGACAGCGTCTGCCTCGTGTTGGGCGACAACATCTTCTACGGCAACGGCTTCACGAGAATGTTGGAAACGGCAGTCCAGAATGCTGAGGCCGACGGCAAGGCCACGGTGTTCGGCTATTGGGTGGCCGACCCCGAGCGTTATGGTGTGGCGGAGTTTGACAAGAGCGGAAAGTGTCTCAGTATCGAGGAGAAGCCGCAGCATCCCAAGAGCAACTATGCCGTGGTGGGCCTATATTTCTATCCCAACAAAGTGGTGGAGGTGGCCAAGAACATCAAGCCTTCGGCGAGGGGTGAGTTGGAGATTACCAGTGTCAATCAGCGTTTCCTTGAGGATGGAGAGCTGAAGGTTCAGACCTTGGGTCGTGGCTTCGCTTGGCTTGACACGGGCACACACGACAGTCTGGCCGAGGCCTCTACCTTCGTGGAAGTCATAGAGAAGCGCACGGGCTTGAAGATTGGCTGTTTGGAAGGCATAGCCTACCGTCACGGCTGGATTACCGAGGCCAAAATGCGCGACCTTGCCCAACCGATGCTGAAGAACCAGTATGGGCAGTATTTGCTGAAGGTGATAGAGGAGTTGAAGGGATAATTGTTAACGTTCTTTTCCGTGGGGTGGAAGAGCAGATTTAAGTGGGTGTAATTATGCTTAAAACTCATGTTTTATGAATATTGTAGTAAAAAATCTTGGTCCTATCCGCGAAGCAAAGTTTGACTTCGATAAGAAATTTAGTGTGTTTTGCGGACCAAACAGCACGGGTAAGACATATTTGTCATATATACTCTATGCTTTCACAAGGAGGCGTATTTACTTGCCCGAGGATGTGTTGTCTGATGCTCAGACAAAGTCGTTTATGGATTTGGGTCGTCTTGAAATCCCTATGGATTTGAACCGTCTCTATAAAGTGATGAAAATACGTTTCGAAAACATCAGTCATGACCTTCCAACCATTTTCGGTGTCTCAGAAACAATGGCGGCAGAAATGTTTCCTAATTTCAAGGTAGATATGGATTTAGGGCAAGAGGCATATAAGAAATACCTGCTAAGTCAACGGTTTGATTTTACTATCACTCTTAATCGGAGTATTACAGCCAAGGTGAGCAAGAAAAAAGGCGAAGACCTGCTTGTGGTCAAGAATACTTCAAAGAAAATGTTCCAAGAAGACTTTATGATGGTTAAAGAAGATCTGCTGACTACCATTTATTATCATATAATAATTAGTCCGGTTCTCAACTCACGTTTCTTCCCGGTGGAACGCACCACTATGTATACCTATTACAAGGATATTATTGGAACACGAAACCACCTGGTTGATGAATTGCACCAGCAAGGCAAGGATAAACCGGAAACCTTGAATAAGATTCTTAACAGTAGTTCGAATTTTCCCTTGGCAATAAACCACACTTTGCAAAGAGCAGCCAATATGGCGCAAAAAAAGGACGAAAAAGGATTTTATTCTCAACTGGCTGATGATATTGAACGCGATGTCTTGTTGGGCGCAATCTCAGTAACTAACGAGGGTGATATGCGATTCACTTCGGTCAAATCACCTGCCACGACATTGCCACTCCAGCTATCGGCATCTATGACCAAGGCAATGGCAGGCATTGTGTTTTATTTACGTCACATTTCTGCCGAGGGCGATATGGTGTTTATTGATGAACCCGAGGTTAATTGTCATCCCGATGTTCAGATTTTGATGACACGTGTTTTTGCAAGGATGGTCAATGCTGGTTTGCGGCTTGTTATAAGTACACATAGTGACTACATCATCCGTGAAATCAACAATCTTATCATGTTGAGTCAAGCTACAGCTTTGGATGAGAAAACAATTAATAAGTGGGGGTATCAAAAGGAGATGGCTATTGATCATAAAGATGTTGGAGCATACTTGTTTGCCTATGGAAAGGACAACAAGGTAAAAGTGGCTCCTATTGATGTGACCGAAACGGGTTTCGAGGTCAGTACTATAGATGCCACGATTAGTCAATTGAACGAAACGTCTCAGGCTTTATATTATCATTTGCGTTATGGCAAAGAAAACTAAGGTGAATCGCAGACAAATGCTTGACATTATAAGTAATGTCATTCAAAGCAAGTATATCTCATCCGACCAGCAATACATGGTTGAATCTAACACGAAAGGACGCAAAGGATCGATGAAATGCCAGATTAACACAAATAAAGAAGAAACGCTGCTGTGCAAGTTTGACCTTGGAGGGAAAAACCACAATTTGTTTCCCTATTATAATCAAAAGGTGTCGGGTATGGTAAGCATGTGTGATTATATATTATTTGTAGAAAACGACAGAGAGGTGTTTGCTTTTTCTATTGATTTGAAAGATACAAATAATAGTCCTAAGCAACAAACTCTTGTTGCACAAACTTTTGCCGAGTTTATCGTTAATCGTATCAAGGCTGTAATTGGTGATAATAATTTCCCCAAACCAGTCAAGTATCGTCAAATTGGTATTAAAACCACTTGTGATAAAATGACGACCAAGGGATATGCAAACCAGGCGTATGATGCCGAAGGTTATCTTGTTTTACCTGACTATCGTCATTTTTATACACGTTTATTGATGGATTTGTGATTATACCTACTCAGTCAGGCTGGATTATTTGAGAAATTAATTAAGCACGCAATCGAACTAATGGTTGGTTTAATCATAATTCATTAAACGCATACCCTACGAAGTTTTTAAAGTCAGAATCCGTGGTAAATAAAAGAAATCAAAAAAATGTCTACCAAACATTGGCTTTATTATACTCTAATTATTGGAGCCCTGCCGCTTATCGTAAGGTGGTTCATCCTTCTGTTTCTTAAAGAAGCGTCATGGTGTATGGCAATTAATCCTATAGATTTCGTTTTCTTGGGATTGACTTTGAACCTTACAAACATAATAGAGCTGAATAACCTGAAAAAAAATAGCAAATACGGGGCAGAGTTCAAGGAGAAGAATGTTTGGTGGTCGATAATAACCATAATTATACTAGCTGTTAATTTAGGTGTTTTATACTTGAATGAATTTGTGCATACCCCTTTGCTAAGGGATGCCGCTTTAAAGATATCATCTGTGGCTTTGTGCCTGTTTTCGCTTGTTTTTAGTTATGTTTTGGTAAGAAAGCTGAATGCAAAACAATCATGAGATTGATTGATTACATATATATTTTAGGGGTGCTATTGTTTGTGATTGTTGGCTCATTCTGTGTGATACGCAGTGCCAAAAAAATCAGAAATGACAGTATCAATGATTATATCAAGGAGAAAAATCAAAGGCAAAGCAAGTTTGTTAAATGATGAGATTGAAGTCGTATATTTATCTAGACGAACAGAAGATGTATTCCCTGTCGTCCCAATTGTTTGAAGGTATCACTCAGTATATCATGAGGGAGGAAGCCGACACCGTAGAGGAAGAGCATTCCCAGAGAGGAGAGATTTTGAGTGGTAGGCTAATGGCCGACATGATCATGCAGAAGAATGCGAAATCAGAGATGAAATACCTGCATGACTTTGCATTCAACCTGTTTGAGCAGGAGCTCGTCAAAAGAGAAATGTTGTTCGATGTTACTGAACAAACCACCATTGAAGACTTGAGGGACAAGGGATTCGTCAGGTTCAAGGGCAAGGTTGTCTTTGAAGATTATGACAGAATGATTTATACCCTTGAGCATTTGAACGAACTTGGGAGAGCTTTGGGAGAGATTTCCCTTCCCGAATTTAAAGAGGTTTTAGAGGAAATTAAGGCAAACAATCAGAGAAATAAGAACAAGGAACAGAAGAACAAGGCTAACCAGTTAATCAAGAATGCCAACAAAGTATTCGAAGACGAACTTAAGAAAAAAGGTTTTATTGTCGACGAGAATTACAAGGACAATCTGGTCAAATTGTTGGAATATGGTTATCGCAATAAATATGAGATACATTTTTGCCTTGATGGTTCGGAGGTGTTATACACTGCGGTGATTAATCAAGAAAACCTGAAAGAGACGGAACAATCCATTATATCAAAGTATTCCCGTTTGTCGGAAAAGGAGTTCACTATCATTGGTGTGGTCACTCAGAGTGGCAATGTCAAGGCGAGTGCTCCCAGTATTGAAGGCAACGGAATGAAAGATGCCATCGTGAATGTGATAGACAAGATGGCCATGTTGGAAGACCAGTTCTGTGGCCGAGTGGATAAGGAATGTATAATTGATCCGATTGCGATTTATTCGGAGATATAAACCACAGAACTAAGGCTGAAGTTTTTTGTCTTTTTGAACCTTCAGGCTCTTCTGCTCTTATGGATAATCATTTTTTGCTATGTGGATGACAATGTGGAAGGCGTGTTCCATGTGATGCAAAAAGCTCCAGAAAAACATAACGAATAAGCCTATACTAAACCGATGGAACATCTTTTCGACGACAACATAAAGCAATTGTGTAAGGAAATAAGAGAGACGGTTCCTCTCGATTTTGTAAAGCACGAGAAGCAAAGTTATAATTCAACCATCAAAAAAGATGACAAAACAGGTTCTCCTGAGAGTGCAACAGTTTGGTACTACGAGCCGTTATCGTTACCTAAGATTGCTCATGAACTGTATCATATCAAGATAGGTCTCATCCTAGGCGATATTGAAGTGATGGTAGCAGGCTGTTCAAACAATTTTTATACACAGCATCTTTTGGATTATGAGTTTTGTAGTGGGTTTTTGAATCAAATTGATCATTGTATTTTTTACCATTTATATAAGAGCCAGGGCTATCCCGATATGGATTTTTTTGAAGGAGTTGACCCCGTGCCCTTTAATGCTAAACTTGACACAATAGAAAAAGTAAGTATAAAGCAATCCAATGGCAAATATGTGTTTGAGCATGTGGCAAATTACATGAGACTCATGGTTCTGTTTATGTTTTTCCCGATAGATGGTAGGTTTAAAAATCAGGTACACAGGCTGAAACATATTGACAGTTCTCTTTTCAATATCTTCAAGGATTTGCATAAGGTTGTGACAGGTATGGACATCATGCCTGAAAACCGCGAAAAGTTGCAAAATGCTTATGTTTCATTCCGGAATGCTATCGATCATTGGACATCGAGTCGTAAATTCTGTTGATACAATTAATTGTTATGAAGAATAAACTCAAGGAATACCTTCCGTTAACTGACAAAAAGCGTAAAGCCATTTGGAAAAAAGGTGTGTTTGTGATTGACGCCAATGTGCTGCTCAACATGTGCCGCTATTCCAAACAGAGCAGCGACGAGCTTATTGCCATCATCAAAACACATAAAGACAAAATTTGGCTTCCCTATCAGGTGGCATTGGAGTTCTTCAACAACCGGTTAGGCGTTATTGCCGGCATCAATAGCGGGTTTGATAAATTGATAGAAAAAGTTGGTAAAATAGATGGTGTTATTGAGGAAAGATTGGACTTGAAAAACTACAAGTCTGACACCGCTCACAATACTGCTGAAATTCGTAAGGAAATTGACAATTTCAAGAAGCGCTTGGTTGACAAACTGAATAAATGGAAAGAGGAGTTTGCCGCTAATGATAAAGAGTTCATTTTGAATGAGATACTTGACCTATACGACGGGAAGGTTGGCGATGATTATGATGAACCTACAATGGAAGCAATATACAAGGAGGGTGCGCAACGATACAAGGAATTGATCCCTCCGGGATTTGCCGACCTCGATAACAAGAAAAACAAAGGCAGTCGGCATCTCTACGGTGACTTGATTTGGTGGAAACAGGCAATGGATTATGCCAAGGCAAAAAAGTGTGATTTGGTTATTGTTACCGACGACAAAAAGGAGGATTGGTGGTATAAGGTATCGGGCGAGACCATAGGACCAAGAGTTGAGCTAATAAGAGAGTTTTCTGAAAAAACTGGTGGCAGGCATTTCTTAATGTATCAAACCCATCAGTTTATGGAGATGGCCAAAGAGCTGGATGGTGCAGCTGTATCCGACTCTTCAATTCAGGAGGCAAAAGACACGGGTTCGGTCGACTATCAGCATGTCTTGGATATGTTCAAATACGATGGAGCACAAGGAAGGAGGCATTTGTACGACCCTTATGCTATTAGTGGTAATCGAATGGGTTTTTCAGATGGAGCTTTCAATTCTGCAGCCACCAGACGACTCGCCACCCAAGGCTCGTTAAACTACGATTATCTTCAAGGATTATATAACCCCGACCCCATCGCTCAAATAGTCGATCCTAGTTTAGGAACTAGTTTGTTTGATTTTTTCGGGCAGCACCCTGATGGAAAAATGACCCTTCCTGTCATTAATAAGGATGATAATAAAGGTTTTGAAGACCCACAATAACCATTAAAATCGTATCTTTTTACTGCCTCCACCCCCTTCCTGGTCTTTACGCGCAGCCGGTGGTTGCTCACAGGGCAGGCAAGCCATCCACACAGCCCGAAAGCCCCACTCTATAGAGTAGTAGAACCCGTAGATCTCTCAAATATGATTCAATTCCCTGCGGGTTTGCCTCTGCTCTCAATTAAGTTACCAAGCCATTAACGGACAATAAACAATAAACTTTAAATATTTATACAATGATTAACGTTGGGATTATCGGTTGCGGCTTCGTAGGCGGAGCCTTGAAAGATTGGTTGGAGCATAATAACCCCGAATGTAAGTTGTTCATCAGTGACCCAGCCAAGGGCTACAATGATGACTTGAGCAATATTGACATAGCCTTTTTGCAAATCCACGTCCCCACCGAGGACGACGGCTCACAGGACCTCCGCCTTATGACGGAGCTTATCAAAAAACTGCCCGACGTGCCCGTCTTTGTCCGGACCACGATTCTCCCTGGCTCGAGCGAGCGTCTTTCGAAGGAAACAGGGCATCAGGTGTGCTACATGCCCGAGTTCCTTTCCGAGCGGACGCACATTGAGGACTTCAAGAAACAGACCATGGTCTTCACCGGAGCCCATGATCTGCTGGCCAAGATTTTCGTGGGTAAGAAGTTCACCATCATGTCTCCTTTGGAAGCCGAGCTTACTAAATACATGCACAATGTGTTTGGAGCTTATAAAGTGACTTACTTCAACGCCTGCCGTGAATACTGCGAGCAGATGGGAGCCGACTGGCGCAAAGTGCATACCGGAGTGCTTCTTTCAGGTTATATCAATGACACCCACACCTACGTTCCTGGACCCGATGGCAAATTCGGTTACGGCGGCAAATGTTTCCCCAAGGATGTGAATGCCTTCGCCAAGATGACTGAAGGTACGCCTCTTGGGACCCTGCTTGAGCACCTCCACGAACTCAACGTCCATTTCCGTGGGGTGGAAGAGCATATTTAAGCCAAGCGAGTGGCAAGCCAACAGTAAGCTCTAAGCTCATAAGCAGTAAGCCAGAAGCAAGCCGCAACCCATGTTCAACCTACGTTCAAGTACGCTTGAAGCACGCTTCGAACCCCCATTCCGGGCTTGACCCGGAATCTCTTGAACCCAAAAATAATATTATTTTTGCAAATAATTTGAATAGACATGTGTACAGTCAAAATAAAGATAGATGATGCCAAGATGCGGCAGATCAACCCAAATCTCACCACTGCGCAAAGCATTGGCGATTGGCTGCAGCGCGAGGTGAACGACCTGCTCGACGACTATGTCAGCGACCTGTCGATGCCTCCTTGTAGCTACACCCGCGAGGAGATGATGGCCATCTGCAACCAACGTATGGACGACATCCTATCGGACAGGGCCGCCACCGTCGCGCACGACGAAGTGATGCACCGGATGAGTGAGAAATACGGCCTGACGCTATGAGGATAGAATGGTCCGAAGGCGCTTTTGCCGAATATGATGAGATACTTGCCTATCTCGTCACTGAGTTCGGGCAGCAGACTGCCAACGAGTTTCAGTCGCGGTTGAACTACAATGTGGGCGTGTTGGCCGAGTTCCCGTTGATAGGGCAGTCAGAATACACCAACCGCAAGACCCACATCGAGTACCGCAGCCTTTCCTGTAGGCAATACAAGATAGTCTATGCTCCATTAGATGACCGTGTGATTATCGTGTCGCTTTGGAATAACCGCCGCAATCCCGCCGCTTTACGCAGACTATTGCTGGGGTTGAGATAGCACCTTTCTGTGCTTTCCGTGCTTTCCGTGTGACAAAAATAATCCCTCACCGCCCGTGTGACAGGTGCCTGCCCCCTGTCCCTCCTTGGTAATGGTTGAAGAAGTTTAAAAGTTTAAGAAGTTCAAATGATTAGTTTAAGGAGTTTAAGAGTTCAAAAGTTCAAGAGTTCAAAAGTTCAAGAGTTCAAAAGTTCAAAAGTTCAAAAGTTCAAAAGCTGCCGCAAGCAATCTTGAACCACTTGAACTGCCCACAGGGCATCTTGAACCATTTAAACCCCAAGGAGCATGGCTGCCGTACGAGATTTTGAGGATTTAGTGATATTCCAGAAAGCAAGAGAGCTTTCAAAGAAGATTTATGATATAACCGAAAAAGAGAAGTTTAGTCGCGACTTCCGCTTTGTGGCACAGATTCATGCTTCTGTAGGTTCTATCATGGATAATATTGCCGAAGGATTCGAAAGGAATGGGAACAAAGAATTTGTGAACTTTTTGTTTATAGCCAAAGGCTGTCTTACGCTGAAATAAGTTGACACAACAGTCAACAAAGATGAGAGAAAAGACA
>CALEMB010000044.1 GCA_937902805.1 uncultured Bacteroidales bacterium
CCTTCGACTCCTTCGACGGGCTCAGGAACCGAGGGCTCAGGAACCGAGGGCTCAGGGAACGAAGAACTCTTCCGCGACCCAGCGTTGACGTATCACGGCGTGCCCTACTACAAAATCGTTGATGCCTGGCTGAACGGTGCCACCATTGAGCCGGGCGACCGCCACCGCACCTCGCTGCGCCTCGCCGACCAGCTGCGCTACATCACCGATAACGACCCGGTGCTGATCGAGACCATCCTGCGGCAGACGCCCTTCGTCGATGAAATCGTCAAGGAACGCAATGAGGATGTGGCCGGCACGGTGGAGAGCGCGAGGAAATACCAGATGTATAAGAACATCCCGCAGCAGATGAGCGTAGCGTTAGAACAGGTAGGCATCCAACTAACAACTCTCAACTCACCACTGACTCTAAACTCTAAACCCTCAACTCTCAACTCACCACTGACTCTAAACTCTAAACTCTCAACTCTCAACTCAAAAAGCGATATCTATCAGCAGCTCCCCTTCGATCAATGGGCCAAAGACCTGACGGGGTTCTCGGAACACTATCCCTGCATGAAAGATCTCTTCGCCAATGTGCATCCGTATAAGCTGCCCGCCGTATGGTTCAGCTCAGCCGCTATGTTCGGCACCCTGATGACCCGCACGTGGTACCACTTCTGGTATGAGCCGGAGATCGTCAGAAGGCTCAACTACAGTATCTTCATCATTGGCGACCCGGGCTCGGGCAAGAACGTCATAGAGAAGTTCTACTTCAAGATTTGCGACCCGATGCTGAAATCCGACCAGATTGGCATCGATGCCGTCAACCGCTACAAGGAAGGCCGCACAGAACGCAGCACCAGCACCAAAGCGCAGAAAGGCGAAGCCCTGAAGAAGCCCATCGTGGGCATCCGCGTCCACCCCGCCAGAACCTCCACGGGCGAATTCATCCGACACATGATGGCGGCAGTGGAGCAGGTGCAGGGACAAAACCTCAACCTCCACATGTTCTCGTTTGACGCAGAGCTGGACAACGTCACCAAGCAGAACAAGGGCGGCGACTACAAGGACCGCGAGATCCTTGAAATCAAGGCCTTCCACAACGAGACGGACGGACAGTTCTACGCCAACTCGGAGAGCGTCACGGCGATGTTCAGGGTCTACTGGAACTTTGTCTACACAGGTACGCCCTACGCCCTGAGCCGCAAGGTGAACCAAAGGAACTTCGGCACGGGCCTCTGCACCCGCTTGGCGGTCATTCCGCTGCCCGACGCGGGTATGGCGGAACGCCATCAGGCGGTGCAGCCCGTCGACGACGAGGTGCTGAAAGCGTGGGCTTACAAATTGGACAAGGTGGAAGGGGAGCTACCCATCGAGCCCTTGAACGACGAGACCTACGACTGGCAGTCGGGTCACCTGGAAATCGCCCAGTTCAACCAGGACAAGGCCGACCGCACCCTGCTGAAGCGCATCCCTTACTACGGCATCGGCATCAGCCTGCCCTTCATCTTGATGCGCCACTGGGACGAGTGGCAGGAGCAGAAGACCCTCAGCATCGACGACATGGACCGCCGCCTATGCCGCCTGGCGATGGAGATACAGTACCGCTGCCAGCACTTCTTCTTCGGAGAGATGGCGCAGAACTACTATGAAGACCAAGGGAAAGAGTTCGCGCAGCGACAGCGTACCTCACGCTATCAGGAGTGCTTCCGCAAGCTGCCGGATGAGTTCAAGACGGAGCAGTTTATGGACTGCTTCGGATGTTCTCAACCCGCTGCGTCGAAATCGATTCAGCGTTTCATCAACGATGGCGTGGTCAAAAAAGTGAAGTATGGCCTCTACAAGAAAGTCGTGCAAGGGCTACATTAGTTATTCACTTATAACTTATTCACTTTGGACATTGAGGTTTTGAGAATCCCCTGCCGAGCTTGGTCTTGAAGACGAAGAAGATGATCATTGAGTAAGCCCTATAAAGTGACCCGACATGGGTCGCTTTTTTTTGTTTCTGACCGTCTGACATTCAACGTTTATTTGTATTTTTGCCTATTCATTTTGGCGTGTGGCTCGTCCCTCACAAAGAGAAATGATCGGGGGACTACAGCATCATAATGTGAAGACACAGAAACTCATAAAACCCAATTCAGCATGAAAGCAGACAAAAAAAACGTATTAGCCGAGGTGAAGCGTTATGTTATCATCACCTTTGCCCTATTCACCATGAGCTTGGGCTGGACGGCCTTCCTCATCCCGAACCACCTTATGGGCGGCGGCGTGAGCGGTATCGCGGCACTGATTTATTGGGGCACGGGCCTCTCCACGGGTATCTCCGTGTTTGTGATTAATGCCATCCTGCTGCTCATTGCTTTGAAAGTCATCGGCGTGGGCTTCGGCATCAAGACGGGCTATTCCATCATTGTAGCCTCATTGTTCATGTCACTGTTGCAACATTTCATCACCGACCCGATGATGGCGGGCACGATGCAGCCTTTCGTCTCTGACCATTTCTTGGCGGCTATCCTTGGCGGTGGCTTGGCGGGATTGAGCATCGGCGTGGCCTTCACCCAAGGGGGCAGCACGGGTGGCACCGACATCATCGCCATGATTGTCTGCAAATACCGCAACATCTCGCAAGGGCGCGTCATCCTGCTTTGCGACATCATCATCATTGCCTGCGGCTTCATCGTGGGCAACACCGTCGAGGACTTCATCTACAGCTTCGTGGTGATGGGCGTGTGCAGCTATTGCATCGACCTTGTGCTGACGGGTAACAAACAGACCGTCCAAGCTTTCATCTTCACCTCCGAGCCTGAGAAGGTGGCCGACCGCATCGCCAACGAGATGCAGCGTGGCGTGACCGTGATCAATGGCACAGGCTGGTACACCAAGAAAGAAGGTCCCATCCTGATGGTAGTGGCCCACAAGCGCGAGTCGCAACAGATTCTGCGCATCGTGAAAGACGAAGACTCCAAGGCCTTCATGACGATGAACACCGTGATGGGGGCTTACGGCAAGGGCTTTGAACCCATGAAACGCTGAGCCAATTATTCTTTTTTGGGCAGCCAACGCTCGAAGAAGTTTTCGAAAGCAGCCCCCGTACCGCTGATGAACGTGGTATAATAACCTTTAATGTCAATCGTGTCGCCATTGCTGTAGTTGACGAGATAACTATAGTTCGTCACATCGTCTTCGTCGGTGGTGCGGCTGATATCGTCCTTTAAGCCATAAATATTGACAAGCTCTTGAATCTCCTCCAGATAGTCGTTGCTGACTGAAAGCTGTTGGTCGGTATGGTATTCCGCATTGCGAATATACAATGTGGCCTCCTCCTCGCCGCGTTCGAGACGGTATTCGATGTCGCAACCTTGGTTGTTCTTGCTAGTGTAGCGGAAGAAGTCAATTCTCTTGGTCTCAATGGCATATTCGCGCCATTTCTTGAAGTATTCATTGATGGCTTGGCGGGCTTCTCTATAGTTATCAGGCCATTCCATGTAGCCGCCCGAACTATGTCTTTGCCCGGAATCGTATTTGTAGTAGAGCGACCACGAATCGCCGTCAAAAACGCGCATCGAGGGCTTGTAGTCGGCTTTGTATTTGTCCATCTTGAACTCCTTGACGATGGCCGTCAGATCATCGAGAATGGTGGTGTCATCGATGAAGAAGTCCTTTTCCTTGGGGAAGCCCTCGTCGATGATAATATGGATTCGGCCGTCTGTCATGGCGGAAACTTGGTATTTCTCTCCATTGAAACGCGCCATCGTGTTGTGATGGTCAAAGCTGAAGTAAGTGAGGCGTTCTGAATTCATTTCGTTGTTGTTTTGTGGATTTTGCGAAGCGCAGGAAACCGCTAAAACCAGCATTCCGATAACTAAAAGATGTTTTTTCATAAGTCGTTGGTTGGTATTGTTTTTTTAACTTGCAATTAAGGGAAAGCCTTTCGACCTTCCCTTAATTGTAGTGGCTTGTTGAAAGCGCTTTATTTGATGCCAATCTTCTTGGCGATGTCCTTCGGCAGGGCGTCCTTGTGGACCACGATGTTCAAGGTCTTGTAGCGGACGAAAGCCTTGCTGACGTACCAAATGCCATTGTACTGGCCAGCATCGCCCCAGCTGTTCTTCACGATGAAGTACTCGTTGCCGATTTGGTCCTTGGCGGTGCCGTAGATAAGCATGCCGTGGTCGTCGCCAGTCTCGTAGTTGTCATAGGCGATTTGGCGCTCTTTCTGCGTGACCCACTTTTGCGGGGTGGGTTGGCTCATGGCCTCTTTCTTGCGGTCGGCGGCACTCATGCCCAGCCAGTGGGCCATATCGCTGCCTTGCAGGTCGCGGCCTTTGGCTTCGAGGTCGGGAAGGACGGCGATACCAGCCATCTTGCCACGCAGCCAGCCAGCTTCACTGACATCGGAACCCCAAGCAATCGGGTAACCGTTTTCGATGGCGTTGTCCATCACCTGCATCAGCTCGTCGATGGGGAGGTTCCAGGCCTGACCCCAGCGCCAGTTGTCCTGCACTTCGATGACGAAAGGCTCATAGAAAGGATGGTGCGTGAACGAAGTCAGGTTGACATAATCGTTCATGTTGAGGCCCGTGGATTCGGCAAAGCTCTTGGGCGTGTACTTCTTGCCGTTGTAGGTGAACTCGGTCGGAGGCACGCCGAGGTAGGCATCGTAAATGCCAGCCAAGGCCTTCTTCCACAACGGGTTGCCGTCTTTGTCCATCTGAATCTTGCGGCTCTTGATGACACCTTCCACGAAGGGGTCGGTGACAGCGGAAAGCTCGGTGAAGTTCGACAGTGAGTCGCCGTGCATGGCACCGGCAGGCATCAGCTCGTCAGGGACGAGACCGTAGTTCTTGATGGCGTACAGCACGTCGCCGAATGAACCGCCTTGCGAGAAGGAGACGTCGCCGTGGGTACGGATGGCGGCTTCAGCGCGGTCGAGGTAGGTCTTGTAAACGATGAACATCTCCGAGAAATCATACTCGGGTTTGCCCATACGGAGCAGCTCTGACTCGAAGAAGGCCAGCGAGCTGTAGCACCAGCAGGTGCCGGCTTGGTTTTGGTCCTTCACTGAGGTGACGGGCAGTTCCTTGATGGTGGTAAACTTGAAGCCTTCTTCGTCTTTGGCTTCTTCTTTAGCCTGAGGCTGTGCAACGACGCTGATGCTGAGCATCAAAGCGGTTGCAGTCAATAAGTGTTTGAATTTCATAATGATGTTTATTTGTTGGTTGTTTAATTGTTTAATTGTTTAATTGTTTTCTGAGAGGTCGGGCCTTCGACGGGCTCAGGCACCTTAGTTTTTGACTTACGAAGGTCCCTGAGCCTGTCGAAGGTCCCTGAGCCTGTCGAAGGGCCGTCATTATGGCTGCAAAAATAGGAAAACCATATCAAAGCCCCAAATCTTTCCTCATCGCCTTCGAGAGGGCATCCTTGTGGAGCGTGAAGAAGATGGTGTATTGGCGCAGGTATTGCTCGGAGCAGTACCAATAGCCTTTGTAAGGGCCTCTGTCGCCCCACGAGTTCTTGATCTTGTAGTATTTGTTGCCGTTCTGGTCCTTGGCGATACCGACGACGAGCATGCTGTGGTCGTCGCCTGCCTCCCAGTTGTTGTAGGCTCTCTGATGGTCTTCATCCGTCACCTTCTTTTCAGGGACGATTTCTTCCCATAGCTTTTCGTTTTCGGGGTCTTCGGGAACGATGCCCAAACCGTTCTTTCCCGAGAAGCCTTTGTTGGTGACATCCTGTGCCCAACCGAGGGTGTAGCCGTGTTCAAGGGCATAGTCGACGGCTTCCATCAGCTTGTCGAGCGGCATGTTGTAGGCAGGGGTCCAAGTCCAGTTGTCGGGGATTTCGACCATGCAAGGCTTGTTGTATTCCTTGCTGGTGAAAGAGCAGATTTCAATGTAGTTGGCAGGGTCGATGCGATAGGCTTCGGCAAACGACTTGGCTGTGTATTTCTTGCCGTCCACCGTAAACTCTTCGGGCGTTTCGCCGAGGTAGGCATCCAGAACGCCTTGCACCGCCTTGGGGCCGGCGGGGGAGAGTTTCTTGTTGCCATTCTTGATGATGGCGCGGGCCACCGAGCTGATGACTTCATTCATCTCGGCGTGCATGTGGCGGTCTTCGCCGATGACCTTGCCGCTGTAGTCGGCCTCAGGCATCATGCCGTATTTGTCGATCATATAGAGCACGTCACACACCTCTCCGCCTTGACTGAGGGTGTTGTTACCATGCATGTTGATGAATTTCGCCACTTTCTCCGTCCAGGCGTTGCGGACGACGAACATCTCCGAGAGGTTGAATTCCTTGCCGTAAATGCGGAGGATTTCCGCCTCGACGAAGCCGATACCGGCAAAGCACCAGCAAGTGCCAGAGCTGCCTTGGTTGTCGACAGGCGTGTGCTTCACGTTGACGGTCTCGGTGATTTTGTAGACAGGTTCTTTTTCTTCGGCTTCTTGGGCGACGAGGGTCGTACCTATGCCGAGCAACAGCGCAACGGCTGCGAGTTTCACAAATGTTTTCATGTCAGATGCGATTATAATTTCATTATTTTCGTTATCGTGCTGCCTTGTTCGGTCGTCGTTTCGATGAAATAGCAGCCTTGGGCTTGCGACGAGAGGTCAAGCGTGAAGCGGTTCCCGTCAACGGCTTGGTTCAGCACCTCTTGTCCCATCACGTTGAAGACGCGCACCTGGCGCAGTCCTTCAGCCTCAACGATGACCTTGCTTTGGGTCGGGTTGGGGTAGAGGATCGCTTCTTGGCTGTTGCCGTTTTCGCCGATACCCGTCGTCCAGTCGATATAGACCTCGTTGGAGCGGCTCGACTCGATGAAATCGGTGTAGCCGGTCACCGTGTAATGGTAGGTATAGCTCGAGTTGGCTTCATAGTCCACAAAGCTGGTTCCGGTGATGCCGTGGCCGATGCGCTGTCCGTCGCGGTAGACGTTGTATGCCTCCGCCATAGTAGCTTCTTGCCATTCCAGTACCACAAAGCCGTTTTGGATGAAGAAACTCAGGCGCTGCGGGATGATGGTCTTGTTGATTTCGATGAAATTCAATTCAGGATGCTCTTGTGAGGAGGCGTAGGCGGATGTGTAGTTGTGGGTGGTATAGCAAGCGCAGACAACATACTCGTAGTGGGAGTCAGGTTGCGAGCCTAGGTTTTCGGTGAAAGAGGTGCCCGACAGCATTTTGATGCGCTTGAACTCCCCGCCTTTCGGACGACGGTAAACCATGTAGCCTCTCAGTCCCTCGCCTTGAGGTGCATCCCAAGAGATCTTGGCTTTTGTCGGGGTAAGCATCTCGTAACGCAGGTTGGTAGGCTTCATGTATTCCGATTCGGGCTGTATGTTACAGATGTTAGAGGGCCAGGTCTCGCCATTCTCGGTGAAGGCGACCACGTAAAAGTTGTGGAAGATGGCCTCGCTGTCCGTATAGGAGAAGCTGGTGTTGTTGGTGATGGCGAAAAGAAGGTTGTCGCGGTAAACCTGGTAGTGGATGACGTCGCCATCGACAGGCTCCCAGGAAAGGGTGATGTTGCTGCCCGATTGCGAGGCGGTCAGGCTCTGGGGACCGACAAGGTCGGCTCCGGTCTTGTCGCAGTTGTTGTTGGCGATGAAGAACCAGCCGGATTCAATGTCGTTAGAACTGCCGCTGAAGCTGACCTCTTCATTGTTCGACGGGTTTTTGACGACGAAACTCATCTGACTGACGTTTGCCGTAGGCTTGAGCCATTGGATGTCGATATGGCCGTAAGGCAGGCGCACGGTTTGGCTGCCGCTGGTGGTGCTGAGTGTGACATGGGCAACCTCGTCACCACGTGTGTTGACGAACGACAAAGCGCCTTCTTGCCATCCTCCGGCAGCAGAGGTCATCTCGACGGTCCAATCGCAGGAGGGACCGAGCAACACCTCTGTCTCTGTGGCTTCCAGGCCTTTGGCACTATGTGAGACGGCGTACACGGCGTAATCCACCACGGCGGGCATGTAGTGGTCGGTATAGGTCATGTTGGCGCCTGGCGTCGGGTTGTCTATGGTGTGGATGATTTCACCGTCACGGGTGATCACGATGCGGTCGATTGACGACAGGTTGTTGAAGTGGACGTTTTGGGTGGGGTTGGTCCAGTGCAAGGTGGCGGCATAGTCGGTGTCGCCGCTGGGTTCCACGGTGAGGTTTTCAGGTTGCAGGGGCATGTAGTCGTACACGTTGGCGGGGACGAAGTTGAAGATGGCAGCAGCCCAGCCGGCATAGTCGATTTCATCGATGACGAAATAGCCGTCGTTACTGCCGCCCCAGCCCCAGTTGTAGTGGAACAGGTCTTCGTCGTTGTAGCCGTCGCAAACGAAGGCATGACCGCCTTCCTCGCTATAGCCGGAATAATACACGGGCCAGCCGATGTCGAACGATTCCTTCAGCAGGTTCTGCCAATTGGTGAGCGAGTAGGATTCTCTGTATTTCAAAGAGGCGTGGCTCGAATAGGAGAAGTATTGTTGGATGGCATCAGGCACATCGTCGGAGTTGGCGCCGCTGCCGTCGTAGGCAAAGCCCATGTTGACCGACACGCCACAATGGTACATCAGGGTGGCGACAGCTTCAATCTGTTCTTGAGGAGAACCGCCGGTAATTCGGATAGGCATGTTGTCCCAGTCATAGTAGGTGTCGCCGAAGTTGGCGGTGAGGTCGGGGTAATAGGGTCCCCACCATCCGCCCGCGTTGTAGGTGTGCGAACCTGTGCCGTGCTCGGGATAGTCCCAATATTTCATGATTTGGCTCATGGCAGTGGCCACGCAACCTGCATAGCATCTCCCGCCGGGACCGTTGCTGGCTTCGGGGGCATAGAGGTTGTAAGGCGAGTCTTGGTTCCAAATGGTAGAAACGAGGTAGTCGACGCCACGTCCGCCGTTGCGCGAGAGCAACTTGCCTGTGGCCATCACGCTTTGCCATTCTTCCTCGGTGTTGTCAAAGAAGACGGCGTTGCGGCTCGTGCGTGCTTCAATGATTTTGTCAAGGTAGAAGGCAAGCTCGGGCGACATGTTCTCGGTTTCAAACGGTCTTTCGTCGGAATAACCCACGATGGGGCGGAAACGGTCGTCGGCAGAGACGATGACGAAGCCTTGTTCGCCTGTGTTGAAGACATAGAAGCAGGCCTCGCCTCGTTGTGAGGCACCGGTATAGACCCAACTTAAGTCGTTGCTTCTTAGTTCTTTATTGAATTTTGCGCAGGCGAATTTCTGGCCTACGGCTTTCGCCCTTTCCATGTCGATAGGATTGGCGTTCAAGAAGTTGATGCCCAAGAGCAGGGCAAGTAGCATGAGAATGTGTTTTTTCATAGTAAAAAAGTGATATATGTCTAAAAGGCTTCAAAGATAGACAAAATAACGATACGCCACCATTTGATTAAAAAAAATTGCAAATTTATAGCGTGAGGACTTCATCCATGCGGATGTCGAAAGGCTCGGCAGGCACTTCATCGACGCATTGGAAGTCGAAGCAGATGCCGATGCGTTTCACGTCGAGATGCTGGCAGAGGAAGCGGTCGTAGTAGCCACGTCCACGCCCGAGGCGGTTGCCCTTGCAGTCGAAAGCCACGCCTGGGACGATGATAAGGTCAAAACCACCTGAGTATGGCTCGTTCTGCGGCTCCAGGATGTTGAAATCACCGACGGCAAAAGCCGTGTCTTTGCCGTATTCCACGGGGATGATGTCGTCGCCAACCACGGTGGGCAGGATGATTTTTTTCTTCAGGTGCCACTTTTCGAGGAAAGCCTGCGTCTGCACCTCATCGGGCAAGGCACTGTAAAGCATGACTGTCTCGGCTTTGGCGAAGTCGGGATGCTGCTCCAGTTTGGCGAGAATCTGTTCCGATTGTTCCAGCAGTTGTTCTTTGGTGTGCTGCTTCTTGAGGGTCTTGATGTGGGCACGAAGCTCTTTTTTCTCCATAATGTGATGATGCTATTTGATGGTTTTAAAAAACAATGACCACGACAGCCGTCATGGTCATTGCTATAGGTGTTGTCAAAAACTTATTTCTTTCCGCTGTAGTTGCCACTCAGAGTTTCGATGAAACCATTGGCGGCGGTCTTCATGTTGACGAAGTCGTTGCCTAACGAGCTGGAACAGTCGAGCACAAGCATGATCATGGCGCTCTTGTATTCGTTGACGATTTCGGTGTTGTTTGAAGGCGTGAACTCGCTGTTGAATTGCCATTGGCTTGTCGTTTCAAGCCACTTCCATTGTTTCACATAGTCGGTGCTGATCTGATGGCCTTCCGTGTCGGTGAGGTTTTGGAAAGCGAACACGTCAAAGATGCCTTCAGAGGAAGCGGTAACGGTTACGCCCGTCGTGCTTTCCAATCCGACGTATTGGATGTCGGTCAGCTGTCCTTTGTTGTTATTGCTGATGTAGGTGCCTTCAATGTAGCATTGTGAGGCGGTAGCATCGTTGACATTGTCAAAGGTAAAGCGGAGTTTGGTGTTGGGCTCCTGGGCAGGGAGTCTGAGGGTGACGTTGTAGAAGGTGCTTTGGTTGTAGAGTTGCTGGGCGATTTGGGCAAACTTGTCCGAGGCTTCGCTCATGTTGCTCACTTCGAAGACGTTGTGGGCGGGGTCGCTCGAAAGCTTGTTCAGGTTATTGCGGAAACCCTCCACGTCGGCCACGTCATATCCTCTCACACCGATGGAGTAGGCGGCAATGTTAGTGCCACCAATGAGTTCGTTGTTGATTCTTCCATTGACGGCGGAAAGGTATTCACTGCCGGAGTTGTAGAGGTCGGAAAGCCTATACGAGCCTTGGTCCAAGCCGTCAGTGAAGGTCACTACCGATACGTTGATGAGGTTTTCTGGAATTCTGGCTGAGGCCAAGCTGTTGAGACCAGTGTTGACCGCGTGATAGAGAATGGTGCCGTCCTGCATGGCGAGTCCATCGACAAAGTTCACAAATGAGCTTTTGGTGTTTTGGTTGAGCAAGCCAAGCGGCATGGTGTAAAGTTCCTGGTTGAATCCGATGATGCCCAGATAAAGACCTTCCTTGGCGGGAGTGTTGTCTTCAGCTTGGGGCTTTCTGCAACTGTTGAAGGTGGTTAGCATGACAAGTGCCAAAGCTGCCACGATGATGATGTTTTTTCTCATACTTCAGTATTTTTGGTTGTTTTCAGAATTGTATAACGATTGTTTGGTTTCAAAATTGCATCAAACATTGAAAAAGTCACAAAACTTGTGCCAAATCCATTAGTTGTCACCTTTCAACGCCAATTTGATGGCCTTGGCCAATTGATCGGGACAGGAGGTGCCTTTGAAGCCGCAGCGGATGCCTTCCAGCTTGGCGATGACATCTTCTGCTTTCATGCCTTCTACTAACGTGGCGACACCTTGTGTGTTGCCGTTACAACCGCCATAGAATTGCACGTTCTTGATGATGCCGTCCTCAATTTCAAATTCGATGGCTTGGCTGCATGTGCCTTGGGTTCGGTAAGTGTATTTCATATTTGAAAGAATTAGGTCCCTGAGCCCGTGGTTGCTGAGCCTGGTCGAAGCATCGAAGGGCCGGTTTTTAGAATTTACTCATAAACTTTGCACTATCAACCACAAACCTCTCATGGATGCCTTCGCCAACCAGTGTTTCATCCTCAAAGCACTTCACCTCGAAGACCAAGCGGCGGCGGTCCACCTCAATAAGCTCGGCCTCACAGCGGATGGTGGAACCCACGGGGCTGGCTTTCAGGTGCTTGATGTTGACCGCGATCCCCACGGTGGTGTTGCCTTCACCGATTTTGTCGGCAACGGCTTCCAAGCAGGTTTTTTCCATAAGGGCAATCATGGCGGGGGTGGCAAACACCTCCAAAGCACCTGAGCCATAAACGGCGGCGGTGTCCTTATGCTCTACCACGAGCTGCACGCTGTGGCGGAGTCCTTTCAGTGCATCGTATTCCATCAGCTTTGGAAATTCATGGTGATGTTGACGATGACATCGGGATGCAGCGAGCGGCCCACGGGGCAGCTCTCGGCAGCGGCCCACAGCAGGGCTTTTTGCTTTTCGGTGTATTCCTTCGCGGGGAAGTTGAACACAATGTCGATTTGGCCGATGCGGCGCGGGTCGGCGTTCATGGTCTTTTTCACCGTGTAGGTGGTGCCATCAATGTCGAATTTGTGGCCTTGTGCGCTGATGCCCATGATGGTCATCATGCAGCCAGCTAAAGCTGCACAAGCGAGGTCGGTGGGCGAGAAGGCTTCGCCTTTGCCGTGGTTATCGGTGGGGGCATCGGTGAGGATGGTGTTGCCCGATTGCACATGGGTCATCTCGTTACGGAGATTGCCTTTGTAAGTTCCTTTGATTGTAACCATAATGTTATATTGTTAGGGACGGCCCTTCGACAGGCTCAGGGACCTGCAAAAGCTAAGGTCGTTGAGCTTGTCGAAACGCCGACATTATTGTAAAAATTCAAGAATTTGTCCAGCCAGTCGGCTCGTGCCCACACGGAAGAGGTTCGGGTTGAGCCATTCGTTGCCGAGGATGTTTTTCACCAGATAATAATAGGTGAGGGCGTCTTCCGGCACCTTCATACCACCAGCAGGCTTGAAGCCGACCTTCTTGCCTGTAGCCTCGTAGTATTCCTTGATGGTGTCGATCATGACAATGGCGGCAAGCGGTGTGGCTGCCACCGGCACCTTGCCTGTCGAGGTCTTGATGAAGTCGGCACCGGCGAGGATGGCCAGTTCGGAGGCCTTACGTATGTTCTGCACGGTCTTCAGTTCGCCTGTCTCCAGGATGACCTTTAGGCGTGCCTTGTCGCCGCAAGTCGCCTTGATGGTCTTGATTTCATTGAACACTTCATCGTAACGTCCTGCGAGGAAGGTTCCGCGAGAGATGACCATATCCACCTCATCGGCTCCTTCGTTGACGCAGTATTCCACTTCCTTGACCTTCAAGTCGAAGGGCATTTGTCCCGAGGGGAAGGCGCAAGCCACCGTGGCCACACGAATGCCACTGCCTTCAAGCTGTTGTTTGGCTTGACGGACGAATGGACTGTAGATGCAGATGGCAGGCACGGAGAGATGCGGTTTCTGCTTCGGGAAAGCCAAGGCTTTTTCGCAGAAGTCCTTGATCTTGGCCTCGTTGTCAAAAGCCTCAAGGGTAGTGAAGTCGATGCTTTGGAAGATAGTGCGCAAGGCTTCTTTTTCATGGCCTTGTTTCTTTTCTTCGTTGACAATCAGTTTGATGCGCTCATTGAGAGCCTCTTCGCTATGGTTGTAGGGTTTGAATTTCATGATGCATTATTTTTTAATCTTAATCTCTTTTTCCTCAATATATAACCGTACAAATTCTGCAATGTCATTGGTTGAAACCTCGTATTTCGGTTCAAACAAGGCAAATTCAGCAGGTTTGTGGAAGTAGCTATCGTTCAGCAAAATGCTGTAAATGAACTTGGAATGGATAGTGTGGCGTGAAAAACGGCCTGCATAATCCACGCCTTTGGCCAAATCGTAGCCTTCTTTCAGTAGGGCATAAATGTCGTAATAGTCGCGAAACTTTCTGTGCATCATTTGCAAGGATTGAGCCGTGCCTCCGCAAAGATACAGCCCTTTGACCACATCCATTCGCGAAACGGCCTCGAAAACAGGAATCGTTTCCTCCCTAAGCCCTAATTTCCAGTCTTGGTTTTCCATAACGTTTCAAATATCTTTCGGGTTTCTTGATGTCGAAAAACATGGCGGCCAATAGCCAGTTGATGATACCGTAGTAGTCGCCTTGCGAGACCAACCGCTCGCGCCATACGCTTTGGATGCGCTGCATCGGGTAGAGGTCGCTTAGCTTGTGCAAATCTTCAAATTCAAGGTAGAGTAATGCTTTCTCAATGAGTATATCATCATCGGGCTTTGCATCTTTGGCATAGGACCATAGACAGCCCATCTGTTTCAATTGCTGCCAAAGTGAACGCCTTCCGTCCTCAAACCGTTTGCCTTTCGTCTTCTTCATGCCGCAAAATTAGGCAAAATCCCGAAATGACCGAAAACAAAGATTGCGATTTCAACGGAAAACCGTATTTTTGCGCCAATTTTTTAATCAACAACCTAAAACCGATGCCCCGATGGTATATAACAGTGGATGGTTTTTAAAATGAAAAAGTATTTGTTTGTTCTTTCAACCTTTGTTTTGCTGGTCTTCAGTGGCTGCAAAAAGTTTGCGGGCGACCCTGTCACAAAGGATTTCAACATTTCGGGAGCCTACACTGCACTTGAAGTGAGTAATGCGTTTAATGTCACCGTCAGCGATGCCGTTGACGTTGTCACCGTCACGGTGGGCGAAAAGGTTATGCCGTATGTCATGGTTGAAGTCGTTGACAACACGCTGAAAATCTATGTCAAGCCCATGGGCAACATCTATGGCGCGGAAATGAAGGCCATTATCCCTGACAATGCTGATTTGACGAGTGTTGATTTGTCGGGTGCCTCGAAGTTCCACTCCAGTTACGGCCTTTATGGCGAGAAAGTTGAGGTCGAGTTGTCGGGTGCTTCGGATTTCTATTGCGACATTGATGCCGTCGATGTGGACGTTGAACTGTCAGGTGCTTCTAACTTCTATGGCGACATTGTGGCTGAAGAAATCGATATGAGTTTGAGTGGTGCTTCCGACATCGAAGGCCAGGTGGCCGCAGAAGACCTTGACCTCGATATGAGTGGCGCTTCCGATGCCACCTTTGAAGGCCAGGTCACCAAACTTTACATGAATTTGGCAGGTTCGAGCAATATCATAAAAAAAGTGGTCGACGGCAGATATGCTCTGGTTTGCGACCAATGCGAAGGCTTTATGTCAGGCGCCAGCGGTGCCTACATCCATTGCGACGGCACCATCAAGGTCGACCTCTCGGGTGCTAGCGACTTACATTTTACGGGTGAGGGCAACCCGGCCGACAGTAGCACCTCCGGCGGTTCAAGCATCACTCACGTGGCTAATCCGTAAGCTATAGTGTTTCCAACGGCATCTGCATCCGCCATTTCCACTGGTTTTTGGCGTTGGCGGGAACATTGATTTGGTCGTCCACTGGGTTGGGCGACCAATTTTTTTCGTCCCTGTCCAGCAAGTCTTGCAGTGGGTAGATGTTCCATTTTGAGGGGTTGTCAAAGTGCTTGTCCATCACCTTCTTGATGGTTTTTGCCGTGACTTTGCGGTCGTCAAGGTCGAGGCTGTCGAGGAACTGTCGTGTACGGACGCGGTCTTCAGCTAGCCAGCCGCGCAAAGTGGGCATATCGTGGGTGCCCGTGGTGTAGACGCAGTTTTCGGGCAGGTCTTCGGTTTGCACGAACTTGTGGCCAAATACTTTGGGCATACGTTGCACTTCAAGGCTCATGATGCCCAACTGCTGCATCACTTCGGGGACGCAGGCGGGAATCATGCCGAGGTCTTCGCCGCAGGCCACCATGTGGGTTGCATTGATTAAAGCGGGCAACTTCTCCAAAGCCTTCTGCTTCCAAAACTCATTGTGGCGGTGGAAATAGAAGTCCTCATAAATATGGTCGATGGCTTGCTTCTGGTCATCGGGAAGGCTTTGATACGCCTTTGTTTTTTGCAGTTCGATGCGGGGGATGTATTTGTCTTTTTCGTTCGGGTCGGAGATGAAAAGGGTGTCCACGCCTTTCTTCACGTGTTTGCTTTTGGCGAAAAGGAAACCTTGGCTTTCGATTTCTTCCACGCTCAATGGCAGGGATGGGTTGAAATGCCCCAGCAAGCCCGATTTGGCTGTCTTTGGAATCTCCCAGATGCGGAAGAAGCCAAGGATATGGTCAATGCGGTAGGCGTCGAAATAGCGTGCCATCACTTGCAGGCGACGTTGCCACCAAGCGTAGTTGTCCTTGGCCATCTCGTCCCAATTGTAGGAGGGGAAGCCCCAGTTTTGTCCCTCGGCAGCAAAGTCGTCAGGCGGTGCACCGACTTGCACATCAAGATTGAACAAATCGGGATGCGATTTCACATCAACACCTGAAGGATTCACGCCAATGGGGATGTCGCCCTTCAACAACAAACCTTTGTCATGCAAGGCTTTGACAGCCTCACGCAGTTGTTTATCACAGTGGTATTGCAGGAAGAGATGTATTTCTGTGCCATTACCGTCGCGTTCGGCGCAATATTGGGCATAGTCGGGGAGCCAGTCGGTGTTGTCTTCGCAGAAACGCTTGAAATCTTCGCTGTCTTTCAGTGTTTCCCATTGCTGCTCAAAGGCGATTTGGAAGTATTTCCATTTGGCTTCCAATACCTTGGGATAATCTACGAAGTCGGTTTTGTTGAGTTGGGCTCGTGTCAGCTTGAAAGCCCCCAATTGTTCAAGGTTCAAATATATCGGATTCAACGCAAAAGCCGAAATGGCATTATAAGGGTAGGAGTCGCGCCAGTCATAGTGTGCCGTCGTGTCGTTGATGGGCAGGATTTGAATGATTTTCAGTCCATTGGCAAGGCACCAATCGCCTAATTTCGGCAGGTCGGCATATTCGCCGATGCCGAAATCCTCCTCCGTGCGCAGACTGAACAACGGCACAGCCACGCCTTTCATGGTTTGTCGTTCTGTGAGGTTGAACCAATCCCAGATGCGGTCCTTGTTCTCGGGAAGGATGCGGTTGGGGCCGTCTTCCCAACGGATTTGGCCGTTTTCGCGGATGAAATATTTGTATTGTAGAGACGCAATGCCTTGCGTCTCATCCATGCGTTTTGTTTTCCCGTTTTTTGGAGACGCAAGGCATTGCGTCTCTACAGTGGCCGACCAAATCCCTGGACCCACATATTCCATTTTCACGGCCTTGTTAGGGTTCCAAAGGCCTAATTCTGCAATGTTTCCCGTGAGGAACAATTCCTCGCCCCAGCGGCTATCGTATCGTAATCGAAATAGCGTTTTCATGCCGCAAAGGTAATGAAATTATTCTAGCTTCACTTGATACAAGGCTTTCCTATGATTTAATCCAGTAGGATAAATGAAATACAGCACTCCGTCGTGAATCCTCATGTTTTCCGCGAAGGGATAACCGCTGAGGCCAATGACGGCAGTGGCGGTGCCGCTTTTCAGGTCAATACGTTTCAGGGTATATACGCCGTCGTTGACGAAAAAGGTGTAGAACTCCTTTCGGGCTTCATCATACATCATTTTTTGTTTCCAGCGACGGTCGGGTTCTATCTTGCCGTTCCACTTGCGGTATTCATGAAAGGTGAGGGGATAGCGTTCCAGTTCATTTCCGACGGCATCGAAGACAATGGTCTCGTGATCGGTGTAGGCGAAGAGGTAGAATTTGTTGTCAATGGCGTAAATTGGGTTATAAATGCGGCCGGTGGCCCAAAAGTCAATTCCCGTTTTTGTGCGGATCATCAACGAAATGTCGTCACGGCCTTCCTCGTCTACGATGTAATGCAGCAGGTAAGGCTCTTTGTCGCTACCAAGGATGTTGCAGTAGTAACCCATTTCTTTGTTGTAATAGAAGTAACGTCCCGTGATGAAGACGCTGTCGGAGGCTGCCACAATGGTGGAGAACTTGTCATAAAAGGTTTTACGCGACATAGAGTGGTAGAAATTCATCAGTATCTTCTTTCCGTTGTCTAGTTCCATAAATCCGACTTGGCTGGCTTGATAGTCGTTGATGGCATAGATGTCTCCAAAAGCGTCTTTGGTGATGTACTTGTAGCGCGAGGAGATGATCATTTCGTGGAGCGTGTCCAAGTCGAAGGAGAGGTGAAGCAGAGAACAATTCCTGCGTCGGTACACAATCATATAGATGCCATCCTCACGGATAGTGTAGTCGAGAACGGTCATCACGGGATTGTCGAAAGCGATATGGGGTGCGTTGGCTGTCACTTCCACTTCAAACAATTCATGACTTCTCGTTTTCATGCTGATGGTCAAGTTCTTGCCATTGATGTCTTTTTCTTTTATGGTATAATAGGTCGGCTCAAACACCATGTGGGCGAAGCGTAGCTTTTCACCTACCTCGGCGTGACCATAAGTGAAACGTCCTTGTTCGTCGGTGATAGAGATGAGCAGTGAATCGTGAATGTAAACACTCACATTCTCAATGGCTTTCCCGTTCTCGTCTTTGCAGTAGCCTTGAACAATTTGCCGCTCCTGAGCCATGGAGAAGGCGATTCCCAAACAAAGAAGTGTAAGCAGTAGTAGAAATCGTTTCATGGTGGTTTTTTATAGCTGTTTCATGATACAAAAATACAGAAAAATTCAATTCAACTCAAAAATAATCCATTTTAAATAGAAAAATATATGCTTGGTTTTCGTTCAATTACAAAACGGAAGAAATTTCTTCCAAAAATTTACTTCTTTGAAATAAAATGTATACTTTTGCAATATGAATTTAATGGAGGACGAAAAATGATTAGATTGGACGAGAAAAAATTAGCAGGCTTGACCACTTCTTCTGAGCATCTTGAAGAGAAATATGGCAAGGTGGGTTCCCAAAGCCGTGAAGAGTTTGAAGCCAAGGCGGAGGCATGGTATTATGCTGAAATACTTAAGAGTGAACGCAAACGCCAAAAGATGACTCAACAGCAATTGGGTGACCGAATTGGTAAGAAACGAGAGTATATTTCCTCGCTTGAACAGGGCAAGACGGATATGCAGCTTTCGACTTTTGTGCTGATTGCCAATGCATTAGGATTGAGGTTTTCAATGGTTGCAAACTGAAAAACAAAATGTAATGACCTTTTTCGATTTCTTTAATATAGTTCGCTCCATTCCGAAGACCCTGCGCTTCAATTTCCATTATTTTCCGTTCAAGACAGCCTTGAAGCTGCCTGTCGTCGTGTCGCATAGAACGTATTTGCGCGAGCTGCACGGCAAGGTGGAGCTTCCCGAAAAAGTGCAGACGGCGATGGTGAAAATCGGATTTGGCGACGTGGGACACTACGACCGCAAACGCTCCCGTGGCATCTGGCAGGTGAGTGGTACGGTCAGCTTTGGCGGCAAGGCGAGCATCGGACATGGCTCCAAACTCTCGGTGCGCGGCGACCTGAAGTTGGGTGCAGACTTCAATATGACGGCAGAAAGCACCATTGTCTGCGCCAAGGAAATCACTTTCGGCAACGACTGCCTGATGAGTTGGGACGTCCTTGTCATGGACACCGACGAGCATCCCTTGTTTAATAAGGATAATGAACGCATCAATCCAGACAGGCCCATCGTCGTGGGTAGCCATGTCTGGATTGGATGTAAGTGCATATTGCTGAAAGGCGCCGAGGTGCCGAATGACACTGTCTTGGCGGCAGGCACGCTGCTGAAATCAGCATTTGCTGGCGATAATCAAGTCATTGGCGGCAACCCGCCGTCAATCTTGAAGCGCGAGGTCCACTGGGCGCATTAAAGTGCGTCAATAACAGTGCAGAGGTTATCGAAGATTTGCGGGATTTCGCCCACGCCGTTCACGGGGTGCAAATTGCCCTTACCTTCGTAGAAGTTGAGCACAGGGCGCGTCTTGGCCTCATATTCCACAAAGCGGTGCTTGATGGAGTCGAGGTTGTCGTCAGCGCGGCCGCTGGTCTTGCCACGTTCGAGCATGCGCTCTATGAGCAGCTCCTCTGGCACTTCGAGGCTCAAAATACCTGTCAGCGACATATTGAATTTTTCCATCATCTCGTCCAAGATTTCGGCCTGGCGCACAGTGCGCGGATAGCCGTCGAAAAGGAAACCGGCCGAGTCCATGTTCTCGGAGAGCTTCTTCTCGATGATCTTGGCCACGATTTCGTCGGAGACGAGGTTGCCTTGGCTGATGATTTCCTTGACCTGCAGGCCGAGTTCGCTCTCGGCTGCGATTTCCTCGCGCAGGATTTCACCCGTGGAGATATAAGTCAGGTTGTATTTCTCGCGCAGGAACTGCGACTGCGTTCCCTTGCCTGCCCCGGGAGGGCCAAAAAGGATGATGTTTAGCATATTATTCAATGATTTTATAAATGTCTGGTAAATTTCTGCCTTGTTGGTTATAATCCAGTCCGTAGCCCACGATGAATTCGTTGCTGATTTCCATGCCTACGTAGTTGATAGGGTAATCGTATTGGAACGACTTGGGCTTGAAAAACAGCGTGGCAATGCGCACGTCGACGGCCTTCAGGTCATGGAGTTTCTGGATGGTGTAGCGCATGGTGTGGCCCGTGTCGACGATGTCTTCCACAATGACTACATGGCGGCCTTCCAGCGAATGGTCAAGACCGATGAGTTCACGGACGACATTGGTGGTCTCGGTGCCTGCATAGGAGGTGAGCTTGACGAAGCTGATCTCGCAGGGAATCGTCAGCCGCTTGAACAGCTCGGAGGCGAACATGAAGGCACCGTTGAGTATTACGAGAAACATGGGGTTCATGCCGTCCATGTCATGATTGATCTGGTCAGCCACTTTCTGGATGTCGGCTTCGATTTTCTCTTGGGGGATGTAAAGCCCAAATTCCTTGTCTAAGACCTTTACTGTTTTCATTTTCAAAGGATTGATGTTGGATTGCCCTTTCGTTAAGGCGAGACAAATATACAAAATGCATCGATTGGGACAACCGCAAAGGAAAAAAAACTATTTTTGCGTTACAAACCTAGGCCCCTGAGCCCGTCGAAGGGCCGGCTAATGTATGACGGCGTTTCGACAGGCTCAACGACCTGTTTTAACCGAATAACTGATAACTGATAACTATCAACTGAAATGACTCCAATAGTAAGCATCATCATGGGAAGCACCTCCGACCTTCCCGTTCTCGAAAAAGCCGCACAGTTTTTTGACGAGATGGAAATCCCCTTTGAAATGAACGCCCTCAGCGCGCACCGCACCCCGCAAGAGGTGGAACAATTTGCTCGTGAAGCCCAAGGTCGTGGCATCAAGGTTATCATCGCTGCTGCAGGCATGGCTGCCGCCTTGCCAGGCGTGATTGCAGCCAACACCACTTTACCCGTTATCGGTGTGCCAGTGAAGGGCATGCTTGATGGCCTCGACGCCATGCTGTCCATCATCCAGATGCCTCCCGGCATTCCTGTGGCCACGGTGGGCGTGAATGGTGCCCTCAACGCTGCCATCCTTGCCGCTGAGATGCTGGCGCTTGGCGATGCCAAAATAGCTGCCAAAGTGACCAACTACAAGGAGAACCTAAAGAATAAAATCACTAAGGCGAATGCCGAGCTGAAAGAAATTAAATACAACTTTAAGACCAACTAACTCAAGAGGTATGAGGTATGAAGTATGAGGTATGAAGTATGAGGTATGAAGTATGAGGTTTTGAGGTTAATTCGTTCTGTTTTCTTGGATGGTTTTGGTTGAGGATACGAGGAGTTTGATGATTTCTTCGCAGTCGGCGTAGATGCTGTCGAACATTTCTTTGGCAATGTAGTCCGTTTCAACTAGTAATTCTAACCAATACTCGGTTTCTTCGGCTTCTTTGAGAGAGATAAAAAGCTTTGCGTAAAAATCTGCCGTAGATTGTGCGCGTTTAGCTTCTCGAATATTGGCTCCGATGCTTGTACCACTTCTTAGAACTTGTTTCGAAAGAACATATTCCTTTTTTTCCTCACAAAGATATTGGTACATCTTGATTATTCTAACAGCAAAAGCCTTGCTTTTTCTTTGCAATGCAGTTTCTTTCATAGTATTATGTTTTAGTAATTAATCTTTTGTTTATTTCAAACCTCCTACCTCAACATTTCTTACCTCCTACCTCAACACCTCTTACCTCCTACCTCAACACCTCTTACCTCCTACCTCAACACCTCTTACCTCCT
>CALEMB010000045.1 GCA_937902805.1 uncultured Bacteroidales bacterium
CGATCTATACGCGCTTCGCGTCATTGCGAGGAGGAACGACGAAGCAATCCAAAGAAAGAGTCATAACAAATCGTACAAATCTTCCCAATTCGGGTTCATGCCTTCAATTAAGGCAATCTTATCAGCCCTCGAGCCTCCTTTAATCTGTTTCTCTCTGGCAATGGCATCAACAACCATCGGATACTCCTCGAAATACCCTAGCTTATCCACATCATACTTTGCTGTAAAGCTTTGAGGATGCAGTTTCGTCTTATGCTCATAAACACGACGTTTCAAAAAGGATGTCATGCCGACATAAAGTGTGCCGTTGCGTTTGTTGAACATAATGTATACGTAGCCTTTTTTAGTATACATGACTTTTCTCTTTTGCTCTTACTGCTTTATTTTCTGGATTGCTTCGTACCTCGCAATGACGCGAAGCGGCAGTCAGGCGCAAAGCGACACAACGAATAACATTTCAGGATTGCTGGGCTTCGCCCCCATACGCGCTTTGCGTCATTGCGAGGAGGAACGACGAAGCAATCCAGGATCAACTTATTCCACGACTATCTCATAAACTCTTCCCTCAATATCAGTTTTGTTATACGGAATCAGCCCCTGGTCCCAAACAATAGGCGGCCACCATTCGCTGTAATGGTATTCCTGCGTGACGATGGCCTTCATCTGGTTGTTGGGGATGTCGGTGTAGACATCGTTCATGTAGCCCATCACCCGCATGTGCTCTGGGTCGGGACCGAGACGCCAGATGATTTCCGTGGGACGCCACTCAATTTCATAATAATACCATTGCTCCTTAAAAGCCTTGTTGCTCATCGGGGCGCGCTCGGTGAGGGCCTTGTAGAGCTTGTACCAGCGCAAGGTCTCATACTTGTGTTCCTTGTCGTAAGGGATGCTATCAATACCCCAGGAGAAGCACTTGGGCGAAGGCACAGCGAGGTCCCAATTGGTGCAGCAGTACATCACGTCGTCGTTCAAGGTCTCGTCTTGTACCACACAGATGCTGTCGGCACGCTTGCCATAATAGTCCTTCGGCCAGAAACGCGAGGCCTTCACAATCTCAATATCGATCTCGGAATAATGGTAATCGGAAAGGCGCACAGGGTTTTCCGAGTCGTCGTTTTTCTCCACATAGCCGCCTTCCGCCTCGTTATGGCGGCGGTTGTTCCAAGCGTGGTTGTCGCTGTAAATCAACCAGAAAGCATACGTCAAGCCATTCCAGATGTTCTCATCATTAAGCATCACGGGGAACTTGATCTTGCCACGGAACTTGCCGTAGGTGAAGCCCACACGTGTGCGGATGCCCGTCGATTCCTTATGCAGGTTGTTCAGGTCGTCGTTGCCCGGATTGATGAGGGAAATATAGCTGCCATCGTCGGCAAGGCGCACCGTTTGGCAAGGTGTCTCACTTACCACAGGCCAGTTCATCTGCAACTCGGTGCTATCGAAACGGCCTCGGTTGGCCTCATAATCGGCTCGGGTATACGGATTTTCCCCTACCACGTCCTGAATGACGGGAATATTACGCAAAGTGTATTGCTTGCTGATAGAACTGAAAAACTGCTCGTAGAGCGCACTGCGATAAAGGCTGTCGTCGGTGCCGCAATGGCAGTTGGTGCTGTCCAAGTGATAGCCGACATTGTTCACCTTCGACTCGTCGATGAAAACACCCCTGTCGACGGCAATCACGGCACGGGTCTTCAGCTTGCGTCTCGAGCGGATGACCTTGATGTGTTTGGACTTGTGTTGCTCATACCAGCCGTAGGGGTTCACAAACTGTCCATTCTCGTCAGTTTGGCCGATATATTGCACATAATCAGGGATTTCTACAAGACCTTCCTTATCACATAGTACCAAGATGAAGCTGTATTCGCCCACGCGCGGGTTGCGTTTCCAGCGGTGGTTCACCTCGCCCACATTGCGCTTGTCGTTGATGACCCACAAAGCATCCATGTAGAGCTGTTCGTCCACCTCGACCCCGTTTTTCTCGGCCTTTTCCACGATGCCGTTATACCATTCCGGCACGTTGTGGATGGAGTTAATGACTTGTTGGATATGTTCAGCACTGAAGCTGTTCTCTGACAAGTCGGCACCATAGTATTGTTTTTCGTCGCGCGGGTTGCCCACGATGCAGAAAGCGTCGCGTGTACGGTGGTGCTCGATGGGCTTGAAGCCAATGCTCACGTCCTCCCAGCTGCCGTAAAAATTCTCATTGGCCAAAGGCAAAGTGTCGGCAAATTTATAGCTCTCGTTTTGGTAGTAAATCTTATAGTATTTATACTTTTTAGACAGCGTGAAAAAGCAGAACTCGAACATCCCCGAGCCATCCTTGGTCTGCTTGACCGACGGCAAGGTGATGCCATCCAACACCGCATTCTCCATGTCCATGTCGAGGGTGACCGTCTTGTTGCGACCGAAGTTCGACATCGGACAGAAATAATTGGTTTTCAACAAGATTAATCCCAAAAGCAGCAATAAGAGCCACCAATATTTTCTGTTGCTTTTTTCCATGGTTATGTTCTATTTTAAGCGTACAAAATTAAAAACTATCACTTTTATGTAGAAATAATTATGGAAAAGAAATAATTATTTTCCCATAAAACCAAACAACTACCTAATATCTCACGATTTTCTGGGTATGTTCACCCATTTTAAGGATATAAACTCCTGCATTCAAATGTGGATTGATGATGATTGGGCTTTCTGCGGCACCTATGGTTTGCGCAAAGACCATCCTGCCTGTAAGGTCATATATGGAGATTTCTGCCGAAGTAACAACATTGTCACCGAAGCTAAGACGAATCTCAGCCGAGGAAGGATTAGGATAGCATTGCCATCCATGCGCTTCTGGCTCTTCAACAGACAAGGGCAAGAAGTCATTTAATTCCTCTAAGATGGATTGAGGTCGTTCTCTCAAAAAACGGTCAATCACCGCCATGCAATAATACTCCCATGTGGGATAATTTGGTGGATTATTGAAGCGCTCAATCTGACGAGGTACCTCGTTTTTCAGCGTTTGATAGATATAATCATAATATGGTTTGGTGTTCTCGTAGGCAAACGTAGTGGCAACCAACTGTTTGAACCGGTGTGAAAATTGTTCCTTAAACTGATCGCTCTCAAGCAATTTCCTAAAAAACAAAGTTGCCCTTTGACTGGACGGATAATCGCCTTCGCCATCGTAAGTGGCATTGGCAAAAACGTCAAACGAAAGATCTTCAAGACAAGCATCGCCGTCAAAGAAAATCCATCGCCACTTGCTATCGCCCTGTTGCCACATCCTTGTGTTATAGGAAGGCCAATCAAGATTGGCGAAAAAAAGCTCAAACACATAATAGTCAATGAAATTCGGAATGTCAATATGGGCCTCGACATAGGCATATTGTTCTTCATCCGAAAGGTCAGATTGCTGCATCCAAGAAAAAAGGGCATTGTAATTGTTGATGTTCCCACATTCAAGTTCATACCAAGCGTTGATAATGGTCACGTCTTCAGGGTCTATGTCAAAATGGTCTTCCAAAAAACGCTCATCCGTTTTTTCGGCCACGTAATAGCCGCCCCAATATTCACCATTAAGGAACAACACTATAGGCCTCGAGGTTTGAAACTCCATGTTGAGATGCTGGGCTATACGACTACATATATAATCTTTACTACCCGAGCCATTCCATGCTGAGCCGTAGGGTTTCAGACAGAGATGCTTGAAATTGTCTAAAGGTATGGTTTCGAAAAACCTATGCTTCAGCCGCTTTTTACCATACTCTTCACGGGCATAGATTTGCAATCCCTTTTGGCTACGCCACCGCGACTGTTTTCCATGGGTCCTCAATCCAACTTGCTGGTTGACACCGCTGTTGTCAAGCTCATAGAATTCAAAGTTGCTCAAGCGTTCCCATTCACGACCTTTCATGAAATAATTGCCCGTGAAATAAGGATTCAGTGAGTCGAAATTAATTCCAGGAATAAAGATCCCCGTTTCATAATTAAACAAATCCAAAGAGTCGACACAAAGCGACACGACAGGCAAGCTATGCGTATCACAACCCAAAGCACGGATAAAATAGCTATTGGTCCTCACCCCACTGATGCAGCTGTCATTCTCATCAAAAACAGCAGCGCGTATCACAATGCAATGCTGCACCGAATTGGGAAGACAAAACTCCGTTTCAGGGCAATTGGGAATGGTGTGTATGTCCGACCTTGAGAATTTGCTGGCATCCAACATCAAAGGTCCGACATACAGCGGCGACTGTGCCGTGGGACGGTTGCCGTTGGTGGTATAACGGATATGATATTGTGGATTGGAATTGAACAACTCCAGCTCTAAGACATCTTCATAAAAGCCTCCTGGCGCCGAAAACAGCACCGTGTCGTTTTGGGCGAAAGCCGCCTGAGCCAAAAACAGGCCTATTATCAAAGGGAGTATCCTCGTTTTCATTGTCTGATGATTTTATGGAACGAATGACCTATCTTCAACACATAAACACCTGACGTAAAATCAGGATGGATGGTGATTTCGTTGTTGCCAGCGGAAAGCAGGCAAGACTTCGTGAAGACCTTTCGTCCTAATATATCAAAGATTGCAATCTCGCTGGCATCCATTTGTTCCGCATCCATGAGGATATGAATCTCGCCCGAGGTAGGATTGGGGTAACAGGACAAAGGCTCGCAGAAATAAGAATCAACCCCCACCAAAGAATCCAAAGGCATTTGTATATACTCTGACCTTTTCAGCAAAAACCAATTTACCTGCGCCATACCGTCATTCCATGACGCCATATTCTCAGGGAAAGCAAACCGTTCTGACTGATAAGGCACTTCTTGTTCAATTGCAGACCGAACTTGAGAATAAATCGGACCCGTGACGGAATAATTGAAAGCGGTGCCTAATAATTCATTGAAACGTTCATGGAATAGAACATTGAATTCCTCATTCTCAATCAACCGCCTGAAGAACAATGTTGATCGCCAATTCGAAGGCCAATAGTCATTGCCTTCGCACACAGCATTATCAAAGGCGTTGAAGGTCATCCATCGCAAACAGGCATCGCCATCAAAGAAAAACCAACGCCACTTACCGTCATCCACCTGCCAGCAACGAACATTGTTGGCAGGCCAGTCAGTGTTTTCGGAAAACAATTCAAAGATTTGATAGTCGATAAAATTGTCGATGTCAATCTTTGTTTTCGCATAGTCGTATGCCTCGGGAACGCTCAAGTCAGCGTCCTCCATCCAATGGAACAGGTCAAAAAAATTCGTTGCCGAACCACAATCCGGGATGGTTCTGCACCCATTGATGATGTTGACATGCTCTATATCGACGCCAAAATGGTCTTCCAAATACCGCTCGTCGGGCTTTTCATGTATATAATAGATGCCCCAATATTCGCCGTTGAGAAACAGCACCACCGGGCGTGAGGCCAAGGCTTCAACATTCAGCAGAGATGCTACCCGGTTACAGACATGGTCGTTTACACCCGACTCGTTCCACGAAGAGGCAAACGGCTTAAGCACCAAATGCTTGAAACTTTGCTGGGGAATGTTGTCGAAAAACTTGTGCTTGAACCTTTTCTTGCCATACTTCTCCCGAGCATACATTTTCAGGTTTTTCTGCTGAAAACGCCGTCCATTGCCACCATGCGTCCTTAAACCCGCCTGCTGGTTGATGCCCGTGTTGTCCAGCTCGTAAAACTCGACGTTCATCCGTCTTTCCCATTCCCTGCCTTCCTGATAATAATTGCCCGTCCAATCAGGATCCAGAGGGTCGTAATGGATACCAGGTACAAAAATACCCGTCTCATAATCAAACAAATCTAGCGAGTCTGCACAAATCGATACGGCGGGCAATCCGTGCGTATCGCAACCCAAAGCACGGATGAAATAGCTATTGGTCCTCACCCCACTGATGCAGCTGTCATTTTCATCAAAAACAGCAGCGCGTATCACAATACAATGGGCCACTGAGTCGGGGAGATAAAAGTCCTGTATAGGACAATTGATGACGGTGTAAATGTCGGCATTTGAAAAAAGATGTTCATCCAGCACCAAAGCCTCCTCATACAACGGCGACTGCGCCGTAGGGGTATTGCCATTGGTGGTGTAACGGATATGGTTTTGAGGATAGTAATTGTACAATTCCAATTGGAGCACATCCTCATAAAAGCCGCCTTGGGCCGAAAACAGTACCGTGTCGTTTTGGGCTTGCCCAACAAGGCATGCCATCAAAAACACACAAAGAACTATTTTCTTAATTATCATTGCTTTACAACTTTAACAACCTGACAACCCAATTTCAAAACATAAACGCCTGCTTTCAGATTGGGTTGAAGCACAATGTCGTTTTGTCCTTGATGCAACTCGCAATATTGAGCGAACACTTTTCTGCCCATCATGTCATAGATAGCGATTTCGTCTGCGCCGAAAGTGTCGGCAGCGATGCTAATATGAATCTCGTTTGAGAAAGGATTGGGATAACAGGCAAAACCGGTTGTTTCCTCGTGAGAGAATGTGCCTAGGAAAGCCTCGATTTGCTCATTCAAAAGATTGTTCCTCTCACGTAGAAAGGCATCTATCACCTCCAAATCGGCCGACCAACGCGAAATATTGGTCGGAAAATGGAACCTATAGCTTTGATTCGGGACTTCATCTTCAATTTCCTCACGCAGCGCATCCAAGACAGGTTCTGTATTGCTGTAATTCAGCCGTGAGGCCATCAATTCCCCAAAACGCGAAAAGAGCTCCGTGACGAAATCCTCGTTTTGCAACAACTTACGATAAAACAAGGTGGATGCTGCATTGGAGGGACCCAGATTGTCGCTGGTGTCGATGATATTGGCAAACACATCCCACTCACGGAAGAAGCATCCGTCACCATCGAAGAACATCCAACGCCACTTCCTATCCTCCGCTTGCCAGCAGCGGACATTGTTGGCTGGCCAATCCACATTGGCGGAATAGAGCTCGAAAACCAGATAATCAATGAAATTGTGCATGTCTATCTTTGAGCACAGATATTCATAGTTTTCAGGCAAAGACACATCGGCACCTTCAAGCCAGTCGTAAAGTTCTTGCCATTCAGCATCGTTGCCATTATCCAAAGTATTCCAATTCTTGATGATATTGCAACTGTCAGGCTCAACGTCATAGTGATCCTCCAAATAGCGCTCGTCCGTCGCTTCTTCCAAATAATAAACGCCCCAGTATTCGCCATTCAGAAACAAGACGACAGCGCGTGTACCCAACACATCCACATCCAGTCGACGTGCGACACGATGAGACAAAGCATCATTCAATCCGATTTCAAGCCAATTGCTGCACCTAAACGGCTTGAGCGTTAAATGCTTGACGTTTTCGATAGGTGTATCATTAAAAAAACGGTGTTTAAAGCGTTTTTTTCCATACTCCTCACGGGCATAAAGCTTCATGCCTTTCTGCTGGTAACGTCTCGAAGCACCGCCATGGGTGCGCAGTCCCGCCTCTTGGTTGATGCCCCTGTTGTCATGCTCGTAAAACTCCACGTTGCAACAGCGCTCCCATTCTCTGCCCTTACAGAAATAATTGCCCGTCCATTCGGGCATACTCGGCGACTGCCATGCCCCTGGGACAAAAATTCCTCTATAATAATCGAACAGGTCCAAGGAATCGGCACAAAGCGACACCACAGGCAAGCCATGAGTGTCGCAGCCCAAAGCGTGGATAAAATAGCTGTTGGTCATCACCGCGCTGACACACTGCCCCTGCTCGTCAAATACCGCTGCGCGAATCACAATGCAATGCTGCACCGAATCGGGAAGGTAGAACTCCGATTCAAGACAATCGTGGATGGTGTATATATCTGACCTTGAGCATTTACTGGCATCCAACAGCAAAGGCCCACCATACAGCGGCGATTGTGCCGTAGGGCGGTTGCCGTTGGTGGTATAGCGAATATGGTTCCGAGGATAATAGTTGTACAACTCCAACGACAGCACCTCCTCATAAAAGCCACCCCCAGTCGAAAAAATGATCGTGTCGTTCTGGGCATAACACGTAATAGATGCCAAAAGAATCCATAAAACAAACGGCCAATGGTTTTTCATGTCGTTGAAAATATAGCGCAAAAATACAAAAAAATGTAGAGACGCGGCACGCCACGTCTCTACAATTGATTCCAAATGATAATCACCAATTAGATTTCCTCTTCCTCAACGCGCAGCGGCTTGGGTTCGCTTCTGCGAATGTCAAGCTCGTCGATGAGGTTGGTGGCACCGGCATACTTGTCGATGATGAAGAGCACGTAACGCACGTCGACATTGATGGTGCGTTGCAGTTTAGGCTCAAAGTTAACGTCGCCACTCATGGCTTCCCAGTTGCCGTCGAAGGCGAGGCCGATGAGTTCGCCCTTGCCGTTCATGATGGGGCTACCAGAGTTACCACCGGTGATGTCGTTGGTCGAAAGGAAGCACACGACAAGTTCGCCGTTCTCATCGGCGTAGGTGCCGAAGTCCTTCTTCTCGATAAGCTCGATGAGGCGCTTGGGGGCATCAAACTCGAAGTCGCCAGGAATGTACTTCTCGAGGATACCATTGGCGGTGCACACATAGTCGTAATGCACGGCATCAGCGGGCATGTAGTCCTGCACTGAGCCGTAGCTCATACGCATGGTCGAGTTGGCATCGGGATAGAGGCTCTTGCCAGGTTGGGTGGCAGCGTAGTACTCGCGCAGGCCTTTCACGAAAATGTGGTCGTTCTCGCTCACGGCAACCATGGCGGTGCGGTATTCAGCCATGTGATTAATGATGACTTCCATCATCGAAGTGTTCATGATGTAGGCATAGTCCTTTCCTATCTTCTTGGGGTTGGGCTTGGCAATGAAAGCCTTGATGTTGTCGGCATTGCCAAAGATGGAGTTGGCATACACGTCGTCAGCAAAAGCGTCGATGTCGCCCTTGAACTTCTTGTCGATGATGTTGTAGATTTCGGGCAGTTCTTCACCCTTGAAAGCGGCCTTGTAGGTCTTCAGCATCTCGGCGAAGGTCTTCTTTTCGACCTGTTGATCAGTCTCAGCGAAGAGGCCGTCGACATCCATACCTTGGAGCATCATCAGCGACATCTCCTCAGCCTCCTTGTCCTTTTCAAGATAAGCCTGGTAGTAAGAGGCAAACTGGGCGGCAATGCCGGCAGGGCCAGCCTGAGCGACGAAGTTAGGATAATAGATATACTTGGCCACTTCGCCCATGTTCTTATAGGCTTCCTTCAGGTTAGGCAGGGCGTTCTTATATTCGGTCTTATTGTTCTTGTTCACCCAGTTGGTGAAGTCCCTCTCCAAGGCAACCTTGGCTTCACTCACCTTGTTCTTGCGGAGCATCTTGCACTGGCCGATGAAGTTCTTCCATGTGTTGGCCAAGCCAGCGTGGTTGTCGGCATACATCAGGTTGATATGGTCATCCACCTTCATGTATTCTTCCATCACTTCAAGTTGCGTTCCGAAGATGTCGATAATGGCGGGATAGAAAGTGTCAACGTTGTAGTCGATGCCGTAGCTCGACATGTAACGCTCGGTGCTGCCCGGAAAGCCCCAAATCATGGTGAAGTCGTCCTTCTGCACGCCATCGAGGCTGATGGGCAGGTGGTGCTTGGGCGTCAGCGGCACATTGTCCTTGCTGTAGGCTGCGGGGTTGCCGTGTTTGTCGCAATAAACGCGGAAGATGCTGAAGTCACCGGTGTGGCGGGGCCACATCCAGTTGTCGGTGTCGCCACCGAACTTGCCAATCGAAGAGTTGGCCACACCCACAAGACGCACATCGGGGAACACCTGATAGACAAACATGTAGTACTCGTTGCCCTCAAAGAACCCCTTGATGACAGGGTTGTACTTGCCATCTTCCGAGGCGGCGGATTCCATCTCCTTGATCTTCGCACGGATGGCAGCCTGTTGGTCCTGATAATCCATATCTTCGGTGACCACGCCGAGGATGTCCTTGGTGACATCTTCCATGCGGACGAGGAAGCTGGCGGTCATTTCAGGAGCAGGCAGCTCTTCGCTGTAGTTCTTGGCCCAGAAACCATCACGGAGATAGTCGTGCTGGTCGGAGCTGAGTTTTTGCACGGCACCGTAGCCGCAGTGGTGGTTGGTGAACAGCAAGCCGTGCTCGCTGACGATTTCGCCAGTGCAGAAGAAGCCACGAGGCATGGGTTCGCTGCCCAGACCCACGATAGCATCCTTCAGACTGCTGTGGTTGATGCTGTAAAGCTCTTCAGGGGTCAGTTGCAGCCCCATCTTCTGCATGTCAACATAGTTCAGGCGCTCGACGAACATCGGGAGCCACATGCCTTCATCGGCATACACGCGACCCACCGAAACCATGATGGCCATCGCGATGATTCCTAATACTTTTTTCATTAGATTGATAATAAATTATTGTTACTTAACTTGTTACGAATACACTCGTATAAATTTAGGTTGCAAAGATAAGAAATTAATCAATACCATTATAACTTCTTGAGATTCCCTTCGGGAAATCTCCCATTTCAACAATAATCACTATCTTTGCGCCAAATTTAATCCTCATGGAAGACCAATATCAACTGATTACAAAGACCGCTGCCGGACTCGAAGACGTTTTAGTTAAGGAAATCAAGGCTTTAGGGGCCAAAAACGTGCGTCCCATGCACCGCGCCGTTATCTGCGAAGGCAACAAGGAACTGATGTACCGCATCAATTACGAAGTGCGCACCGCCCTCAAAGTGTTGAAGCCCTTCAAGACCTTCTTCGCCAAGAACGACGACGAGCTTTACAAGAAAGTGCAGGAAATCAACTGGTTTGAAATTATCCGCACCGAACAGACCTTCTGCATCGACGCGGTGACGAGTGGACGTTATTTCACGCACTCGCAGTATGCCAGCCTGCGCATGAAAGACGCCATTGTCGACCAGTTCCGTGATGTCTACGGCATGCGTCCAAACATCAATACCCTCAATCCCGACCTGCGCATCAACCTGCATATCCGCGAAGACAAGGTGACCATCCTTTTCGACAGTTCAGGTGAGAGCCTGCACCACCGTGGCTACCGCAAGCAGGTTGACAAGGCCCCGATGAACGAGGTGTTGGCGGCAGGACTCATCCAACTCACGGGCTGGAAGGCCGACTGCAACTTCCTTGACTGCATGTGTGGCTCAGGCACCCTGCCCATCGAGGCGGCGATGTATGCCATGAAGATTCCGCCGGGTTACTACCGCAAACAATGGGGCTTTATGAAATGGGACGACTACGATGCCGAGCTGTGGCAACGCATCCGTGAGGAAGCCGATGCCAAGATTTGCGACTTCGACCATGAAATCTGGGCCTCCGACCGCTCGCCCAAGGCCGTGGCCATCGCCGAGGGCAATATCAACTACGCCCACCTGAACCACGACATCCACCTGATGAAGAAGGACATGCACGACCTCACCCCACCCGAGGGCGGCGGCATCGTCATCATCAACCCGCCCTACGGCGACCGTCTGGAGGAAGACGACATCGACGAACTCTACGAGGAAATCGGCCGCACGCTGAAGCACAACTTCCAAGGCTTCCGCTGCTGGCTCATCACCGACGATGCCGTGGCTCTGCGTCATGTGGGGCTCAAACCCACAGCCAAAATCCCAGTCTGGAATGGCCCGCTGGAATGCAGATTTGTCTGCTTCGATATTTTCGAAGGGTCTTTGAAGGATAAGAAGGCAAGAGAGGCGGAAGGTTAATTACTTCTTATTAAACTGATTCATCGTCCTGTCAACGCCTTGCGTAACAAAACTTTTGATGATTTCGACGGCCTCGTCGCATTTTTGGTCGACGATAGGTTCCTCTGAGGGTTTCCATTGCCCCAAAACGAAATCCACCTGACGACCGCGCGGAAAGTCGTCACCCAAGCCGAAACGCAGGCGACAGAACACGTTGGTTCCCAACTTCTCGATGATGTCGGTCAGGCCGTTGTGGCCACCGTCGGCACCTTGTTTGCGGAGGCGCAGCGCACCCAAAGGCAAGGCAATATCATCATTAACGACCAACAAATTCTCAATCGGAATCTTTTCCTGTTGCAGCCAGTATTTCACCGCCTTACCGCTGAGGTTCATGTAAGTCGTCGGTTTGATGACGAGCAGGGTCTTGCCCTTGAACTTCATCTCCGAGGTCTGGGCAAGACGACCCGTGGTGAAGGTTCCTTCCAGGTCCTTCGCCAGACGGTCGGCAATCTTGAAGCCGATGTTATGGCGCGTGTTGTCATACTCGGCACCGATGTTTCCCAAACAGGCAATCAGGTATTTCATTTCGTCAGGTTCGTTGTTTTTTCCTTTGTGGAATAACCGTGCAAAAATACGATTAATAAATAACATGGTGCATTAATTTTAGAGAAGCCAAGGTCCCTGAGCCTGTCGAAGGGCCGACAGATATTAGACGGTGCTTCGACGGGCTCAGCAACCTGTTTTATCCAAACTAAAAAAGGCCGCCCGAAGACGGCCTTTTCGTATAATCGAATAATTGATTACTCTTCGGTTTCTTCGGCGACGGCAGCGCCACGAGCGGCGTTGACGGCAAAGATAACGGTGTAGCCAGGAGTGATAGGAGTGACATTCTCGATGGCAAGGTCCTTCACCTTGATGGCTTCGTTGATGTTCACACCGCTGATATCAACCTTCACGTAGTCGGGCAGGTCCTTAATCAGACCAGCGACCTTCACCTTCTTGATGCCCTTCTTGGGTTTACCACCACGCATGACACCGGCGGCAGAGCCTTCGAGGGTGATAGGCAGAGTGACGGTGATGGGCTTGTCTTCCTTAACGATGAGGAAGTCAGCGTGCAACACCTTGTCAGTCACAGGGTGATACTGGATGTCTTGCAGGATGGTCTTGTAGGTCTTGCCATTGACATCGAAGTCGATGATGTAAGTCTCAGGGGTGAAGAGGATCTTGGTGAAGTTCTTCTCGGACGTGGCGAAGTGGATTTGCTCCTCACCAGCACCGTACATGACACATGGAACCATTTCGGCTTGACGCAAAGCCTTAGTATCCTTTTTCCCTACGTTCTCGCGAAGAGAACCGCTCAATGATACAGTTTTCATTGTGTTTAAATGTTTGGTTGTTAATAAATGAATTATTTAAATAATGAGCTAATGCTCTCGTATGATTCTACACGGTGGATGACATCGGCAAACATGTCTGCCGTGCTGACCACACGGATTTTCTTGGAGGCGTTGGCGGGCAACGGGATGGAGTCGGTGACCACCACCTCGCTGAATACCGACTTGTCGAGGCGTTCCATAGCGGGACCACTGCACACGGCGTGGGTGGCGAAGGCACGGACGCTCTTGGCGCCGTTGTCCATCATCACCTGACCAGCTTTCACGATGGTGCCAGCCGTGTCAATGATGTCGTCAAGGATGATGACGTTCTTGTCTTTCACATCACCTATGAGGGTCATGCTGTCGACCACATTGGCACGTGGACGATGCTTGTGGCACACGGCGAGGTCGCAACCGAGGCGCTTGGCATAGGCCGAGGCACGCTTGGAGGCACCCAAGTCGGGAGCAGCAATCAACAGGTCCTCAATGTTCATCTTCTTGATATGGTCGATGAAAAGGCTGGAGGCATAAAGGGCATCGACAGGGATGTCGAAGAAGCCCTGAATCTGGTCGGCATGGAGGTCAAGGGTGATGATACGGTTCACACCAGCGGCAACCAACAGGTTGGCCACCAGCTTGGCGCCGATACTCACACGCGGCTGGTCCTTGCGGTCTTGACGAGCCCATCCGAAATACGGAATCACCGCAATGATCTTATGGGCCGAGGCGCGTTTGGCAGCGTCAATCATAAGCAAAAGCTCCATCAGGTTATCGGTGGAAGGCATGGTGGATTGCACGATGAACACATGATGACCACGGATGCTTTCTTCATAACAAGGCTGGAACTCACCGTCGGAGAAAACGGACACCGACGACTTGCCCAAGGGAGCGCCATAGGCTTCAGCAATCTTTGCACCTAAGTCTTTGGTAGCCCTTCCGGCGAAAATGGAAACGTATTTGCCTGACATTTTGCTTGTATTTTGAGGCTGCAAAAGTAGGCATTTTCTCAAAGCGAACCAACCCAAAAATAGATTTTTTTCACAATATAGTTGCCATGTATGAAAAAATCCGTATTTTTGCAGCCGCATTTGACGCGATGAACCCCATGCCGAAGTGGCGGAATCGGTAGACGCGTCGGTCTCAAAAACCGATGAGGTAACACTCGTGCCGGTTCGATCCCGGCCTTCGGTACTCCAAACCCCTCTTAATCGTTTGATTTTGAGGGGTTTTGTATTTGTCGGGGCGCAAATAGGGCGCAAATTCTAACCGAAGCATTATCTACATGGATTTCATTTACCTTGGTTATAGAGTAATAGGTAATACCTTACGAAAACTCTTGTATTTATTGACATTTCCGCAAAATTGACCTATAACCTAAATCAGAAGAAAAAGCCTGTAAGGTCTTGTTTGACGCTCTGCCCCATCCTCAGTACCACGGAAGTAGCGCAATCCGGCGCATCGTCGTGAGCGTTTCTGCCTTCCTTGAGGTATGAGGCCATTGCGAGGTGGTATTGAGGCCATTTGCGCTCCCAACCGACTGGCATCAGAACCACATTGTTCACGGCATTGGCATTGGAGAAGATACGAACCGCCTTGTTCTGTGTCTGCGTATAGGTGATAATCCGCGTGAAGGAATTGCCGTTTTCCCGACATCTGCGCTCCACGTTCCTGGCATAAAGCCTCCCCGCGCCATTGGCTTCTATGGCACACTCGGTCGTGTGATTGGCATAGAGCCTCCGCGCCATTTCAGGTTCGGTCACATCCATATCGTCTTTGGTGTACATTACATCTGTCACATAACAATAGCCTTTGTGTTCTCTGTAGAAGATGGAACAAAGGAAGTCCGCGCCCGTGTCGGCAGGGTCGCAGCAGCATTTGTCGATACCGCCGCTTGGAAGTTCTGAATAAGTCTTGAACTCCGAGTACATCAGGCCTTCAAGCGGCATTGGATTCTGTTGATACTGGGTCTCAAAAACAAATGAGTTGGCCATCTGTATCTTGTGCAACTCCTCCACCGTGTGCTTGTGTTCCCACAAGGCGTGTTCGTTGCCTCGTTCGTCAATGGTGAGGCATGGGATTGAAACCACCTTCCACTCGTCCGGCTCAACCTCCTGAAGGTAGCCACAAAGGTCGTGTTCGTGAAGCCTCTGCATAATCACGATGATGGGTGTGCGTCTGCTATTGACACGGTTTCGGATGGTCGTTTCAAATCGGCGGTTCACTCTTTCTCGGATGACATCGGAGAGCGCGTCCTCTGGCTTGATGGGGTCGTCAATCACCACCGCACCACTGAAGCCACCACCGCCGTCTGCTGCGTACTCGTCCAGCTCTTCCTCCTCCTTGTCAGTCGCACCAGCACCGAAGCCTGTTATCTGGCCCAAAGTCGTGGTTGCATACAGACCGCCGCCTTGCTCCGTTTCCCATTTGGCTTTCTGGTCGCTGCCTCGCCTTATCCTCGCATCGAACAAAAGGCGGTAATACTCGCTGTTCATTATGTCCTTCACGGCAACGGAGTTGTCCGTCACCAAGCCACCTGAATACGAAAGGTGTATGAACTTGCATTTCGGGTTGATGGCGAAACCGTATGCGGGAAACATTTGCGACACAAGGCACGTTTTGCCGTATCTCGGAGCCAAATTGATGATTAGTTTCGTGCATTGGCCTTTGACGACTTCTTCCAAAGCCGACGCAATGAGGCGGTGATGCTCACCCACAATATAGGAGGTGCCTTGCGTGAACTGAAACATCTTCGTCACGAATTGCATGAACGAGCCAGTCAGGAGTTGCCTATGCGCCAATATCTCACCCGCAGTCGCCAATGCCGTTTATCCTTTTCAGTTCCTCGATGTCCGATTCCGACAGTCGGGGAAGGGTTATCTCTTTTCCGTTCGTGGTGATGTCCATGCTCTCGCCCAAGCCTTCATCTTTGCCAAGGGTGGAAAGCAGGTAGCGGAGCATGTTGCCGTCTGGTCTTTCAAGCCAGCCAGTGAAATTGCCTTTGTCGTCCCTCTCTGGGATGCCAAGCGCAAGAATCCTCGCGGAGACCAGACACTCGTCCACCAGCAAGCCGCGCTCGTCTTTGACAGCCTGATTGAAGTCGTCGTCCTCCTTCGTCCAATTGTATATGGTGCCTCTGTTGACTCCGAAAGCTGCCGCGGTCTTGGTAATGTTGCCGCCTGTCTTGCGCAGCACCTCGCGGAATTTCTTTATGGTCGGTTTGTGTTTCATCGTGCGCGTGTGTAAGTGTTGAATTTGTTGAATTTCACTCTATCATTTCCAGCACCCTCTCACCCTTAATATAGCGGTCACCTTCCATCGCTCCTACCAGTTCGATGAAGGTCATGTAGTTGTCGTAATTGGAGAATGACAGGGTGCAATATGCCGCCTCGTCTTTCGTCCGTTCCTCTGCCTTCTCCTCGGTCTGACGCTTCATGTCCTTAACGTGTTGCGTCTTTTCCTCTTGGTTCTTTTGAGGTTCTGGCTTCGGCTCTTCGTCTGATTCTTCGCCGTCGAAATTAAACAGTTCCGCACCAATGTCGGGAATGTCGAGGTCTGCCGTGCCGATGAGAGAGGTGATGCTGGCCAAATCCTCCACTCCGAGACCCACGTCTGACAGGTCGATGTCGGGAGCATAGCGGGCTATCAGGTCAAAGTCGGCTTTGGTGTTGCCCACGGCCATGTAGGTAAGTTGTTCTTTCTCCTGTTTCTCGTCAAGGCTGACAGCTTCGACCTTCAGGGAATAGTCGGTTTCGGGTGTGCCGTCGTATTTGTAGAGCAAGTCCATCGCCATCACGCGGCGGTGACCGTCGATAAGGTTTCCCGTCCTCTCGTTCCACACGATGCCTCCGAGGAATCCCACTTTTTTGAGGTTCTTCTTCTGGAGTTTCACGGCCTCTTCGGTGTGCCGCTTTGGGTTCACAGGGTTGAGGTTGATTTCACTACGCTTGATGTCGCGCGTCTCGCTCTGTTTTAGTCTTGTAGTCATGCTCGAATAGTATTCTCTCTGTCATTGGGTAGGTGGCAATCACTTTGCCGAGGTCGTTGGGGAAATTGTTGCGGAGCCATAGCAGATAGCCGATGTCGTTTACCGCCGTGCCTGCCGACTGGTGCGCTCCGTATCGTTCCGGCCTGATGAGACCATTGCGCTCGATGTAAGCCAAGATGTCGTCATTCTTGTATGTGGATAGTGGATAAGCCTTTTTTGTTTTCTCGCAGATAGCCTCCATGTCGTATGTCCGCAGCATAACGCGACGGTTGAGACTGTCGGACTGCTTGAAGCCAAAGAAGGCCCACTCGATGCCGTACTGCCTCCGTGCAAGGTCGGTGATGTCTGCCAGCGTGACAATCTTCTGCTTGGGGTTCTGCTTGCAGCCGAGGAATCCATACTTGATGTAGGAGGAAACGGCATAGTGAGGCACTTGTACGAAGGCGGCGTTGGTGTATCTCGATTGCGCCCAGTTGATGTAACGGTTGATATGTTCCAGTCCCTTGGTGATGTACATATAGACGCACACCACACGGCGGAAGCGTGGCGCGATGAGGTCGAGCATGGCGATGCTGTCCTTACCCGATGCCGAGTGGAACAGCAAGGCCATGTCCGTCCTCCGAGCGATGCTGTCGATGACCTCTATCGCTCTCTCCATGTGTTAGGCTACTCTGCCACGGACGCTGCGGTTGATTCTTTGGCGTTGGCGGGCGCGGGAACGGCTTGCCGTCTCACGGCCTTGCACATAGTCGGCTCTGTTCTTGTAGTAGGCGGTGGTTCTGCCACTTTCTACCTTTCTTGCATAAGCTCCTTCCATAGTGGTTTTGGTTTTGATGGTTAATAATTTTGGTTTTTGGTCCTATGTGGTAGTCCGACTTTGGCGGTATTTCTCCAAAGCCTCCATTTCGTCAGCTTCAAGAAGATGCCATCGAGGTGTTTGGTAGCCGTCGAAATACACCCTCATGTAAAGCTCTATCGTTTTTCGGTCGGTCTCGTCCATGCTGCCTTTTTTCAGTATGTACACCAACCTTGCCCGAAATTCCTTGCTTATTGGTTGATTGCTGCTCATAGTGTTCTCCTTTCGTTCATTCAAGCCCTCGATGGCCGACAATCTCTTTGATGTGAAGGTAGAAGAAGAACGGTATCTCCTCCTCTGGCTTGCCCTCAAACTGTTGCCATTCGTTGTCAAGGTCATGGCAGCCGAACTCTTGATTCAGGAACTCGACATCCTCCTTGGTCAGTGATGCCGTGCCAATCTCGTCAATCTCGCAATCGAGAGACCATGTGCCAGCATAGTTGTAGAAGTGGACAAAGGCGATGTCAGACCTGACAGGCACTTGCCACTCGTCCCGGCCCTCGGCTTCAGCTTGCCGGTTGCGCTTCATTTGCTTCTGGTCAGTGAACATCTTCTCGTACTTGGAGTTGGCGGAACGTATCTCAACGGTCTTGTTGCCGTGGAGGATTTCCAGCGCGTTCTCTTTGCGCATGATGAGGGCATACGCCTCTTCTTCGTGTCCGTTTACCTGTGTTTTCATGGTTTCGGTTTTGGTAGTGCAAAAGTAGTCATTATTTCGATAACAACAAGACCGCAGGCTGGTTTTTCACAGCCCACGGTCTTGCATCCATTACTACTCTTGTCAGGAGGTTATGTGAACGGCCATCGTCGTTTGTATACCGTTTTCAGTATTCCGCTGAACAAGTTGTATGCATCATTGCATACCTCGTCGACTAATCTTGACTGCTCGGCGCGCATGGCTTGCAAAGAGCGGTTCATCTTGTCAGCGGTTTCTTGCAAAGAGCGGTTCATCTTGTCAGCGGTTTCTTGTGTCATGTTTTGCATATCTATTCGTTGTCTTTGTTGTCAGGGTTCAGTATGGCATTGCGGAGGAACCGCATGGTATAAGAGAAGTAATCCTCTATCTCGTGACGGAGCAACCGCCAGTTCTGCTCGTCCGTGTAGTTGCGCTCGGCACAGACAATGGCTTTCTCAAAGGCGGCCTCAAGGTTGGCGTATGCTTTCCACGCCTCATTTTCTTTTTCGATTCTATTGTTGTCCATATTGATTGAATTTTGATTGTTTATAATCTCTTTCTTGCTTGCGGATAAGGGTCTCGAAGTCGATGATTTTCTGCATTATCTTGTCTGTCAATTCTATCTCGATGAGTGCATAGAGTGGGTAGAGTTTGCGCGAATTTGGCTTACCGCCCGTGCGCTTCACCGCGCCATCTCGTATGTCCTTGAAGGCTTCGAGCGTTTTCTTCTTGAAACGGTACTTCTCCAACGCCTCACGCTCACTGATACGCACCTCACCGTAGCGTGTCTGTATGCAGCCAATGACTTTCGCCAGTTGCAACGCAGAAATGATGTCAGCGTATATCACGGAGTTCATAGCCCTTTGAACTCTTTCCACCCGAAAGCTTCAATGACGACATTGTAGTAGAACTCTTTCACGAAAGCCTCGCAGAAGGTTCTGTAATGATCGTGCATACCAGCCGCCAAGTCGTCTTGTGCCTTTCCATCGAAGCCCGCCGTCATAGCTTCAACGGCATCGTTGTAGTGTTCTTCCATTTGGATGAAGCTGGCAAGAAATTTCGCCGTGTTCTTCGTGATGGCAATTTGCCCAGTCTCTTGGGCTTGCTTCATTGCTTCCAACGGAGTCATGCTGCACCCCCTTTCTGCAACTCGTCCCTAATCTCTTTGAGATGTTCGATGGTGTAACTAATCTCAATGCCGACCCTTGTAAGGTCAAAGCTGCTGCCATCGGAAGCCATCAGCACTTCGGGGAGAATTTCGGTGAGAGACCGGATGTCGCATAGCAACATACAGTCCTCGTTTTCGATGTTAAGATAATCGCGGGTTGTTGGGCAATCCCGCAGGTCAATTGGTTTGCTCATAGTCTGTTATGTTTTAAGTGGTTAGTAATTCGTCTGTTTGCGGTGGCAAAAGGGCGACGTTTGCAGCCGCCCTTTGCGACCGTGTGACCGCTTGAATGAAATATGTTTCGGTCTCGTTATAAAGTGGTTAGTAATTCATTTTTGGTTTTGCATAGTTGTATGGCTGGGTAGGGAGAAAAACGCTTGCATGTCTTGTGCCCACCCGTGAATTTCAGCCACATCTCGCAATAGTAATCGCCAATCGGGTTTTCAAAGCAATATTGGCAGTTGTAGCAAATTCTTTCTTCGTTCATTTCAGTGTGTCTTTAAGTGGTTAGTAATTGATTTTCCAATTCAAGTTTGAGTAATAGCAGCCCTTCATTATGAACCAGCCGCCAAGCATTGTTACCTCTTTGCCTCGCATGAAGATGAACCGACTTGCACCACGCTCATCATCCACCCAGTCCGCAAGGGTCTTGCTGTTCCAGCCATAGCGGTCAAGCATGGGGAGAAAACGATCTCTAAACCATGTCTCGCTATCGGTGCGGTCTTTCGTTGCCTCAATGTCAAGAATGCCGTTGTGGGCGAAGAAAACGCCGTGCCGCTTGTCATGGAAGGGATGGCAGTTCCTCAGTCCGATTGAGCCGTGAGTGGCCCAGCGGAAGTGAATGATGACCGCCTCGCTCTCATCCACCTTGCCCAGTTCGGAGCAAAACCGGCTGAAGCTCATAGTGTGGCGGATTGTGCCGTTTGAGGTGCAGAAGCCCATGCCGTGCCTGTTGCGGTGGTAACAAGCCGCCAGTGTCTCAATATCGGGCAAGGGCTGATTTTCGGGTTTGTATATGATTACACACATCGTATTTTGATATTGAAGTTGTTTTTGTTCGGTTTAAGGCTCTTTGCGGCTGCAAAGGGTGACTTATGCCGCCACCCTCTGCAAATCGCTTGAACGCAGCTTGAAATTGCGCCATGCGGCTTTGAGTGCATCGCTCATCGTGAAGCCGTTGCGCTTGACGAACTGCCAAGCCATCGTCATAATCTCGCTTAATGTCTGTTTCGCGTTCATTGCTTTACCCTTTCTTGTTTGATTATAGATTTCTATATATTTTCTGATTGCAAAAGTACAATATTTTCTATAATTACAAGCATTTTTTGAG
>CALEMB010000046.1 GCA_937902805.1 uncultured Bacteroidales bacterium
AACGGCGCTGGTGTTTTTGTGCTGGCCTCAGACTTTCAAAGAACTTTTTCGCTTCCCGCTCCCCTCTTCCCTAACCCCTCTCTCTCGGGGAAAGCGGGTGCAAAAGTACAGCTTTTTTCATTACACGCAACATCTTTTTCACTTTTTTTGAAAATATTTTACATCTCATTGATTTACAGCGGTGTATTTTACTTCATTTCACAGAAATTTCCTCAAAATTGAGGCAAATTCCCCTATTTGACACCCCAAAAGAAGCAATTTCTCCCTGCATAATGAGAATAAAAATCGAAAAAAGTGCCAATTTTAGGGCAAAGATCACCGCAGCAAATACGGTTTTTCCAACGCACCTTATTAATATAAAAAGCAGCCACCGACTTTTTCCGGCAAGCAAGAACGAGATTGCCACAAAATCGCTATTTTTGCCGAAAAATAAACCAAGATGAAGTTTTGCATCAGGATTGTGTTCCTTTTGGCTGCCTTATCCGTTTCCCTTTGGGCGCATGCGCAGGTGTTTTCCAACGATTTTGAGAACCGTCAAGAATGGAACTTGCCGTGGCTCAACCTGCACATCGTGGCCGACAGCACTTCTGCCGAGGAGAACTTCGTCTGCATTTGCGACTCCCTACACGAGTATGGGTTTGGCTTCAGCATCGACAAACCTTTCCCAAACCAAAACGTGAGCTGCAAATACGGTTTCCGTTTCAAGGCTGATGCTGACACAGAGGCCACTCTCGTCATCAGCATTGACGACACTCTTCGCAACCGCTATTGGGCCTCCTATCCCCTTGCCGATTTTGTTGACTTTGACTCCGAATGGTCAGAGGCACAACTCGACTTCATTTTCCCCGCCGATTACACCCATGGCAGCGAAATCAAAGGCTTCGTCTGGAACAAGAGCAAGGAAACACTGCTTTTCGACAATGCTCAATTGGAAATCAAAGCCCATGTTCTTCCATGTTATCAGCCTGAAATGGAGCAAAAAACAGACTCTATATTCCCACAAACAGAATTATTGTCCACTTACCTCACACCTGTTGTGGAGTACATTGATGCCCATGGCGACACGCTTTCCGACATCTCCATATTGGAAACCGAGTTTGAAGACGGTTCGCATTGGCACGGGAATCCTGATGCTGTCATTAGTAAATATGCCCGTTTCAAAATCACGTTTAATGAAGATATGAAGCTGCTGCGGATGGCCTTTATCATGCCGCTTCCCGAAGGCAAACTTACCATCTATCGCAAAAATCAACATATTGATAGCACCGACTTTCAGAAGAGTTACTATCTTGATAGAGAAGGTTTTACCATCCAGAACAGCAGCCTTGAAATGAGTGTGTACCACCATTTAGGCATTTCGTCTTTGCAACTCGACACCGACACGAGAACCGTTTGCTTCAACATCGACTATTGGCGCGACCACCCGTTAATCCATTATCCAATGCGAACTGACACCGTCGACTATTTCGAGGACATTTCATATCGCACCATTCGCAAAGGAGAGACTTTACAAGGTGAAATCAGTGTTTTTAACAATGCAATGGACGATCTTCCCCGCCTCATGCCCGTGTGGGACGGCTACCAAAGTGCCTTCATCTTCACCGAACACGCCGACTGGACAGATTTAAGCACCCATCGCGCCGTACTCTTTGGAAACGAAAACATCACCAAACCCGAAGATGCCGTCGGCGGATTCTGCTATTTCAACATTCCTGTTACCAAGAGCGTGTTCTATTGGAATCCTGACAACATCACCAATGCCGAGACCAGCGGAGGACGTTTTCCGGGACTTATCGCTTCCATCAAGACGGGCAATGAATTCTATAAATTATTGAAAGCCATCAAGAAAGAGGGCTTTGAGATTTGCTTACACTCGCCCGAAATCTATACCACTATACCAAGCGAGTTCCCAACGGCCATGCAATTCATGAAAAAGCAGTTCGGAACGGTCTCATGGATCGACCACGGCTACAACAACGGTCCCGAGAAAAACCGCGAGGACATGGTTTGCGACGGTCTCCTCCCTAATTCGCCACAATATGCCGTCGAGCTATGGAAAGAGAACGGCGTGCGTTACCTTTGGAACGCCTATTACGAGGAAAACCGCATGGAACGATACAACTTCGATAGCCATTTTGTGCAACCCTACGACGGCTTCGGTGATGCCCTGCCCAACCGACAAATTACCACTTTACCCAATGGCGACAAGGACTTTTTACTTTGGTCGACATCCTCCACACTTGAAATCAACGAAGATTTTGAATGGTACTACTTCTTCGACAGTATCCGCCTGCAAAGACTTGTTGACCAGCACAACGTGTTCATCGCCCACACCTATCCCGCATGGAGCAACCCCTATCGCGCCTTTTGGCAATATAACGACAACGGCACCATGGTGGCCATGCCAGGTTTCAACTTCGCACTGAGCCAGCTCGCCCGTTTCCGTGACGAGAAGAAAATCCTGCCCACCACGATTGAAAAATACCTCAGCTATTACGAAAAGCTCAATAGCATCGAGTACACGATCATCGACCGCAACACCATACAACTGACCAATCCCAACGAAGCCATCCAAGGCTTGACCTTGCTTTGCGCCAAGCCCGTTGTGGTAGAAGGCAAAGTCGTCGACTTCCGTAAGGTGGACGAAGGTTATTTGGTGTGGTTCGATTTAGGCAAATTCGAAACAGTAACCATAAGACACAGAGAATGAAAAGATTATCCATATTCGTCAGCGGCAACGGCACTAACCTGCAACGTATTGCCGAGTATTTCGCCAACAACCCCGAAGTTGAAATCGCCAACGTGGTGTGCAATAATCCCAAGGCCTATTCTATCGAACGTGCCAAGAATTTGGGCATTCCGCTACGGATGACTACCAAACAGGATTTCAACAGCGAGGCTTTCATCAAAGAGTTGCAGAGCCTTGATATTGACCTAATTGTGCTTGCAGGTTTCTTGTGGAAGGTTCCCGAGGCACTCGTCAAGGCTTTCCCGAAACGCATCGTCAACATCCACCCCGCCCTGCTGCCTAAATATGGCGGCAAGGGCTTCTATGGCGAGCATGTGCATGAGGCCGTGGTGGCAGCCAAGGAACCTTTCTCAGGCATTACCGTCCACTATGTCAACGAGATATACGACAGCGGCGAAATCATACTGCAAGCCCATGTCGCTTTGGACGAAAAAGAAACGCCTGACTCCCTGGCGGCAAAAATCCACCAACTGGAGCAGGCGTATTTCCCTGTGGCCATCGACCAAGTATTGAGGTCTTTATAGCAACCTATGTTCATCGGCTCACGAACATAGGTTCATTGCCCCACGAACCTATGTTCATTGCCCCACGAACCTATGTTCATTGCCCCACGAACCTATGTTCATTGGCTCATGAACCTAGATCG
>CALEMB010000047.1 GCA_937902805.1 uncultured Bacteroidales bacterium
GATACTGCGGGAGACCGTGGGAAAGTAGTTCGCCGCCCACCCACAACGGAGACCCTTCACCCATCCTGGTGAGGGGTTCTCTGTTTTTGTGACTATGGGAATCCTTTCCTATCTTTCTTTTTCCTATCTTTGCATCACATTTAGAATGCCATGAAAGAATTATTGATTCGCTCGGCTTCGGGATTGGTGTTGGCTGGCGTGTTGCTCGGCTGCGTCTTCGCTTCGCCTTGGGCTTATGCCGCTTTGCTCCTGTTCATCGTTGCCGTGGGCACTTATGAGATGTCGAGGCTGATGAAGATGGATTCAGCGGTTGGCATCTGCGTCGGTGAAGCTTTTTCCCTAAGCGCTTTTATTTTAGCTGCTTTGGTGGCCTTACAGGTCATCGGACAACGTTGGCTGCTGCTGGAACTGCCATTGCTCATGACGCCTTTCCTGTATGCCTTGTTCTCGATTAAACATGACGCAAAGCCTATCTTCACCTATCTTTTTGCCTCCTTCACTTTTTTGTGCCTGCCATCTTCCCTGATGCTTTTCATGTACCGTGAGGATTTGTTTGGCAGTCTAGCGGGTCCTGGCTTGCTTGTCCTTGTGTTCTGCCTCATGTGGGCGAACGATGTTTTCGCCTATCTGACAGGCAAGTTGTTGGGGAAGCATAAGTTGTTCCTGCGCATTTCTCCTGGAAAAACCATAGAAGGTAGCATTGGAGGCCTGGTGTTCACGATAATTGCTGTGACGGTTTTCGCGCATTATGCGGATTGGCTTCCTCATACGGCGGCTATAGGAATGGCCTTTATTGCGGTTGTTTTTGGCACTTTGGGTGACTTGTGCGAGTCGATGCTGAAACGTCAGGCGGGCGTGAAGGATTCGGGTAAGCTTATCCCTGGTCACGGTGGCATTTTGGACCGTTTTGACTCCGTGATGTTCAGCGTACCTTTTGTTTTTGTATTTTTGCTGCTGCTATGAAGATAAGTAAACGCTTACACGAAGAAGGGACGAAAGCCATCCTGATAACCGCAACCATTATTGCGGCACTGGTGATTCTCGTCAATGCTGTATGGCCTTCACAGACGTTTTGGCATGTTCTTCTGTATGCATTTCTTCTAACGGTGCTTGTGCTGACCATCCGCTTTTTCCGTGTCCCGATTTGGCGCGAGACCACTATTGAGGAAGATATGGTCTTGGCTCCCGCCGATGGCGTGATCGCTGCTAACGAGGAGGTGATGGAGGACGAGTATTTTCACGACAAACGCCGTCAGATTTCCATCTTCATGTCGATTTACGACGTGCACATCAATTTCTTCCCCTTCGATGGCACGGTGACCTATTACAAATATCATCCTGGGAAGTTCCTCGTGGCGTTCAAGCCCAAGTCGTCCACCGACAATGAACACAATACCATTATTTTGAAAGACAAAAAAGGCCGCGAGATCCTCGTGCGTCAGATTGCAGGTTTCGTGGCGCGGCGCATCGTCTGTGACCTTGAGCCTGGCGACGAAGCCATTGCAGGAGAGGAACTGGGCATGATCCGTTTCGGCTCGCGCGTTGATGTCTTTTTGCCTTTGGATGCTGATGTTAAGGTGAAGATGGGTGGTAGGACTACTGGCAAAGAAACGGTGTTGGCGACGCTGAAATAATCAAAGAATCTTCATTATTTCTATTAGGCTCCGTACTTCAAAAGTCCTTTCCCCTTTCTCCTCTTTTCCGCTTGGATTGAAAAAGATTTGGTCTATGCCCGCGGCACGCGCCCCATCAATGTCGACGGCCATTTCGTCGCCGATGACGATGCTTTCCTCTGCGGTGGCGTTGGCTTTGCGCAAGGCATAATAGAAAATCTCAGGGTTGGGCTTCTTTACGCCTACCTCTTCCGAAACGGTCAAGGTCTCAAAATAAGGCTCCAAGCCCGAGCCACTCAGTTTGGTATGCTGCACCTCTTGGAAACCGTTAGTGATTAGATGCAGATGGTATTTCGGCTTCAGATAATCCAGCAATTCCATCGTTCCAGGTACGAGCTTGACGATGCGTGGAGACCAATAAACATAGTCTTCGCTGAGGTGGTCGGCCAACTCAACATCATGGATGCCGTAATGTTCAAGAGGTCTCAGGAAACGGGTGCGGTTGAGGTCGTCTTTGGTGATTTTGTTCTCACGGTACAGTTCCCATAGACGTTCGTTTAGCGGATGATATACCTCGTGGAACTCATGTGCGCTTGGGATACCGAGACTTTTCAGATTGTATTTCTCGTAAATGCGCTCAAAAGCCACTTCGGCGGCAGCATCGAAATCCCATAGCGTACGATCCAGATCGAAGAAAACGTGCTTGTATTTTAATTCGGAATGCTGAATTCGGAATGCTGAATGAGGGCAAAGCCCTTCGTCGCTTTGCGTTATTCCACATTCCGCATTCTTAATTCCGCATTTAATTAGCATCTGTCTTTGCCACTCAAACAATGCCACTGCTGCAGCATGGCTCACATTGAGCGAGCGGGTGGGGCCGGGAACAGGGATGTAGACTACCATATCGCATTGGGCCAGCAACTCGTCGCTGAGGCCGTTACGCTCACTGCCAACGATGAAAGCAACATCTTCTGGTAGCTCGGTATCGTAGATGCAGGTGGCGTTGTCGGAGGTCTCAATGGCGACGATGGCCTTGCCTTCGGGGACGATGTTGCGCAGGTCGCTTTCCTCGCTGAAATACCAATGGATGTTGTCGCGGCTGGAGGCAGCAGCACGACGCACCTTGCCCAAACGATGCTCGTCTTCCTTGCCCAAGAAACAGACCTCTGTGGCCCCGATGTTGTCGGCCAAACGTATCATGGCCCCGATGTTGTCGGGCGTCATCAGATGGTCGGCGATGACCATGGGGTGAGGCACACGCTCGAAGAGATGTTCAGGCGTGAGTCCTGCGAACAAGTCGTTGGATTTCAGATAAGCCATAACCGCAAGTCAGGGGTGTAGCGTGTCAATCCACGTTGCCATGCAAGTAGGAGTTCTCTCCGCTGATGCCGTTTTTAGAGGTAGAGTAGTTCGACAGGTCGTTGTCGTCAGTATGGTTGATATCGACGTTTCGACGCAGGTAGGCAGGCTGGTTTTCAAGCTCTTCCAAGCCTCTTGCCGTCCTAAAGTTCATGCTCAAGGCGCGCAGACGTTGTTTCTTCAGCTCTTCCTTCGGGTCGATGGTCTTGATTTTCTTGGCTTCGATGACAGCCACTTCTTGTTCCGACTTTGACTCGACTTCTTCTCTTGTGATGAAGCGTGAGCTGATTTCAAAGCCTTCGTCGTCACCGCCGTTGGAGCGGAACGGGTTGTCGAAGACCCTGACGACAGGTCGTTCTTCTTCATAACGCGTCACAGGCTGGGTGTCTTGTGCGGGAGCTATCGGTGTTGCTTCTACGGTGGGCTCAAAGAGCGGCTCGTCGTCTTCTACGACAGGTGTTTCTTCCTTGGCCTCGGGAGTTTCTTCCACAACTTCAGACGTTTCCACTATGGGCTCCTCAAACGAGAACAGATTATGAACGGTTTTTTCCTCAGGTTTCACTTCGGGTTTCACTTCAGGCTTTTCTTCCTTGGTGATGACACTTTCCACCTCGGTTGCTGCAATGGTACCCACGGCGGCTCCTGCGGGAGCTACTGGAGCCTCTTTTGCCTCGTTTTTCACTTCTCCGTTTAGGTCGTATACTTTTCTCGGCTGGGTTGAAGCTTGTTTCTCGTTGATTACTGTATTGTAGGGCTTGGCATCATGGTTGAAGCCGGTGGCAATCAGGGTTACACTGAGGGCTTCGCCGAGGCTTTCGTCGGTGCCGTTACCCCAGATGACGTCGGAGTTGTTGCCGCAGGCATTTTGGGCGATTTCGAGGATTTCGTCGACTTCGTCCAATGAGACCTCGTTGGTGCCAGAGGTAATGTAAAGCAGGATATTTTTCGCGCCTTCGATGTTCGAGTCATTGAGCAAGGGCGAGTGGATGGCATCCTTTATGGCCTTCTCGGCACGGTTCTCGCCTTCAGCAGTACCCGAGCCCATGATGGCCTTGCCACTGTCCTTCATCACCGTCTTCACGTCCTCGAAGTCGACGTTGACATAGCCAGGCACAGTGATGATTTCCGCGATGCCACGCGCTGCCGTTGCCAATACATCGTCAGCCTTTTTGAAGGCTTCGGAGAGCTTCATGTTGCCATACTGGTCGCGGAGTTTGTCAGTGCTGATGAGGATAAGGGTGTCGACGCACTTTTTGAGTTCCTCGATGCCCGACAAGGCCTGCAACTTACGGCGACGGCCTTCACGTTCCATCGGCATGGTGACGATGCCCACAGTGAGGATACCTTTCTCCTTGGCCAGCTTGGCCACAACAGGTGCCGCACCTGTGCCTGTGCCGCCACCCATACCAGCGGTGACGAACAACATCTTGGTGTCGTCATCCAGTAGGGCCTCGATCTCATCGCGGCTCATCTCAGCAGCTTCACGGCCGATGTTGGGGTCGTTGCCGGCACCGAGTTCACGCTTGCCGAGGTGGACGGTGGTCTTGACGTTGCTCTTCAGCAGGGCTTGGTGGTCGGTGTTGCAAAGGATGAAGTCGACGCCTTGGATGCCTTCTTCCATCATGTGGTTGACGGCATTGCCGCCGCCGCCGCCCACACCGACGACTTTGATATAGTTAGGCTTGTCTGCGTCAACGAGTTTGAACATCTCATTGCTGTCGTTATTGTAATTGGTGTAATCTTGTGCCATGGTATTGGGGTTTTCAGCAGTTATTCAATGTCTTCTGGGACAAAGATCTGGGATAATGTTGCTACGATGTTCGATACGCTGAACTTCTTTTTCTTGTCCTTTTTGGAGCTTGTCTGGGCTTTCTCTTCAGCCGTTTCGTCGGTCTCGGTGTTATCATTGGTGTCGTCTTGCGGCAAGGGGAGTGGGCTTGCCTTCGCTTTGGACGCGTTCAGGAATTCCTCGTGTTCCATGTGATTGATGGCTTCGATGACGAGGCCGATGCCTGTGGAATACATCGGGCTTGCCATTTCCTTCATCGTGTTCTTGTTGAGGTGTTCGTTGGGGTAGCCGATGCGCACTTCCAATCCGGTCTTGAACTCGGCCAGTTGTTGGATGTGTTTCATCAAGGCGCCGCCGCCAGTGAGCACGATACCTGCTATGAGTTGGTTTTCGGATTTCGCTTTCTGGATTTCGTAGTTGACCAGTTCGAAGATCTCCTCCAGACGGGCTTGGATGATATGCGCCAAGTTCTTGAAAGAGATTTCCTTGGGGTCTCTTCCACGGATGCCGGGGATGGAGACCACTTCGTCGTCGCGGTTTTCGCTGGCCAGCGCCGAACCGAATTTTACCTTCACCTCTTCGGCGTAATGCTTGATGATGGAACATCCCGTGCAGATGTCCTCGGTGATGATGTTGCCGCCAAACGGAATCACTGCGGTGTGTTGGATCTTCTTGTTCTTGAAGATGGCGATGTCGGTGGTGCCGCCGCCAATATCGACGAGAACCACGCCAGCGTCCTTCTCCTCTTCGTCGAGCACGGCCTGTGCCGAGGCGATAGGCTCAAGGATCATGTAGTCCATTTCTAAGCCAGCGCTTTGGATGCACTTCACGATGTTTTTGGCCGCTGAGGTCTGTCCGATAATGACATGGAAGTTGGCTTCGATTTTGTTGCCTAACATGCCTACGGGATTGGAGGCTACTTCGCCGTCAACGTAAGTGTCCTGACGGATGACGTCGATGATTTCCTCTCCCGGGGTCATGTTGATCTTAAAGGTGTCTTGGCGCAAACGTTCCAGCTCAGCCTCTGTGATTTCGGTCTCGTGGTTGTCGCGCATCAACACGCCGCGATGTTGTAGGCTTTTGATGTGTTGGCCAGCAATGCCGACGCTGACGCGGTTGATTTCCACGCCCGACTGCTCTTCAGCCTGCTTGACAGCCGTTTTGATGGCTTCCACGGTGTCGAGGATGTTGGTGACGACGCCTCTACGCACACCTGTGGAGATGGTTTTTCCGTAACCGAGAATTGCAATTTTCCCGTTTTCCGCTTTCTGGCCCACGATGCAGGCCACTTTGGTGGTGCCGATGTCTAATCCGACGATGATTTTTCCTTCACTCATAGCATTATCGTTTTGTACAGACAATTTGATTTTTATATTGCAGGTTTATGGTTTTCATGTTTTGTGTTTCCAGCCGGTTGAGCCTCTGTTTCATGAAAGTTTCCAGCCGATATAACTTGTCGGCGGCGAGGCAGGTGTCGCCCACGATGACGCGGGCATCGAGGCCTTTGACGGTAAGTTCGAAATCGTTCTTGGCGTTGCAGTACAACTGTCCAACGCAGTTTTCAATGAAGGGGTTGGCCTTGATGGCCTTATACCAATACAAGGCGTTGATGATGTTGCGGTCGCTGTTGAGCGTGTCGCAAAGGATGTACGTGGCGGTGTCGCTGGGCAGGTCGAGATTGCCGCTGGCAATCAACACATAGGGTGTATAGTTGCTGCATGACGGTACCACTATGCCTTCGTCGGTGACGTATGCCGAACGACCATTGTTGCCGAATACCCTAAGTTGGGGCTCATATTCCTTGAAGCTGACATTCAGGTTGCCATCGAGGCCGATGTGGGCGGCATTGCTCTCAATCCAGGGGTTGGCATCAAGGCTTTTCTGAATCTTGACCATGTCGACGGTGCCGATTTTCTTGGTCCGGCCATATTCTTCACAGTAGCTCTCGATTTCTTTTTGCAGCACGCTTCTTCTTACAAAGCCACTGTCACTTGCTGGATGCAAGTTGACGGCTTTCACGGGCGTATTGAGGTAGTTTTCCCTTGCGAAAATGAACAAAACGACAATCGCAGCGGCCGTAATCACCCACAATGCTATGCTTAATATCTTCTTTACCATGTCTTTATCAGTTTTTCGATAGGTTCAACAAAACGGTCGATGTCGCCGGCTCCCATCGTTACCAGGAGTTCGGGCTTTTCGCTGTCAATCAGGCTGATGAGTTCGGCTTTTGTGCAGGTTCTCTTGTTTTCCATCTTGACCTTGTCCAACAAGGCTTGTGAGGTGATGCCCTCGATGGGCAGCTCCCTTGCGGGATAGATGTCCAACAGAATAAGTTCATCGGACAAGGCCAGGACGGTGGCGAATTCTTCCATGAAATCGCGTGTGCGGCTGAAAAGGTGGGGCTGGAAGACCAGCGTGAGGCGTTTCTCGGGGAAGGAGGCCTTGACTGCTGTCAGGCAGGAACGTATCTCCTCGGGATGGTGTGCGTAATCATCTATATAGTAGTGTTTTTGGTTGTTGACACGAATGTCGAAGCGGCGCTTCACGCCTTTGAAGGAGGCCAATGCCTTGGCGATGGCCTCGGCGTCGAGACCGATTTGTCGGGCGGCAATGAAGGCGGCAGTGGCATTCAGCACGTTGTGGTTGCCCGCCATGGTCAGACGGACTTCGGTCTTGCGGCCTTCGCCAACGATGAGGAAATCGGTGACGCCCTTCTCCGATTTGATGACTTCGGCGCGGTAGTCGCAGTCGTCGCCGAAGCCGAAACGGATGCCACGGTTGGTGTTGACGGCCAAGCTTTCCTTGACGATGACCTTGCCCTCGGTGAGTTGGGCGAAGTCGTTGAAGCTCTGCACCAAGTGTTGCCTGTCACCATAGATGTCGAGGTGGTCGGCATCGATGGAGTTGATGATGCTGACATTGGGGTGGAGGCGCAGGAAGGAGCGGTCGAACTCGTCGGCCTCCACGACCATGATGCTGTCCTTGCCTTGACCCAGCAGCAGGTTGCTATCGAAGTTGTTGGCGATGCCGCCAATGAAGGCGGTGGTGTCTTTGCCACAAGCGTTGAGGATGTGGGCCACCATGGCTGTAGTGGTCGTCTTGCCATGCGTACCAGCGATGGCAATGGTAAAATGTTGCTCCGAGACCAGCCCCAAGGCCTCGGAGCGTTTCATAATCTTTATATTGTTTTGTCTTAAGGTTTCAAATTCTTTCAGGTTTTGCGGGACTGCGGGCGTGTACACCACGAAATCGATGTGGGCAGGTAACAGGGCTGGATTGTCTTCATAGTGGATTGCCATGCCCTCATCTTGCAATTGTTGGGTAAGTGGGGAAGGGGTACGGTCATAGCCAGCTACTGTGTAGCCATGGCTATGGTAGTAGCGGGCCAGGGCGCTCATGCCGATGCCGCCGATACCTAACATATAAATCGTATGTCCTTCTCCGTGTTTCATTTATTCTATGGCTTTAATGATTTGGTCAACAATGTCATCCGCAGCGTTCGGGCGAGCGAACTTGCCGATGTTGGTACTCATCTTTGCCTGTAACGCTTTGTCGTCTTTCAGGCGGAACAGCGTCGGGATGAGGTCTTTCTCCGTGTCGGCGTTGCGCACCATGATGGCGGCTTCGGCGTTGACAAGTTGCTGGGCGTTTTTGGTCTGGTGGTCTTCGGCGGCGGTGGGTAGCGGCACGAAGATGACGGGCTTCTGTACTAAGGCCAGCTCCGAAATCGACATGGCACCGGCGCGAGAAATGACGACATCGGCCAAGCCGTAGGCCAAGTCCATGCGCTCGATGAAGACAGTGGGCTTCACTTGGCTTTCAAGCCCCAAGGCCTTCACCTCTTCCTGTGCTTGCGTGATGTAGGTCTTGCCGGTCTGCCAGATAAGTTGCAGGTCGCTGTCCTTGAAGGCGGCGAGCTGTGCGCTGATGCCTTTGTTGATGCCCAAGGCACCTTGGCTGCCACCGACAAGCAAGGCGACGGGTTTATTGGGGTCGAGGTTGAAGAACGCGGCAGCTTCCTCACGGGTACCGTTGAGGGTGATGTTGGCCCTCAAGGGGTTGCCGGTGAAATGTATCTTTTCGGCAGGGAACCATTGGTCGAGGTGGTCATAGGCCACGCAGATGGCCTTGGCTTTCTGGCCCACGTTGCGGTTGGTCTTGCCCGGATAGGAGTTCTGTTCCTGAATGACAGTCGGAATGTGGAGGTAGTTGGCAGCCATTAAGGTGGGACCGCTGGCAAAGCCTCCGACACCAATCACTACATCGGGCTTGAATCTTTTCAGTATGGCGATGGCGTGGTTGATACTACTTGTGAGCTTCAAGGGCAACAAGAGCGACTTAAGGTCTTTGGTCATGCCGCTAATCCACAACCCTTCAATCGGGTAGCCCGCTTTGGGCACACGCTCCATCTCCATGCGGCCTTTGGCACCGATAAACAAGATGTCAGCCTCGGGAAATCTGCGTTTCAAGGCATCAGCGATGGCGATGGCGGGAAAGATGTGACCGCCTGTGCCGCCGCCACTAATTACGACTTTCAAGTTCTCTTTCATTTTGTGTGGTTTCTGTTGTCTCTATAATAGCTTGTATCTCTTGTTCATCGCTCACGTATTCTTCCGCTTCCATGCTGCGGGTGACGCTCAAGATCATGCCCAAGATAAGGCCGGTGGCCATCAGTGAGGTGCCGCCCATGCTGACGAAAGGCAAGGGCTGTCCTGTGACGGGCAACAGGCCGATGGAGACTCCCATGTTAACCATGGCTTGTATCATGATTAGGAAGCCCAACCCGAAAGCCATCAGTGAGCCGAAGCTGAGCGGACGTTTGCCCACAATCCTGATGACTCGGGTGAAGAGGATGACATAGAGCAGGAGCACGACGATGCCACCCACAATGCCATATTCCTCGATGATGATGGCATAGATGAAATCGGAGTAGGGATGAGGCAAGAAGTTGCGTTGTTCGCTCTTGCCGGGGCCTTTGCCGAATACCGAACCCGAAGCCACGGCGATGTCGGCATAGGTGCGCTGCATGTGCTTGTCGTCAAAGCGGTTGATTTCACTTTTGTCCTCACCCATTGATTTCAAGCGGTTCGACCAGGTTTGGATGCGGTTCTGCTTTTCCTTGAATTCACCAGTCTTTTCGCTGAGGACCATGGCCTCTTGCGCTTTTTTGCGTCCATGCTTGTTGTCGATATTGGTCTTAACCATGTCGAAGACGAGGTAAAGCCCCATGCCGACGACGCAAAGTCCCACAAGGGCAAGCATGTGGACGAATTTCACGCGTCCGATGAAGAGCACCACCATGCAGACGAAGACCAAAATCATGGCCGTTGACAGGTTCTCGGAGAAAATCAAGCCCGCGGTGGCCAAGATGGGCAAAGCCAACTTGATGAGGAAGTCCTTGATGTTGTATTTCGTGTCGCCCATCATCACCAGTTGACGTGCCAAGTAGGTGATGAGGATGATTTTTGCCATTTCGCTGGGCTGGAACGAGAAGCCGCCGACGTTGATAGAACGGCTGGCATCGTTGATGTTACGTCCGAAGGCGAGTGTATAGAGCAGCAGCGCTAGGCAAGGAATCAACAGCAGCCATGCGGCTTTGGCGTAGTGCTTGTAGTTGACCTTGGAGGCAGCATACATCATGATGAAGCCGAACACCAGCATTGCCAAATGCTTCATCAACACCGTGCCGGTGCTGCCTGAGTATTTGGAGACCGCCAAGGCGCTGGTGGCGCTATACACTACGATGAGCGAGATGATGCCTAACAGCAGCGCCACGATCCAGATGACTTTGTCGCCTCTCAATATTTTATTGACGATGTTCATTTTCCAGTCTCTTTACGTTTTCAGTGTAGAGGTTACCGCGTTCGATATAGGTTTCTTTTTTGTTGTCCGACTTGCAGGCGGGTGAGAAGAGCACGATGTCGTTTTCCTGGGCTAGAAGTGATGCCATGGTCACGGCTTCGTAGAGATCGCCCACCTCGTATATTTCCTTGATGTTTTTCTGGAAGGTTTGCTTGAGGTTGGTGTTGTCCTTGCCTACACAAATCAAAGTCTTGACGTTTTTTTTGGCCATGGGCTTCAGGTCGCTGAAGTCGGTCTGCTTGCTGTCGCCTCCGGCAATCCAAATTACGGGGCGGATGAGGTTTTCAAAGGTGAACCAGGTGGCGTTGACATTCTCGGCACGCGAGTCGTCGTAGTACATCACACCGTCAATGGTGGCCACATAGTCCTGCCTATGTCCAATGGTGTTAAGGTCGCTTAGACTCTGTTTGATGTTTTCTTTTCTGATTTGCAGTATCTTCGAGGATATGCTGGCAACCATGGAGTTGGGTTGTCGTAGTCTCGTGTTGGTGATTTCTTCAATTTGTGTCATGGTATTTTTGGTTGTTGTGGGCAGACCCGAGTGTCTGCCCAAGGTTTCAATTTGGTTTATCTGATTTTAAAGGTCATCAATGTAAATGCAGCTAAAAGAATGGTAACAATCCAGAAACGAATGGTGATTTTCACCTCGTGGTGGACGACGTTGTGGCCTTCGCCGTGCCCCTTGAAGGTGACGGTCGAATTAGGCCAAACCTTCTTGAAGTCACTATAGGATGTCCTGAAGTGGTCGTGCAAGGGGCCTTTTTTCCATATACGATGTTTCTTGCCCGTCTTCACGAAACGTTTTACGTCGAGGTCGGAGAGGATTTCAAAGAGGAACACGCCGCAGAGCAAGGGCAGCAGCAGCTCCTTGTGCATGATGATGGCAGAAACTGCAATGATGCCACCTATTGTCAAGCTACCCGTGTCGCCCATGAAGATTTGAGCAGGGTAGGAGTTAAACCACAGGAAACCAATGAGGGCGCCCACGAAGGCAGCCATGAACACCACCAGCTCCTCGCTGCCAGGGATATACATCAGGTTGAGGTGGCTCGCCGTGATGGCGTTACTGGAGATGTAAGCCAAGATGAGTAGCGTGATGCCGATGATGGCCGAGTTGCCCGAGGCCATGCCGTCCATGCCGTCGTTGAGGTTGGAGCCGTTGCTGACGGCGGCTACGATGAAGACGGTAAGCAGCACGAGAAACACCCATGCCAGGTTATACATCCACTTCGGGCCAGCCCAACGGAATAGGTCGGCATAGTTGAGGTCGTGGCTCTTGATGAATGGGATAGTTGTTCTCGTCGATTTGACGTCGGAACTTTTCACGACAACTTCCTTATTGTTCTCGATTTTTATCTGTACGGTCTCGTTGATTTGCACGGCAGGGCTGAAGCGGAGGGTGAGGCCGACGATGAGGCCCAACAACACTTGTCCACCGAGTTTCACTGCAGGCTTCAAACCGTCTTTCTGGTGCTTGAAGGTTTTGATGTAGTCGTCAGCAAAGCCGATGATGCCGAGCAGCACTGTGGTGACAATCATCAGTATGGTGTAAACGCTGTGCAATTTGCAGACTAGCAGCACTGGAATCAGGATGGAAGCGATGATGATGACGCCTCCCATGGTGGGCACGCCGATCTTTTTGGTGTTGTAGGGGTCGATGGCGATGTCGCGCTGTGTCTCGGTGATTTTCTTGCGTTTCAGCATCTTGATGAACCAATAGCCGAACCATACCGAGACGACCAACGCCAAAATAATGGCCGCTGCAGCGCGGAAGGTGACGTAATTGAACACACCCGCGCCTGGGAAGTTGCATTTCTGCAGATAATTAAAGAAGTAGTATAACATCAGCGTGCCTCCATAAAAGCTTCCGACAAGACTTCCTTGTCGTCAAAATGATTCTTTACTCCGTTGATTTCTTGGTAGTTTTCGTGGCCTTTGCCCGCCAATAGGATGATGTCGCCTTTTTTAGCGAGGGCCACGGCGGTGCGGATGGCCTCGCCACGGTTGGTGATGCTCAACACCTTGTGCTTGTCTTCCTCGGCGATGCCAGCCTTCATCTGTCTGATGATTTCGTCTGGGTCTTCGTTGCGCGGGTTGTCGCTGGTGAGGATGACCTTGTCGCTCAGCTTCACGGCCACGGCAGCCATTTCAGGACGCTTAGTGGTGTCGCGGTTGCCGCCACAGCCCACGATGGTGATGAGCGTTTCTTTGTGGCAGCGCACATCGTTGATGGTGGACAAAACATTCTCCAAAGCATCGGGTGTGTGGGCGTAGTCGACGATGCCGACGATGCCGTTTTCGGAATGCACCATGTCGAAACGACCGTTGGCACCATGCAGCTTGCTGATTTCCACCAGCAGTTCGTCCTTGTTGAAGCCCAACGACAGTGCTGCACCATAGATGGCCAGCAGGTTGCTCGCGTTGAAGCCGCCCACCAGCTGCGTGTAGACCTCAGTGCCGTTCACCTTGAGAAGCATGCCTTCGAAGTGGCTCTCCATGATGACGCCCTTGAAATCGGCGTCGTGCTTTAAGGCGTAGCTCAACTTCTTGGCCTTGGTGTTTTGCAGCATGACGGCACCGTTCTTGTCGTCGAGGTTGGTGAGGGCGAAGGCGGATTGTGGAAGGTTGTCGAAGAATTTCTTCTTGGCATTGCGATAGTTAGCCATCGTCTTGTGGTAGTCGAGGTGGTCGTGGGTGAGGTTGGTGAAGATGCCTCCCGCAAAATGCAGCCCAGCGATGCGGTCCTGTGTCACACTGTGCGAGCTCACTTCCATGAAGGCGTATTCACAACCTTTCTCGACCATCTGGTTCAACAGACCGTTCAACTCGATGGGGTCGGGGGTGGTGTGGGTGGAAGGAATCACCTCGCGGTTGACGATGTTCTCGATGGTGGAGAGCAGGCCGCAGTTGTAGCCGGCATCGGTGAAGAGCCTATACAACAGGGTGGCAATGGTAGTCTTGCCGTTGGTACCCGTCACACCGACCAGACGCAGTTTCTCCGAAGGGTTGCCAAAGAAATTGGATGTGCCTACACCTAAGACATAGGCCGAGTTATCCACCTTGATATAGGTGACGTTGTCGGCTTTCTTTCTTGGTAGCTTCTCGCAAACGATGGCCGAAGCACCTTTCTCGATGGCCTTGTCGATGTAGTCGTGGCCGTCCACTTGCGTGCCTTTTACGGCAAAAAAGAGCGTGTCTTGGCTCACCTTGCGCGAGTCGAAGGAGATATCGAGGATGTCGAGGTCTTTCTCTCCGATGATTTCAAGCAGGTTGCAGTTGACCAGTATTTCTTTGAGCTTCATTTCTTTTCGAGTTTAAGTTGTATGACACTATTGGCTTTGAGGGTGTCTCCGGCTTGAAGCGACTGCTCCTTCACCTTTCCTTGCCCGACGAATTCTGTCCTAACACCCATGTTTTCTAAGAGGTAGACGGCATCGGTGATGTCCATACCGACAACGTTGGGCACGATGTTGTCGGTGATTTGGGCTGCCCTGAGGTGGGTCTCGCCACTTTCCGTTTGCTGCACCGTGACCCAGTCACCGTTGATGGCGAAATCGTTGTAGGATTTGTCGATGCTGTTTAGGAAGGAGGCTTCCTTGCTGTGACGTACGATGACGGGCTCAGTGGATGTGGGCATGAAAGGCACGATGGAATCATCTTCGGGGGTGCCAATGCGCATGGCGTAGACCTTTTCGGCAATCTCCCTGAATCCAGGTGCCGACACGCTACCTGCGGCCCAGAAACGGCCACGAGCGCGACTCACCATGACAATGCAACTGTAACGCGGCTTTTCGGCGGGGAAGTAGCCCACGAAAGTAGTGTTGTACAGCTTCCTGCCAATACCGGGTTCATGGTAGGCGTAGCCTTGCTCCTTGTCGTAGTATTGTGCCGTGCCGGTCTTGCCTGCCACCTTGACCACACAGCCTTCAAACTGGCGCCTGGCCGTGCCCCTGATGACCACGCCTTCCAGCATGGTCTGGAGATTATCTATGGCTTCGTCGTCGGCGATATGCTCGTTGAGGACGATAGGTTCGAACTTCTCAATGGTTTGGTTGCCACGACGGATTTCGGTGACAAACTGAGGTTTCATCATGCGGCCTCCATTGGCGATAGCGTTATAAAGCATGAGGAGGTGCATCGGCGTAACATTGACCTCGTAGCCAATCGACATCCAAGGCAACGATACCTTCGACCACAGCTTCCTGCCGTCCTTTGTCTTGTCGTTGGGGTGCTTGATGACGGGTTGCGCCTCGCCAGTGATGCCCGTGCCGATTTTCTTGTTCAGGTTCAAGGCATACAAACCTTCGACGTATTTCTCAGGATGTGCGGCGAAGTATTTGTTGATGAGCACGGCCGTGCCTTTGTTCGATGACTGTTCGATGACTTCCTGGACAGTGCAGATGCCGCCTTGGGCAAAGCTGTGGTCGTCTTTCATCGTGCGGTTCGAGAACTTGATAGGGCCAGTGCCGATGTTCACCTTGTCGTTCAGGTTGACATCTTTGTTGTTGAACAGTACAATCATCGAGGCAATCTTGAACACCGAGCCGGGCTCGTAGCGTTCGGTGAGGGCCACGTTGTACGATTCCTCATACAAGCCCGTCTCATGGTTGAGGCTCAGGTTGGCCAAGGCCTTCACATAACCTGTCTCCACGTCCATGAGGATGGCGCAGCCTTGCTCAGCCTTGTTCTCGGTGAGGGTGTGGTTGAGCGCACTCTCCACGATGTCCTGCAGCTTGATGTCGAAGGTGGTGATGAGGTCATCGCCGTTTTGTGCGTCAGTGTTCTCCTCCGAGTCGACGGGCACCCAGCCACCATGGTGGATTCTTCTCACCAACTGCCGGCCGTTCTGACCCTTGAGGTAGTCGTTGTAGGCACCTTCCAAGCCGAAATAATAGCCCTTACTCTCGTTGGCCATACCGAGCATGAGGCTGGCGAGGTCCTTATAGGGATGCTCGCGCTTGATTTTCTTTTTGGGGATGAGGCCACCTTTGTATAGACCACGGTCGAAGATGACGAATTGTTGCATCTTGCGCAAATCCGTCTGTGTGACATTTAAGCCAATCTTGTAGTAACGGCTCTTCTTGGCCATGCCAATGCCGAAGAATTCTTTCCATTGTGCAGGGTTTCTCTTCGGGAACAACTGCGACATCTGGATGCAAAGCGAGTCGATGTTGTTGGCTAGTAGGGTCGAGTCAACGGACTGGTAGTCGAAAAAGACGTCGAAGTAAGGGACGCTGGTGGCCATCACTTGGTTGTCGCTCGAGAAGATGATGCCGCGCGAGGCTTCCAAGGTATCCACACGGTATTCGCGCTTCTCGGCCATGTCTTTCAACTCTTCTTTATCCTTGGTTTGCACGACGATGATTTTCGCGATGATGGCAATCCCGAAAAGGAGGACGAACACGTACAACAGGTTGGTCCTCCAAAGTGTGTCGGTTCTGGGGTCTAACTTCATGGCTCCTCTTGCTTTTCGGGTTGTTCGACTTCAATGCGTTTCAGTGGTTGGGTGACCTCTTTCAGGCCTGTACCAGCTAGTTTTTTGGCCAGCATCGACTGCTTCGAGGCTTCCATGATGGCTGATCTCACCTGCACATATTCTACCTGCAGGTCGTTGAGTTTGTGCGCGGTTTTCGTCAGTTCACGGATTCTCCCCTCGGCGATATACGTGTTGGTGATGATGGCCATGAGCAACAAGGTCACAAACACCATGAAAGGGAACTGTTTTGCGAAACTTTCACGGACGAGGAATTTGCCTCCGAGGACATTCATAATCGTTTTCCCGCCTTTCTTTTTCTTCTGTTGTTTCTGTTCTTCCATGTCTTATTTCCTTTCTGCAATTCTCAGTTTGGCGCTGCGGGCGCGGCTGTTGTTCTCGATTTCCTCGTCGGTGGGGACGATGGGTTTGCGTGTTATAATAGTATAAGGTGTCTGCAGGTTGCCGAAGAAGTCCTTGTCTTCCTTGCCCTCGGTGTTGCCGGTCTTCATGAAGTTCTTCACGAGGCGGTCTTCGAGCGAATGGTACGACATTACGACGAGACGACCACCTGATTTCAACACGTCGGGGCATTGGCCGAGGAAGGCACACAAGGCGTCGAGCTCTTGGTTCACCTCAATGCGCAGGGCTTGGAAGAGCTGTGCCAGCACCTTGTTTTCCTTGCCGCGCGGGAGACGATTCTGTACGGCGGCTTTCAGCTGTGCGGTCGTCTCGATAGGCTCAGCCTCGCGGGCCATGATGATGTCGGAGGCGACAAGATGGGGTTGCTGCATTTCGCCATAGAGGCGGAAGATGCGGGTCAGGGCCTCGTGGTCGTAGGTGTTCACCACGGTGGCGGCGTCGTTGGGCGTCATTTGGCTCATGCGCATGTCGAGGGGACCGTCGAAGCGGGTGGAAAAGCCTTTTTCAGGGGTATCGAATTGGTGCGACGAAACACCCAAATCGGCGATGATGCCGTCGACCTTCCCGCCATGGTAGAGCTGGATGAAGTTCTTGAAGTACCTGAAGTTCTGCGGTATGAAGGTGAAACGCTCGTCGTCGAAGGCGTTCTGTGCGGCATCCTCGTCCTGGTCGAAGGCATAAAGATGCCCCGTCGTCAGGCGTTCAAGGATGGCACGGGAGTGACCTCCGCCGCCGAAAGTGACGTCGACGTACACGCCCGAAGGCTTGATGTTGAGGCCTTCGATGCACTTGTCCAACATTACCGGTTTGTGATACATGGTCATCTCTATTGATTATATTGTCTTCAGAATATCAAGAATCTTCTTCTTGTCGATGGTCGACACGCTCTGCTCATAACGTGCCTTGTCCCAAATTTCCATCTTGTTGGCGAGGGCTTCCACTACGACCTCTTTCACCAGTCCGCCACGTTCCATCAGTTCCTTGGGGATTTGCAGACGACCGCTCGCGTCAAGCTTGACGAAACGAACGCCTTCGTTTAGGAATCGCAGCGCCTTGATGCCTTCTTCATCATAGATGCTGAAAGTTTCGCGCAGTTTCTCCTGCTGCAGGTCCCAATCCTTGCGGGTGAATAGGTCGAGACAGGTACTGTTTTCGAACAAGCTGGGGCGCAACACGAAGCCTTCGTCTGCCAGCTCGCCCATCTGCTCCTTGAACTCGGAAGGCAGCATCAAACGGCCTTTCGCGTCCAATTTACAGTTGAAATGTCCTATCGGGTAACCCATCTTTTTCGCATTTTGATTTGCAACTGCAAAATTAGTATAAAATTCCCACTTTTTCCCACTTTATCCCATTAAAGTTTTCAACCTTATTTGTTGATAACTTTGTTGGTAACTTGTTGATAACATTGTTAACAAATTCAGGAATAAAGCCCGAAAAAATTGTTGATAAAGGCTTTTTTACCCATTTTGAAGCGATTTTCGGACGAAATAGCTGTTGCCATCCCTCTTTTTACTATTTTTGCCGATTGTAGAAAGATTTTCTATTTTATGGAGACGGAACAGAGCAATTTGATTGATCTCAGGAAGATTTTCACGGCCAAGGTGCCCAAGTTGATGAAACACATGCCCGAGTGGTTGTTTCGCAAGATTCAACGGCTGTTGCATGAGGACGACATCAACGAGATTTTGACGAAGTATGCTGATCAGGAAGGCCTTGACTTCATCAATGCAGTAGTGGCCGACTTTAATCTTGACGTGGTGCTGAAAGGTGTTGATAATCTGAAGGCTAGTGACCGCGTTCTGGTGGCTTCCAACCATCCTTTGGGCGGTCTTGACGGCATCGCGCTCATTGGTGCTGTGGGCAACCATAGGGGAGAGACGCTGACCCCCGTCAACGACTTCCTGATGTTCGTGAAGAACCTCCGTCCGATTTTCATTCCTGTCAGCAAGGTGGGTAGCGCCACCACCAATCGCGAGGAGAATTTACGCCTTTTCAATGAGACTTTCGCGGGCGATGCCACGATTTGTTACTTCCCTTTCGGTCTCTGCTCACGCAAGACCAAAGATGGTAAAATCATGGATCTCGACTGGAAGAAGACCTTCCTCACCAAGTCAAAAGCCTATCAGCGCGACATTGTTCCCGTCCATATCGAAGGCCAAAACTCCAATTTCTTTTATAACCTCGCCTATTGGCGCAAACGCTTGGGTATCAAGGTGAACATTGAGATGGCTTTTCTCGTCGACGAGTTTTTCAAGCAACGCAACAAGCAACTGACCATTACCTTCGGCAAGCCCATCCCATACCAGACTTTCGACAGTCGTTTCACCGATGCGCAATGGGCCGAGAAGTTGCGTACTTTTTCTTACCAATTGGCACAGGATGCTGATTTGGTGTTTGACCCTCAAAAAGAATATACAATATGATGAAAGATATTATAGCTCCGGTGTCGGTTGAGGCCATCATGGATGAGTTGACCCGCGACAAGTTCTTCCGAAAGACGAACAACGGAGGAAACGAGATTTATGTTTTGTCGGCACACGACTCTCCGAATGTCATGCGCGAAATCGGACGTTTGCGTGAGATCAGCTTCCGCAACGCTGGTGGCGGCACAGGCCTCGATTGCGATGTCGACGATTTCGACACGCGCGAGGAGCATTTCTTCTACCAACTCATCGTTTGGAACCCTTCCGACAAAGTCATTATGGGCGGCTACCGTTTCCTGCTGTGCGACGGACTGCCCATCGATAAGGATGGTCAGGTGGACACGCCCACGAGTGAGCTTTTCCATTATTCCGATCGTTTTGTGCAGGACTATCTGCCCGATACCATCGAGTTGGGACGCTCCTTCGTGCAGCCCAACTACCAGCCTACCAAGAACCTTTCTAAAGGTCTTTATTCGCTTGACAACCTGTGGGATGGCTTGGGCTCGTTGGTTGACATTTACCCCGAGGCGAAGTATTATTTTGGTAAGGTGACGATGTATCCGCAACTTGAGCGGACAGCTCGCGACATGATTCTGTATTTCATCCAGAAGCACTTCCCTGATGAGGACAATCTTGTCACCGTGCGCCCCGAACTTGACCTGCCTATCCTCACCGACCGTGAATGGCTTGCCTCATTGTTTTGCAGCGACAACTACCGAGACGACTACAAAACTTTGGTCAAGCTGGTCCGTGAGCGTGGTGCCGCAGTGCCCCCTTTGGTGAATGCCTACATGAACCTCTCTTCGACACTCCGCTCCTTTGGCACAGCCCTCAATCCTGGCTTTGGCAAGGTGGAGGAGACGGGCATCCTTGTGACGATTGCCGACATCTACGAAGAGAAGGTAAATCGCCACATGATTTACGACAAAAACGAACTTCCTTCCCACTTAAAATAAATCGCCATGGACATCAAAAAAGCTGATTTCTTGATGAGTAACACCCGTTTCGAGTTCTTGCCCAATGATAATATACCGGAATATGCCTTTATCGGTCGTTCCAATGTGGGAAAGTCGTCACTCATCAACATGCTGGTGCAGCGCAAGGGCTTGGCCAAAACCTCGTCGGTGCCAGGCAAGACGGTGGCTATTAATCATTTCATCGTCAACGATGCTTGGTATCTCGTCGACCTGCCAGGCTATGGCTATGCACAACATTCAAAGAAACAGCGTGAGCAGTGGCGTGTCATGATTAACAACTACATCACTCGTCGCCGCAATTTGGTGACGACCTTTGTCCTCGTCGACTCGCGCCACGAGCCTCAGAACAACGACTTGGGCTTCATGGAGTGGCTGGGTGAAAGCCAAGTGCCTTTTTGTATCGTTTTTACCAAGGCTGACAAGGTCTCAAAGGCGGAACTGGATCGTAACGTGGAGGCATTGAAACAGCGTCTGCTGGAGGACTGGGAGGAATTGCCGCCCATTTTCATCACCTCGTCGGAAAAGAAGCAGGGTAGGGAAGAACTGTTGGCTTACATTGAGCAGCAGAACGCCGAGGTGGCCGGCCTAATGAACCGCAAATAATCTTAAATCTTAAATCTTAAATCTTGAATCTTTAATCTTTGAATCTTTAAATCTTTAAATCTTAAAATCAATACATTATGGGAGGTATCTTAGCAGCAGTCTTAATCGGAGCCATTGCAGGCTTCATTGGTGGCAAAATCATGAACAAAGGCATGGGCCTTCTGGTCTGCATCCTTGTCGGTATCGTCGGCGGTTTCTTGGGCAGCTGGCTCTTTGGCCTGTTGGGCGTTGCGCCAAAAGCAAACTTCTGGGGTCAACTATTGGTTGGTACCGTGGGATCTGTTGTCTTGCTTTGGCTTCTTTCTCTTCTCAAAAGGAAATAAGCAGCGCGTTACGACATGAAAAAAACGGAGGTGTGCCTCCGTTTTTTTGTCATCTGAAATACACCCTCGTAATACCTGTCCCGCCTGTCTCCAATGAGGCATCGCAGAAACGTTCCACCTCATGGATGTGGCTGAGTTTCTCGCGGATGAGCTTGCGTAGGATGCCGTTTCCTTTGCCGTGAAGGATGCTCACCTCCTTGATGCTGAGGAGCTTGGCTTCGTCGAGATATTTGTCAACGATGTCCAAAGCTTCTTCGGCACGCTTGCCGCGCACATCTAGCGTCAGATCAAAGTGCTCGGCTTTCTCGCTGAGGTCTTGGGCAATGCCGTTCTGCCAACGGCGCTGTGTTTTGCGCGCTTCGGCGCGGCTCACCTTACGGAGTTTGTCGGGACTGGTACGCAGACGGATGCTGTCGAAAAGGATAGTGGCATCGGTGTCGCTGATGGCCAAAACCTCGCCCACCACCTGCATTTCCTCGATGCAGACAGTGTCGCCGACTTTCAAAACCACCTCGCCTTCCTCTTTTTTCTTTTCCTCGGCCACTTCCTTGGCTTTTTGGGCAATCTCCTGCTTGGTCTTTTCAAGGTTTTGGCGGATTTCCTTGGTCTTGGTCTTTTCCGCCTGTGCCTCCTTGATTTCTTTGATGGTGCGCTCGATTTGGCTGTTGGCTTTTTGAATTAGCTCCTGCGCCTCGGCGGCGGCATTGCGGAGGTATTGTTTCTTCTTGCTTTCGAGTTCGGAAAGCAAGCCTTTGTATTTTTCCACCACCTCGGTGAGCAATTGGTCGGCGATGCGCAGGTCTTGTTCCTTCTTGCGGATGGCTTTCTTGTCGACTTCGAGCTGTTGCAATTGCTTCTCAAATTTCAGGTGTTGGTCTCCAGTGATGTTGGCTGCGTCGTCGAGAATCTGCCGTGGGAAGCCGATTTTCTTGGCGATTTCAAAGGCGAATGATGAGCCAGGCTTTCCTGTCATCATGATGTACATGGGCTGCATGAACTTGGTGTCGAACAGCATCGCCCCGTTGATGATGCCATCATGGTTGTCAGCCAAAAGTTTGAGGTTGGCATAGTGTGTGGTGACCATGCCATAGGCTTGCTTCTTGTTGAGTTCCAGCAGGATGGCCTCGGCGATAGCACCGCCCAATTGCGGTTCTGTACCCGTACCAAACTCGTCGATGAGGAACAGGGTTTTCTCATCGGCGTGTTCCAACAAAGCTTTCATATTAATAAGGTGCGAGCTGTAGGTGGAAAGGTCGTCGAGGATGGACTGCTCGTCACCAATGTCGATGAAGAGGCTGTCGAAGAGGCCACATTGCGAGTCAATGCGCATGGGCGGCATGAGACCGCACTGCAGCATGTATTGTAACAGGCCTGTGGTTTTGAGGCATACCGACTTTCCGCCCGCATTGGGACCGCTGATGACAAGGATGCGCTCGTTCTCGTTGAGTTGCAAATCTAAGGGAACGACTTGTTTGCCTTGGGCTTTCAGCTTCTTTTCCAAAAGAGGGTGCCGTGCTTGTTGCCAGTTGATAAGAGAAGTGTCTTGGATTTCGGGCTTCACGCCTCCGATTTCATTGGCCAACAATGCTTTGGCACGGATGAAATCGAGTTCGCCGAGTAGGCTCCAAGCCTTGCGAAGCTCGGAGAGATAAGGCCTCAACAGTCGGGTGAAAGCCATCAGGATACGGTGGATTTCTCGGCGTTCGGCGTATTCCAGTTCTTTGATTTCGTTGGAGGTGTCGAAGATTTCGGCGGGTTCAATGTAGACCGTCTGTCCCGTGGCCGACTCGTCGTGGATGAAACCTCGGATAGCGCGCTTGTCGCCAGCTTTCACGGGGATGACGAGGCGACCATCGCGGATGGTGATTTCCGATTTTTGGTCGACCCAGCCCGCAGTCTTGGCATCGCCCATGATTTGTCGGATGCGTTTCTCGATGCCGCCTTGCTTGCGGCGGATGCTTTGCCGGATTTCCAATAGTTCGGTAGAAGCATTGTCAGGAATTTCGCCCTTGTCGTCGACGAGGCGGTTGGCCTCGGTGAAGATGCTCCGTTCAATGAAAATATGCTCAATCAGTGATTTGAGTTGTGGCGTGTTGTTGGCACTTTCAGAATGACCATAACGCAAGATGGCCTCCACGACATTCAACGAAGGCTTGAGGGCAAAAAGGTCTTCCACATTGAGGCAGGTGCCGTCAATCTGGATGCGGTGGAAAGCCTCGCGCAGGTCGTGGAAGTCGCGTACGGGGAAAGGCACGCCGGTCTGCAAGAGGCCGATGAACTCTTCGGTCTGCTCTAAGCTTTTGAGGATGTTGGTTTTGTCGGTCGAGAAAGCCATGGCATCCACATGCTCCAGCCCCATCTGGCTGATGCAGTGGCCAGAAATCATCTGGCGGATGCTGGCGAAGCCGATTTTTTGTTCGAAGTTAGTTGGGTAGATCATCGGGCGGCA
>CALEMB010000048.1 GCA_937902805.1 uncultured Bacteroidales bacterium
TTGAGCTTGACGAGAACCTTCTCGGCGACGAGCTGCTGCTTCTGTTGTAGCTGCCACTCGACGAACTGGGTCTGCTGCTTGACGAGCTGGGTCTGTTATAGCTGCCGCTGTTGCTCGAACTTGCTGATGAAGGACGCGACGAGGATGAACCCTGCGGGCGCACATACTCGGAGCTGGAGCGTGAGGGACGGCTGTTGCTGGGCGAAGTATAGCTTTGGCGTGGACTGCTTTGGCTGCTCGTGCTGGCACTGCTGCTCGATGGACGGCTTCCCGACACGCTACCGGCGTGGCTGCTGGCACTCGCTGACGGACGGCTGCTCATCGTGGGACGGCTGCTTGTGGAAGGTCTGCTGACGCTGCCACTGGTGCTGGGACGCACCGATGCGCCATTGCTTACCGTAGGACGACCTGATGCACTGCCGCTGTTCACTCTTGCACTTGGGGCACTGGTGCCACCCGACATGCTGCCGCTGGCGGTGTGGCGACCGTCCTGTGAACCATAACTCATCGAGCCGGCGGTGCTGCCGCCGTGACGCACACTGGCCACATAGTTGCCGAAGCCGTTGTTACCGCCATGATGTCCACCGTTGTGATGGTGCGGATAGTAGTCATGATAATGGTGGTGATGATAGTAGGGGTGGCAGTAACCGCAGTAATATGGTGAGTACGGATAATAATAAGGCGAGTACCAGTAGTAATCCCAATACGCATTCCATCCCCAATAGGTTCTCCAATAGGGACGATAGCCAAAGCCTATGTAGACACTCGGGTAATAATCCCAATAAAAGGGGTCGTAGCTGTTTACATAAACGTAGGTGCTGCCACCACTCGTGTAATAATCGTCATAATAATCTCTCGACGACGATGCCTGCGTGCCGAAACGCTTGATGCGAGCGGCAAAGTCGGCATCGTAATAAGTTTCGGTGGTGGTGTACACAACGCCGTTGGTGTCGGTCACAGTCTCCGTGGTTTGGTAGACGGGATCAGCATTGCTGACGTAGTTCTTACTGTCGGAATAGTAGGTTTGGTAGTCGTATTCCGAGTTGCTGCTGATGCTAGGGCTCACGTATGAGCCGTTTCCGCTGGCCACCCGACTGCCCGTATTGCCGTAGGGCGAATAATAAGTGTCGTCTTTGGCTACATGACGATTCGCCGAGCAGCCGACGAATGCCATCAAGGCAAGAAACGGAAGGATTCTGAACGCTTTCATTGTATTGAGTTTTATCTTGTTTTCAAAAGATGAATTATCGCTTAAAATTATACAAATATTGTACCAAAAATAAAAAATCTGTAACCAAAATGAATTTTATTCCAATGGGATTACTCGCCCGTAATTGGTGTACGTTGCATCAATCCATGGATCGCCTTTGTAATAGACGTTTCCGATGTTGTATAGATGTGCGTAAAGCTCAGAATGGGGCCAAACATAAATGTCGTTGGTTGAATGCGACATCACCTTGACGATGTTGCAATACATCGATTCGGCATGAACCGCGCCATAGCTCTTCATGTAGTGCTCAGTATAGCCGGCCCGTCCTCTGAGGGTGACGGTCGATGTGCCGTTGCTGAAAACGGTTTTCAATATATTGCAGTTGAAAGTGAGGTCGATGTCACCTGAGCCTTCCAAAATTCTCAAGATGAAATATCCTTTCTTGATGGGGCCGTCGGCTTTTCTTACTGTGTCGATGGTTTGTGTCATCATGCCTGCAATCGAGTCGACGGAAAGCAGTTGGCCGATGGAATAGTAGTTGACGGAACGAAGGCTGTCGTAATATACGGTGAGGTCGATGCTGTAGTCAAAGCTGCGAATCCAGTTGAAATTGTTCTCGTTTCTAATGACCAAAGTGTCGTTGTTCACCTCGGTAGTCACTTTCTCGATGAGGTTCTTGGGACAGGTGAGTTCCAAACGAGGATGCTGGTCATGAACCAACTTGACGTTCACGTTGTTGAACATCGAAACCACGGTAAATGGCTGATGGACATCACGGCACTCGGTGATGGGTTCGCCGTTGGTGAACTTGTTGCACGATGTGGTCATCAGGCTAACGAGGAAAAATAGGACTGCGATAACGTTTCTTTGCATGTTGCGGTAGATAGTATTTGTGTTGGATATGGTAGCCAATGCCGACGCTGATGAAGTCGGCCTTGATGTCATAGGTGGTAAAGGCGAGCGTGGCAAACAAGTTGTCGGTGATGTAATAGCGTGTCGCCACCTTTTGGTAGAACAGCAGGCCAAACTTGCCTGAGCCATAGGCCGTGTTGTTGCGCAGACCTAAGTTAAACATGAAACTGAGACGGTCGAGCATCATCTCGTAAGAGAGCAGGAATCCAGTCTTTAGATAAAAGTTCCAGTCGGGCTTGGTGATTTTGTCGGAGCCGTCGTATATCAGATCAACGCCTATGCCCAGGCGGTCGCGCTCGCTGAGCTGGAACATGAAGTTGGCGGTGATGTTGTGGACAAAGAAATAATGGTGCGAGCCATACTGATGGCTCATGTCCTTGAAACCGAGGGTGTATTGGTAGTCGGTGACGAAATGTTTCTTGCCGTCAAACTCAAAGAGATAGTTTCTTGGACGCAACTTCTTGTCGATGAGGGCTTTGGGAGAGAATAGATACCACGACAATCCTGTGGACACACTGAAAATGTTGATGCCCATGTTGGGTGTTCGTGTGGCACCGTTCGAGAAGTGGGTGAGACCTGCGGATGCCACCCAATACAAGCGTTCGACGATGCGTTGGCGGTACTCAAACGACAGATTAATGGCTGCGTTGAGGTGCGAGCCGATGGCGTAGTTGTGATAATTTTCTTTTGGGTCGAACTTGTTGGTGAGGTAGGAAAGACCCACGCCCAACTTGAAAGTCAGCTTGCTCGTCTCGCTCGGCGTGATGGGGAAGTTGATGAAAGGGTAGAGGGCGAACACCCGACCCAACTCGGCTGAAATGCTATCGTTGCCAAAACTTGAATAATAGAAAGTGATGCCGATGGAAGGGTAATTATGCACCACCTCCCAACGGTGTTCGCCGTAGGTGTTGCGGTGCAGCGAAATCTCGTAGCTGGGCGTGTGGCGGCTGTAACGTCCTAAGGCTGAGTGGTATTGGTCGTTCTGGAAATACATATAACCATAGTGTACCTTCGCCTCCAACTCATAGTTGCGATGGCTCATTTGTGCCTCCGTGGTATTCCCTATTAATAATAAGGTGAGAAGGACGGAAAAAACGATATGGCGTTTTTGTTTGCCCATTGAATTTGCAAAAATACAAAATTCCTTATTTTTGCAGACCAAATCATTTATCATGGACGAAAGATTAGCCGCTTTCAAGCGTTTGCTGGATATTATGGACGCAGTGCGTGCGGGCTGCCCTTGGGACAGCACCCAGACCATCCACAGCCTGCGTCACCTTACCATTGAGGAGACTTATGAGCTTAGCCAAGCCATTCTCAACGACGACCTTAACGAGGTGAAAAAGGAACTTGGCGACCTCATGCTTCATCTCGTTTTCTATGCCAAGATAGGGCAGGAGCAAGGTGCCTTCGACATTACCGATGTGCTCAATGGTATCTGCGAGAAGATGATTGTGCGTCATCCGCATATCTTTGGGAATGAGCATGTCGAGAATGCTGAGCAAGTGGAGCAAAACTGGGAGAAAATCAAGTTGGAGCGTGAACACAACCGCAGCGTGCTGGGGGGTGTGCCCGAAGGCTTGCCGTCATTGTTGAAGGCTTACCGTATGCACCAAAAGACCGCTGGTGTGGGCTTCCGCTGGCCCGATGCCGACCAGGCTTGGCAGAAGGTGGAGGAGGAGAAGGCCGAGCTTTTTGAAGAGCTGCAAAAGCCCGACAATACGGATAACATCGAAGCGGAATACGGTGACCTGCTTTTCGCTTTGGCGGCCTACGGCATTTACATCGGGGTGAACCCTGACGATGCCTTGGAGAAGACCAACAAGAAGTTTCGTGAGCGTTTTGCCCATGTCGAGCAGCGCGCCCGTGAGCAAGGCAAAGGCGTGCAACATCTCTCGCTTGAGGAGATGATTGCTTATTGGAAGGAAGCGAAGTAAGGATTGTTTCACGCAGAATCCGCAGAAAACGCAAAATAAAGGTGAAACCAATCTGCCGTAAATCATTTTGTGGTGGGGTAGGGGAGAGGCTATCTTAAGGCTGCCAATCGAAACCCAACCGAAACTCAACCGAGACTTAACCGAAACTTTATAGAGACTCAGCCGATAGTTTGTCTGAGTTATGTCAAAGTTATGTCAGTGTTATGTCGGCCCTGTCTAGAACCTATGAACTATTTGTATACTACCCCAGCACAACAATCCCCTCATTGCGAGCTTGCCCCGCAATCTCCCGATCCGATGGCGATACCCTTTTTTTTGACAAAAAATCCCCTTATCCCCTTGCACTTTATGTTTTTTCTTTATATTTGCAGCGTTTTATGCACTTTTGTGAACTCAACACAAACAACTTAAATACTAACTAAAATTCAAACAAAATGAAGAAAGTATCTTTACTCATTGCGATGATTGCCTTCGTTTGTGGCAATCTGTTTGCTCAAAGCTACGACTTCGACCAATATAATGTTGGTGATAAGGTAGCTCAATCAATTGGTCAACCTTGGACCACTTGGAGTAATCAGCCGGGAAGTTCAGAAGACGCTGCTTTTAGTGACGAACAAGCGTTTTCTGGTACTAACTCGGTAAAATTTACCTATGGCAACGACCAGATCTTTAACTTCAACGATGAAACGACTGGTTCGTACACTCTCGATTGGAATATGTATATTCCAACTGGAAAAGATGCCTATCTGAACATACAGCACAATTTCACTGGTGGTCAGGATGGCGAATGGGCTTTTGGCCTGTATTTCAACACGGCTGACCAGGGTACTATCTTGCATGTGTCAGATGCTGAACATCCTTTCACATTCCCGTTTGACACTTGGTTCCCGGTTCACTTTGACATCGACCTTGACAACGATGCCATTTCGCTGACAATCGACGGAACGGAAGTTCACTCATGGGCTTTCAGCGAAAGCGAGAGCACTACCACTCCTGGTATGCGTGTTTTGGATGCACTTGATTTTTATCCTCCGACCAGTTCCAGCAAGTCTGTCTTCTACATCGACGATTTCTCTTTCGTTTCATCACAAGAGGACGAAGTGTTAATCGGTGAATCTTTTGAGGAATACGCCGTGGGTGGCAAGATTGCCCAATCGTCTGTCGCGGCAGGCCATGATTGGTGGACGACTTGGAACAACAATCCTGGTGGCTCCAACGATGGTACGGTTTCCGATGCCTATGCCTCAGAAGGTAACAACTCTGGCCTTATTTCTGGCAACACCGACCAAGTGTTGCTCTTAGGAGGTTATGAGACGGGCGCTTACGATTTTGAGTTTGACATGTACACTCCCGCTGGCAAGGACGGTTATTTCAACATGTTGCACTACTTTGCTGGTGATGGGACCAAGACCAGCCAATGGGCGATGCAGGTTTATGTGAATGCTGAAGCTGACTCAACCAACTCAAACCAATGGCACAGCACTGGCCATGGTACAGTGTTTGCTGGTGGAGTTACTGCTGATGTTCCTGCCGTGGAGGATGAATGGATGCATTTCCGTGTTCATATTGATTGCGACAACGATTTGGCCACCCTGTACTTCAACGAATCTGAGATTTGCTCATGGCAGTGGAGCATGGAGAGCTTCGGTAACGAGCAGCAAAGCCGTATTATCGATGGCGCAAATTTCTTCCCTGCAGTTGGTTCATCTTCCCAATTCTATGTTGACAACATCCGCTTCACCAGAATTGGCGGTGAAAGCGCTCCCGACCTCGAGTTCGATCCTGAATCCGTTGAAGAGACTCTCTTAGTCGACGACTTCACCTCCGTTGCTATCAACATCAACAACAATGGTAACTCTATCGGTGACTGGGCTGGCTGGCTCGACTTCGGTCAAGGTGCTGATGGCACTCAGACTTCCGAACTCTACTATCATGATGGTGGAATGGGCCAAATCCAAGGCATCGGCCATAGCGAAGCCCACACCCGTGAGATTGGTATCCGTCTGCCCGCTGCCGCTTATGCTGGCGCTGCCATGGGTATGAAGATCACCTCTGTTGATTATCTTGTCCAATCAGATTATCAGTCAACCGACCATAACTACATCTTCCGTATCTATGGTCAGGGCCTCCGCAACCAACCCGGTGAACTCCTTGCCGAGAAGACTGTCAATGTTACGCTTACGACCTCTGATTGGATTACTGCTACCTTCGACGAGCCTGTCTACATTACGGGTCAGGCCATTTGGGCTACTGTTCAATTGGAGCAGGGTGCTGATGACTATCCTCTGAGCATGGACAATGGCGATTATGGTGAGGAACAAGATGGTAACTGGCTTAGCACTGATGGTAGCAAATTCAACCACTGCTATGCCGCACCTTCAGGCTCGAGTGATGGTTTCGCTGGCGCTTGGTTGCTCACTGTCAACTGCGAAGGTACGCTAGTTCCCGCCACTTGGGCCGCCATCGACAAGACCGAAGGCTCCATCTTGGGTGGTACCAGCGATGTCATCAACCTCAGCCTCAACTCCATTGGTCTCACCGAAGAGCGCTACAGTGCTGAACTTTATATCACCACCAACCAAGAAGGTATGGAAGAAGTCGTGATTCCGATTGTTCTCAATGTCGACATTACTGCCGTTGAAGAAAGCGAAGTGCAATTGGCTAGCGTCTATCCTAACCCCGCCACTTCAATGGTCACCCTCGAAGGTGAGAACCTCAACACTGTGGCTATCTACAACGTGGCTGGTCAACTCCTCCGCGTGGTGAAGCTCGACAGCATGATCAACAACATCGACATGAATGTTGAATCAGGTGTCTACTTCTTCAGCATCTATGACAACAACGGCCGCAACAGCGTCCAACGCGTTGTCATCGTGAAGTAATCAATCTTTTGATTGAATGAAAAAACCGCTCCTTTTGGGGCGGTTTTTTTGTGTTTGCTTTTTGCCTGCCGGGGTTCGTTGAATCCCCCTAACCCCCTTTGCAAAGGGGGAACTGGCTGGTTCCGAGACGTAAGGTTATATGTTTTTTTTCTTTGAGGTGGCTTTAGATTAGATTATGGTTTCAGATTTTATTGTCGCTTTGCGCCACATCCAGTAGGTCTCTCCCTTTGCAAAGGGGAACTACCAGACACAAGTTTACTGGTCTTTGTGTGGCTTTGCACCCGCGTCGCTTTGCGCTTCCCCCCTTTGCAAAGGGGGGCAGGGGGGATTCGAAGACCCGCTTTGCGCCAGTGATTCCAAGATTACCTTACCAAATCAAATAAAAACTTCTTTTCCTCCTTTTGGAGGTAATTGTTCCATAATTCCCTGAACCACACCTTCGGGATCCTTGCGTACATCGCTATCTAAAACTCTGATAATCCTAAGACCGATGGCTTGCATCTGTCTGTCCCTTTCGGCGTCTCGTTTTTGTGCTTCGGCAGAAAAATGCGATGCCCCGTCAATTTCGATTACCAATTTAAGCTCGTAGCAAAAAAAGTCGGCGATGTAGTTTAAGATGGGCCTCTGGCGAAGAAATAGATATCCAGTCTTTCTCCCTTTCAGACATTTCCAAAGCAATGCCTCCGACAGTTGTCCGTGATTTCTCAAATCCCTGCTAAATTGTTTCAATTTAGGATTATAGGGTAAGAAATTAGGCCCAAACAACATTCCTTCTGGATTAATGACGTTTTCCCATAAAAAATCAGGGGTGATATCTTTGATATTCATGGTCTCGTCATCTCAGCAATAATAATTCCTCCAGCCACAGCCGCATTCAACGACTCGGTGGCACTGCCACCCACGCGCGGTATGGTGATGGGATACGTGATGCAAGGCAGAACCTCGGCGCAGATGCCGTGCGACTCACTCCCGATGACGATGACGCCGTTGGGTCTCTCTTTCATCTGGAACAGGTCTTTGCCTTCCAGCAAGGCACCATAAACGGCCTTGCCCTCGGCTTTGACTTGACGAAGATACTCAACCAAGTCGGCTTTCCACACCTTTACTCTGAATAGCGAGCCCATGGTGGCTTGTACCGTCTTGGGGTTCCATAACTCCACGCAGTCCATGCTACACACCACGTCACGGATGCCGAACCACTCGGCTGTGCGGAGGAGCGTGCCCATGTTGCCCGGGTTGGCGATGCCGTCCAAGGCCAGCACGTATGGTGATGAAGTCTTGATGTTGCCTTGCTCAGGGATCCTCACCACAGCAAGGATGCCGGGAGGTGTGTCCTGCCCGCTCATCTGCTCCATCTGCATCTCGCTGACGACTTCGGCATCAGCGAAGAAAGGATAGGCGTTGAGGAAAGGCTCGGTGGAGTATAATCCTATGGTCTCAAAATCGGAGCGCAGTAGCTCCTCGACCATCTTCCGTCCTTCCACGACGAAGAGGCCTAGCTCCTTGCGGAACTTCTGCTGGCGCAGGGAAGCGATTTGTTTTATAATGCTTTTAGTGATCATCGGATAATTATTGACTCGCTTTGCGTCATTGCGAGCGAAGCGAAGCAATCCAGACGAACGACCCTGGATTGCTTCGTCGTTCCTCCTCGCAATGACGACGCGTCAAAAATACAAAAAAAAGGCTGCCTCTTCGCAGAGACAGCCTCCAAAATTATGAAAAAGTTTATCCTATTATTCGGCGAAGACGTTGAAGTCGATGTCGACGGACACTTCTTTATGAAGTCTCAGTTTGGCGGTGTAGTCGCCGACTTCCTTGATGGCATCCTCGTTGAGGACGATGTGCTTGCGGTCCACTTCGATGCCAGTGGCTTCCTTGATGGCGTTGGCAATCATGATGGTGTTGACCGAGCCGAAAATCTTACCCGTGGCAGCAGCCTTGGCGGGGATTTGCAGCTTCAGGCCTTCCAAAGCCTTGGCCTTCTCGAGGGCCTCGTTCTTGATCTTCTCTTCCTTGTGAGCCTGCTGGCGCATCTCTTCGGCCAAGATTTTGCGGTTGCGCTCGGTGGCGAGGATGGCCATACCCTGCGGGATGAGGTAGTTGCGGCCGTAGCCGGGCTTCACGGTGACGATGTCGTTCTTATATCCTAAGTTGTTGACGTCTTGTTTCAGAATGATATCCATGTTTAGTCCTCCTTCAAATTATTTCAAACAATCTGCTACGAATGGCATCAGGGCGAGGTGGCGGGCACGCTTGACGGCCTGGGCAACCTTGCGCTGGTATTTCGTTGAAGTGCCGGTGATGCGGCGGGGCAGAATCTTACCCTGCTCGTTGACGAACTTCAGCAAGAAGTCGGCATCTTTGTAGTCGATGTACTTGATGCGGTTCTTCTTGAAGCGGCAGTATTTCTTTCTCTTGGTATCGACTGCGATGGGAGTCAGATATTTGATGTCGTTGTTGTTATTCACTTGTGCCATTTTTCTTCTTTTTTAATTGTTCAACATTAGGCTTGTGCTTCTTCTGCGGCGGCTTCGGCCTTCTTGCGCTTCTTCTCGTTGTAGGCAATAGCGTGCTTGTCAAGCTTCACGGTGAGGAAACGCAAGATGCGTTCGTCGCGCTTCAGTTCGGTTTCGACATCGGCGATTACATTACCCTCGGCCTTGTACTCAATGAGTTGGTAAAAGCCCGTGGACTTCTTCTGGATGGGATAGGCAAGCTTGCGCATGCCCCAGCTCTCTTCATGAACGATCTCTGCACCATTTTTGGTCAGCTGATCTTCATACTTCTTTACCGCTTCCTTCATCTGGTCTTCAGACAAAACGGGAGTTAAAATGAAAACGGTTTCGTACTGATTCATAACTGTTTGATTGTTAAATGATTAAATTGATAATAGTATGTGCTTGTTTAGCGGGTGCAAAGGTACGACTTTTTTCTTAATCTACAACACTTTACAAGAAAAAATTTGCAACATCTTGTCCAGCATGAACTCTGCCGCATGGCCGTCGCCAAAGATTTCGGGGAAGGTTGTCGGTGGATTATCCTTGAAGTGTTGCCAAGCCTGCATGATGCGGGTTTGGTCGGCATCGGCGAGGATGGCGTTGCCCGTTTCCACAATCTCCACCCATTCGGTCTCTGGCCTCAAGATGATGCCGGGCTTCTTGAAGAAATAGGCTTCTTTTTGCACACCGCCCGAGTCAGTCATGACGAGTTGGGCATGACGTTCCAGAGCAATCATCTCAAGGAAGGAGATAGGCGGGAGAATTTGGATATTTTGGCAGCTCGAAATTTGCTTTTGCAACGATTCGTCAAGATTGGCCTTCATGAGTTTGGCCGTCCTTGGATGCAGCGGCAACACGACTTGAGTCTCTTTGGAAAGCTGGACGAGGGTTCTGAAGATGGCGTTGAGGCGCTCGGGATGGTCGGTGTTGCTGTCGCGATGAATGGTGGCCAGGATGAAGAGTTTGCCATTCAATCCCAAGCGTTGTATGATATTGGTCTTTTCCTTAGCGACATTGGCGAAATGCAGGCTGTTGTCATACATGATGTCGCCGCAGTGGTAGACCTTTGGGTTGTCGATGGTTGGGGCGGCGGCCGTTGAGCCTGTCGAAACGCCGCTTTCGTCGATAGGGAATCCCTCTCGCTTCAAGTTCTCCAAGCCAGCCTTCGTGGGCGTAAAAAGCAGGGTGGAGCAGTGGTCGCACACGATGCGGTTGATCTCCTCGGGCATAGCCTTGTTGAACGAACGCAGTCCCGCCTCGATGTGGACAACGGGTATGTGTATCTTGGCAGCAGCCACGGCACCGGCGAGAGTGGAGTTGGTGTCGCCATACAACACGATGAAGTCGGGTTTTTCTTTCAACAGTATTTCTTCGATGCCTTCCGTCATACGGGCGGTCTGCACGCCATGCGAGGCCGAGCCGACATGGAGGTTGTAGTCGGGATGCGGAATGCCGAGTTCGTCGAAGAACACCTGCGACATATTGTCGTCATAATGTTGTCCCGTGTGGACGATGATTTCCTGTATGCGGTCGGCGTAGTGCGTCTTGATGGCGCGACTTAACGCAGCGGCCTTGATGATTTGGGGTCTAGCCCCGATGATGGTGACGAGTTTCATGGGATGTGCGTTTAGAAGGTCATTTCGCCGTGGTCGCGGAAACTGTAGTAACGTTCGTTGCCGATGATGATATGGTCGATGACGTTGATGTCCAGGAGCTTGCCCGCTGCGACGAATTTCTTGGTCAGCAGGCGGTCGTCCTCACTGGGACGAGGGTTGCCTGAGGGATGATTGTGCCCCAAAACGATACATGTGGCATTGAGGCTTAGGGCGTTCTTGAAGATAATTTTCGGGTCGGCGATGACGTTGGTGGTGCCGCCGTTGCTGATGCATTTCACCTTCAGGACGTGGTTGCTTTGGTTGAGGTACATAACCAGGAAATGTTCCTGTTTCATGTCGTCGATATAGGGTAGGAAGCGCTCGAAAGTGTCTCGCGAGTCTTTCACTTCATCGGGCAGGTTGGCTTCTGCGGCGCGGCGGCGTTTGCCGAGTTCGAGGGCGGCCATGATGGTGATGGCTTTGGCCTCGCCGATGCCAGGGTGCTGTGTCAAGTCGTCAATAGTGAGGTTGGATAAAGCGATAAGGTCGTTGTTGACACTGTCGAGGAGGGCGCGTGCCACATCCACTGCTGACATGCCTTCCTTTCCGACGCGTAGTAGGATGGCTATTAACTCCGCGTTGCTAAGCGATGCTTTGCCTTTGGCAATCATCTTCTCGCGCGGTTGGTCGTCGGGTGCCCAGTCCTTGATGGATCTCTTTTCGGTCATAATGTCTTGTTTCGGGCGGTAAAGATAGGCATTTTGGGCTTATCTCAACCAAAAAAGCCTCTTCCACGATGTAGAAGAGGCACCAACATGTATGAATAAAACTTCCAATTATGCCAATTTAGCCGTAAACTTCGACAGCTTCGACTTCAGGTTGGCGGCTTTGTTCTTGTGGATGATACCGCGCTTGGCGACCTTGTCGATGATGGAGTACAACTTCGAAAGTTGGCCCTCGGCTTCCGACTTATTGGTCAAAGCCCTGAATTTCTTCACTTCGTTACGCATGTTCTTAGCGTAGTAACGGTTGTGCAAACGTCTCTTTTCTGTCTGACGGATTCTCTTGATTGACGATTTGTGATTTGCCATATCTCTTATTCCTTATGCTTATATATTTTCTATTATTTTGGGCTGCAAAATTACAACTTTTTCGTAAAACCCAACCCAAAATAGTGAAATTTTTTCTTTCAAATGTTTAATTTATTGGTTTACAATCAAAAGACATCTTTTCTTCGTTGTCTCTACGGAGGATTTCGCCGAGTTTTATATTAATAAAAGTGTTCTTTTCGGCATTGCAGTTGTTGAGAATGCCCGGGATGTAGTTCTCACCGTAACCTCTTGCCACACCTTTGTTATCGATGCGTTCGATGAGCATGCGCTGTGTTTTGCCCTGCATGGATTCAAAATATTTGACTTTGTTCTCCACCGAAATCTGTCGCATGACCTCGCTACGTTCAGTTTTCACTTTTTCTGGCACTTGGTCAGGCATGACAGCAGCCTTGGTGCCTGTGCGCACTGAGTATTTGAATGTATGTATGTGACTGAATCCGATTTCTTTCGCGAAGTCGCAACTTTCTTTGAAGGTCTGTTCAGTCTCGCCTGGGAAACCTACGATGATATCAGTGGTGAGGTTAAAATCGGGGCGGAAGGCTTTAATGCGCTGGCACATGTCACGGAACTGGGCGACGGTGTAGAACCTATGCATGCGTTTCAAGGTGTCGTCAGAGCCGCTTTGTAGGCAGATGTGCATGTGGGGAGCGAGTTTTTCGTGCTGGAACAAAGTGAGGAACCGGTCGCTGAACTGGTCGGGTTCAATGGAGGAGACCCTGACGCGGAAGTCGCCGTCAATTTCCAAAATGTTTTCCACCAGTTTCTCAAAGTTGGTGCTTTCGTATTGGTAGCGTCCCATGTTGACGCCTGTCAGCACGACTTCCTTGAAGCCGTGGGCGACGACTTCGCGCACATTATTATAGATGTTCTCGGCGGGACGGCTTGTGGAGCGCCCTCTCACCATGGGGATGATGCAGTAGGAGCAGAAATTGTTGCAGCCGTCATGGATCTTGATGAGGCTGCGGGTGTGGAAAGTATCGAAGGCGGGGTGGTAGCTGAACAAATCGCGGTCGAAGCCTTCGGGGTCGCTGTGACCTGTCCGGAAATGCTCGTCAATAATGTCGAACAAGGCGGCTTTGCGCTCATTGTCGATGACATAGTCGGCAATGCCGGAATGAAGCAGTTCTTCTTTCCTATGGTTGACCATGCAACCCGTAACGGCAATGAGAGCCTTGGGATGTTTGCGTCGAATCTGGTGGATGGCTTGGCGGCATTTTTGGTCGCTGGTGTTGGTGACGGTGCAAGTGTTTACGACAAAGACATCGGCATCGCTATCGCCATCAGCGATTTCATATCCCGCTGCCTTGAAGCGCGAAGCCAAGGCATCGGTTTCATACAGATTGACGCGGCAGCCTAGGGTTTTGAAGGAGATTTTCTTCATCCGACCAACTCTCCCTCAATCGACAAAGGCGAAGCCGAAGTCACCTTCACATTTACAATCTGTCCAATAAGTTTTGTGTCTCTCGAAGCAAAGCGAATAACAATCTTTCCTTCAGTGTGGCCGGTGAGATAGCCGTTCTTGCGGTCGTGGCTCTCCACGAGCATCTTGACGGTCTGCCCGATGAGGCCTTGGTTATAGACGAGGCTGTGTTTCATCAGTTCCTCCGTGAGGCGGTGGTAACGTTGGCGTTTCACTTCCTTCGGCACATCGTCGTCCCATTCCGAGGCCACTGCCCCAGGACGCACGCTGTATTGCGCGATGAACGCCATGTTGTATTTGAACTCTTCCATGGCTTTGCGCGTGTTCTCGAACTCATCTTCGGTCTCGTGCGTGAAGCCCACGATGATATCGGTGAAGATGGTCGCCGTCGGCAGTTTCTCGCGGATGGTATGGATGATGTGGCGGTAAGTAGCCAGGTCGTGGTGGCGGTTCATGCGTTGCAGCATGTTTTCGTCGCCCGACTGGATGGGGATGTGGATCTGCTTGCCGAGGCAGTCGTACTGAGCCATCACCTCAATGACATCGTCTTTCATGTCGCGGGGATGTGGTGCGGTGAAATACACCCAAAATTCCTTGCCCGAAGTCTTGCCGAACTCACCCACGCGGCGCAATAGTTCTGCGAAGTCAATCTCTTCACCCTTCTTGTCGAGGCCGTATGAATTGACGTTCTGTCCCAACAGTGTGATGCTCTTGTAACCCTTCTCGACGAGGTCTTTTAGCTCGGTCAGGATTTCTTCCGAAGGACGTGACACCTCACGGCCACGAGTATAAGGCACGGCACAATAAGTACAGAATTTATTGCAACCGTTCTGAATCGGGATGAAGGCCTCGAAAGTTGAAGTTTGTGTTGGCGTGATGGCCCAGAACTTGTCCATGTTGGCTGACGGGTTGATTTTGTCGTCCTTGTGGAACAGCGGTGCCAATGGCTTGACCACAGGCTGGTATTCAATCTCTTCTCCATAGCGTAACGAGGCTGGTGTGACGATGCCGTACTGGCGGATCATGTCGGGGAAATTGGGCAACTCGTTCATGGCGAAGACCATGTCGAAAAGCTTGAGGAAACGCAGACGGTCGGCAGGCAGGATGCAACCCGACACAAAGGTGATGACGTTCTGGCGGTTTTTCATGGCGTTCCATTTCTCGATGCGGCCATACACCTTGTCGATGCCTTTCTGCCGCACCGAGCAGGCGATGATGCCGAGGATGGTAGCCTCGTCTTCTTTGTCGGTCTCAACGAAACCCATACCGTTGAGCACCGTGCGCACACGCTCCGTGTCGCTTAGGTTCATCTGGCAGCCTAAGGGGAGAAGATAATATTTCATTTAGTTGATAGTTGACAGTTAACAGTTGTTCAGTTGACGCTTCGCGTCATTGCGAGGAGGAACGACGAAGCAATCTAGAGGTGCGGCCCTTCGACACTTCGACAAGCTCAGTGCTCAGGGACCTTAACCCGTTGAATCAGCCTGCAAAAATACGTTTTTTTATTTAGCCGTATATCAAATGCATGATATCACGCAGGATTTCGTTGCCCTCGTCAAAGGCAGGCTTGGCTTTCGTGCTGCTGCCTCGTATGAGTTGTTCGGCTAGTCGGATAGTCTCTGGTTCAAGGCAATCAGAGGCGATTTGAGCCTTGGTGATAATGGATTTTGCCTCATCAATATGTAAGGCAATGTCGACATTACCCCATGGGAATTGTGCCTTTTTCGCGGTCTTGAATTGCCTCCAACGACCAAAAAGAAAGTCATCAGAGGAGATGCGCTCTCGGACAGCTTGCACCTCCTTATTATTAATAAAGGTATCGAAATCGAGTATGGTGGCCTTGTTTCCGTAAACCTTTTCAAATGAGGCGATGAGTGGCTGTTTGATGTTCTCGGAAGTCAGTTCGGGCACGAGTTCGCTGAGGTTGACGACACGGCTGGCCACACTCTTCACCCCGTTTTTCATCAGTTTGGCCTTGTCGACGATGAGGTAACGCTGCATCATCGTGCCATCGGTCTTGATGAGAATGGTGCCGTGGTGCAGGTCGTTTTTTTGTCCTTTGGCGAAAGCGTTGCCGCTGAATTTACGTCCTTGGCAAGTAAGGTCGTTGCGCCCCGAGATTTCAGCTTCCAGTCCATAGGCGAGTAGCGCATCCTGGATGACGGAGAGTTGCTTGCGGACGTCGTACAATGATTTGTCAGCGACGAACGAGAAGTTGATGTTGCCTAAATCGTGGTACACAGCACCGCCGCCCGTGCCGCGGCGCATCAGGTGACCGCCTTCGTCAAGTAGCAGTTGTACGTTGCATTCTGAATAGGGGTTTTGGTTGTAGCCGATGACGACGGTCTGCTGGTTTTTCCAGAGGTACATAGTGACCGTGTCTTCCTCTTGGTGCTCAGTGAGATACTGTTCCACGGCGCGATTGAGGAAGGGATTGTATTGGTCACTGATTAGGATTTGAAGTTGCATGGTTATGTTGACGATTTTTTGGCAAAGATATGATTTTTTGTTTTTTCGATGTTGTGTTTGTCGAAAAATCCGTAACTTGCGCCTTTTTAGAAGCGTCAAAAATTTGTTAATTTTATGAAATCCAATATTTTAAGAAATAAATGCGCACAATATAGGGCGCCTCAGATTGCTCGTGAAAAGGGGATTTATCCATATTATAAGACAATCGAATCGGAACAAAGCACGGTAGTGAAAATCAAAGGCAAAGATGTGCTGATGTTTGGTTCCAACAGTTATCTGGGCCTTTCCAACGATCCTCGTCTGAAGGAAGCGGCCAAGGCTGCCATCGACAAATACGGCACCAGCTGTTCGGGCTCCCGATTCCTCAACGGCACCCTTGACATCCATGTTGAATTGGAAGAAAAACTTGCCCGTTTGATAGGCAAAGAAGAGGCCGTGTGTTTTAGCACGGGATTCCAAGTGAATCTGGGTGTGGTGTCGGCTTTGTGTGGCCGTAACGACTACCTGTTGCTTGACCGTCTTGATCACGCTTCCATCATCGAAGGTAGCCGTCTGTCGTTCGGGCAGACGCTGAAATACGCACATAACGACATGGAAAACCTGGAATTGCGTTTGCGTCAATGCAATCCTGATTCCATCAAGTTGATTGTCGCAGATGGCGTTTTTTCCATGGAAGGCGATATCGTTCCCTTGCCTGAGATGGTGGCATTGGCCGAGAAATATGATGCCGACATTATGATGGATGATGCCCATGCCTTAGGTGTCTTGGGACATCAAGGCCGTGGCACTGCCGACCATTTCGGCTTGACCGACAAGGTGGATCTCATCATGGGTACCTTCTCCAAGTCGTTCGGGTCGTTGGGCGGTTTCATCGCTTCCGATTCCGACACGATCAACTTCTTGAAACACAATGCCCGCTCGTTGATTTTCAGCGCCAGCATGCCGCCTTCCAATGTGGCAGCGGTCAGCAAGGCCATCGATATTATGCTTGCTGAGCCCGAGCGTATTCAACATCTTTGGGATGTGAGCAACTATGCCCGACAGCAATTTAAAGATAGAGGTTTCGATACGGGTCATAGCGAAACGCCCATCATTCCTCTGTTTGTGAGAAATTCAGAGAAGGCTTTCTGGCTGTGCAACAGATTGTTGGAAGATGGCGTTTTCATCACTCCGGTGATTGCTCCTGCCGTGCCTGAAAATGATGCCTTGATTCGTTTCGCCTTGATGGCTACGCATACCTTTGAACAGGTTGACGAAGCGGTGGATAAGATCACAAGAGCCTTCAAAGAAGCAGGAATTATTTAATCATGGTCATTCTCATCACAGGCATATCATCAGGCTTTGGCTTGGAGACCGCACGTCTGTTGGCGGGGGAAGGCCATGTCGTTTATGGCACGGTGCGCCGTGAGGTGGAGCCTTTGCCTGGGGTACATTACCTGAAAGTGGACGTCCGTGACCGCAATGCAGTGAAAGGGGTGGTGCAGCAGGTGGTTGACCAGGAAGGTCGTATTGACGTGTTGGTCAACAACGCTGGAATGGGCATTGGCGGACCTGTTGAGTTTGCAACCGAGGAGGAAATCCGGGAGCAAATGGAAGCCAATTTCATGGGACTGGTCAATTTCGTGACTGCTGTTTTGCCCTATATGCGGGCACAAGGCAAAGGAAAAATCATCGCGTTAAGTTCTATCGGCGGCTTGATGGGTTTGCCTTTCCAAGGCTTTTATTCCGCTAGCAAGTTCGCTATAGAAGGCTATTGCGAAGCACTCCGATTGGAGACGAAGCAGTTTGGTGTCAAGGTCGTTGTGGTGCGTCCAGGCGATTTTTCAACGGGCTTCACCGCCAGCAGAAAAAAGACCGTCGATACCGAGGCCATGAAAGCCTATAAGACCTATGCCGAGTCGATGACGAAAGTGGAGCATGATGAGACTGGAGGATTGAAGCCTCAAGTCCTGGCCAGCAAAATCAGTGATATTATCCGAAATGAGAATCCACGTTACGGCTATGTCGTCGCTTCATTCGAGCAACGCCTGTCGGTGTTTTTGAAACGCATATTGCCAGCCCGATGGTTTGCTAAGATTCTTGGAAGTTATTATAAGCTGAATTGATGGCGTCCTAATCATTTGACACGAAAGCCATCCTTGATAAATAAAAATCCCTAACCTTGAACCAGTTAGGGATTTTTTTGTGGTAGTCTCTCCGGGATTTGAACCCGAGTTACCAGGATGAAAACCTGACGTCCTGACCAGACTAGACGAAGAGACCACTTCGTGTCATTTTGACGGTGCAAAAGTAGACAAAATTCCGATACCTACAACGCTTTTGCTGAAATTTTTATCAAAAATATTATAAATAATTGTAAAACAATGATTTAAATTTCTATAATTATTCCACGATAATGGAGAATTGGAACAATTTGTTGCGCAATTGGTCGATGGGAGCCGTATAGATGAAGGCGGGATGCTTTACGATATTCAAAAGACCATAGCTCATTTTGATTTCAATGCCCATCTTGAACCATTGGTTGTAGATGTCGAGACCGGCACCCAATTCCGCAGCGCAATCGAAGCGTTTGGTAACCAAATTATTGATAAATTCATTGCCATTTATATCGGTTTCTTTGTTGTCTTTCTGTGAGGCCAAGTCGAGTTTAGGGTTGACGCCACCCATGATGTACATTCCAATGTTGTTGTAGCGCTTCGAACGGTACTTGATGTTGATCGGAAACTCGACGAAAGTGGTGCCGATGGATTTGGTGATAGTCATCATATTGTCGCTGCCGTCAACGCCTTTGACGTTGATGTCGTAGCGCATCTTACGCTCGGCGAAACTCAGCGAAGGGATGAGGCGCAGGTCGAAATAACGGCCTAGGCGCTTGCTACCTATGATGCCGACGGTGAAGCCAGGCGTTTGATTGGTCTCAATGTTGTACACATACAGGCATGCTGTGGCGGGGATGCTATAGGGACCGTTGGGCCATGAGTCGGCGGGCTGGGCGATATTCTGGTAGCCATCAATCGTCTTGATGGTGTACATCATCTGGTTGTAGGCCAGCAAGAAACCGAAATGATACGGCTCGTTTTCATAATTGGGAAGATAACGTATGGCCCTGCGTTGGGCTTGTGCTGGGATTACGGTTGCAGTAAGCAACAACATGACGGCCAGTATTTTCAGTGCTTTTTTCAAGATGCAATGGTTTTAATATGGTTTTAACGAATGTCGTTCGTTTTTATTGCGCTAAAACGACTGCAAAAGTAGGAAAAAAAGGAATACAAATCACTTGGTGGTGGAATAGAGCGTTGTAATGCCGAAGGAAAGACTTTTTACCGAACCGTTTTTCAATCCGTTTTCGTCTAGAGTCCGTATGAAATCATTGGGTTTAGGGAAAGCTTCCACGGACTGTGGCAGGTAGGTGTAGGCACTTGGATCCTTTGAAATGCATTGTCCGATTTTCGGAAGGAAATGTTTGAAATATAGGCGATAAAGTTGTTTCATGGGAAACATTTCCGGTATGGAAAACTCCAAAATGACAGCGCATCCATTAGGTTTCAGCACCCGATGGATTTCGGAAAGCCCTTGCTCCCTGTTTTCAAAATTCCTTACGCCAAAGCCAACTGTGACGGCATCGAAACTATTGTCGTCAAAAGGCAGAGAGGCAGCGTCACCCAAATGCAACTCAATTTGGCTTTCAAGCCCCTGTTGCTTGACCTTTTCTTTCCCGATTTCCAACATCTTTTCTGAAATGTCCATGCCGACGATATGGGATTGGGGATTGCGTTTTGCCAAGGCGATGGCGAGGTCGGCTGTGCCGGTGGCAAGGTCGAGGATGGTTTCGGGGTGGCTTTTGGCCACTTCTTTGGCCGTCTTCTGTCGCCACACCTTATCTATATTCATGGAAAGCAGGTGGTTGAGTTGGTCGTAACTCGGCGAGATGCGGTCGAACATGGTGGCAATGGGGGAGACGCTCATGACTGCACCAGTTTTTCAAGGATTTGGCTTGGCGCAATGCTGTTTAAACAAGCATAATCGCCTCTATAGCAAGGCTTGTTCCCATAAACCGAGCAGGGACGGCAAGACAAATCGAGTTGAATGCAGTCGCTCGGCTGTTGGTTCCAGCCCAAAAATCCGGCGTAAGGATGCGTGCCACCCCAAATGGAGACGACCCTCGTCCCAACCAAGGAGGCCAAGTGCATGTTGGCGGAGTCCATGGAAAGCATCACGTCCAACTGACCCATCAAGGAGAGTTCTCCCGCCAAACCATGTCGGCTTTTTGCGGCTTTCACATGGGGATATTTATTGCAAAGTTCCGCAATTTGCTGTTTTTCCTCTTCGCCGCCACCGAAAAGGAATAGGGTAGAGTTTTCTCTCTCGCTTAAACACTTGATGACTATCTCCATTTTCTCCATAGAGTAAACTTTGGCGGGATGCTTGGCGAAGGGCGCAATGCCAATCCAAGTCTCATTAGTCGCTTTTTGCATCTCACAAAAAGAAGAATAGTCGAGTTTTACAAATTGTAGTTTGATGGGGAAGCCCAACTGCTCCAACACTTTGGTATAACGCTCAAAGGAAGTGGTTTGTTGGACGAAAATCTTGTTTTCCTGTCGGGTCAAGGCCTTCTTGCCTTTGCGTCCTTTGTCGAGTTTTGCGATTTTCTTGCAGTGCAGACAGCCCTCGGCACGAAGCCATTGGGTACGCAGCACATCATGGAAATCGGCGATATAGTCGAAGTCGTTCAAATGGGCATCTCGCCATAATCGACAGAGTCCGAGCAAACCTTTGTGGCGACCGTTCAGGTCGGCGGCGATGAAATGGACGTTTTTCGGAAGTTGCTCAAACAAGGGCCTCGCCATCTCTCGGCTGAGCATAGTAATCTCCAAATCGGGATACTGCACAGCCAAATCATAGACGACAGGCACCGTCATGGCGATGTCGCCCAAGGCTGAGAATCGTATGATGAGGAGCTTTTTCATTTCTGCCCATAAAGCACTGGATTCAGTGCAGGGTCGTTATACATCTTCATCTGTTTGTAGACCTTCATCACCTTTTCGCCTGTTTTGTAACATTCCATCAGTTGGTCGATGGCGGTGCAAAGGTCGGTGTTTTGCTCCAAAAGCACATCCAGTTTGGCTTGGCATTTCGCCTTATGCTCCCCACTGACATCATTGCGTTCCACCTCGATTTTCATGTGGTAAATCTTCAGTTGAAGGATGGAAAGCCTATCAATGGCCCAAGCTGGACTTTCCGTGTTGAGGGTGGCGTTAGGCTGTGGCTCAACCTTCTGAAACAGCAGTTGGTAATAGCCGTCAATCATCTCCACGATGTCAGTCCTGTCTTGGTTTGACTTGTCGATACGGCGTTTCAGTGCCAAAGCTTCCACAGGATCGATGTTCGGGTCGCGGATGAGGTCTTCCAAATGCCATTGCACCGTGTCAATCCACGCTTTATTATAAAGGTACCATTCGATGGTCAGTTTTTCGTAAGGGTTTTCGCATGGATGATCCACATCGTCAAACTTGTGGTAGTCGACGATGGTTTGGTTGAAAATGGGGAGGATGGGCTCGGTGGAAAGGATGATCATAATGGTGTGTTTTAATGCGGAATGCGGAATGCAGAATGCGGTGCTTTGCTCATTTAGCATTCAGCTATCAGCCGTCAGCAATCAGCTTGGTTAAACCGAGGCTGACAGCTGATTGCTGATAGCTGAAAGCAATCGAATTCTTGCGTCTTTTTAGTGCAGCTTTGCCAGAGCGGCCTTGATGCGCTTCACGGCCTCGATGAGTTTGTCCTCGGAGGTGGCATACGACAGGCGGATGCAGTCGTCGTTGCCGAAAGCGTTACCGGCGACGCAGGCCACATGGGCGTTGTAAAGCAACCACATGCAGAGGTCGTCGCTGCCTTTGATGACGGTCTCGCCGTCAGTCTTGCCGTAGAATGCCTTCATCTCGGGGAAGACATAGAAGGCGCCGGCTGGGGTGTTGCACTTCACTCCAGGGATTTCGTTCAGCAGCTTCACGAAGGTGTCGCGGCGGTGACGGAAGGCCTTCAGCATCTCTTGAATCTCCGTGGAGTTCTCGGGGCTGAGTTCCATGGCCTTAGCAGCGGCGGCTTGTGCGATGGTGCAGATACCGGAGGTGATTTGGCCTTGGATCTTGTTGGTGGCTTTCACGATGGCTTGCGGAGCGGCTATGTAACCGATACGCCAGCCCGTCATGGCATAGCCTTTGGCGACGCCGTTGACGATGACAAGGCGGTCTTTGAGGAACTCAAACTGTCCCATGCTCTCGTGCTTGTGCTCATACTGGATGAACTCATAGATTTCGTCGGAGATGATGATGATTTGGGGATATTTTCTCAGCACCTCGGCGATGGCGGTCAGTTCGGCCTTGTTGAAGACGCTACCGCTGGGGTTGCAAGGCGTGTTGAGCATCAACACCTTGGTCTTGGGCGTGATGGCCTTTTCGAGTTGCTCGGCCGTGATCTTGAAGTCGTGGGCCATGTCGCTCTTGACGATGACGGGCACGCCACCAGCCAGCTTCACCATTTCGGGGTAGGAGACCCAGAACGGGGCGGGGATGATGACCTCGTCGCCGTCGTTGACGACAGCCAAAAGGACGTTGTTAATGGCTTGCTTGGCGCCGTTGGAGACCAGCACGTCAGTCTCTTTGTAGTCGAGGCCGTTGTCGCGTTTCAGCTTGTTGGCGATGGCCTTGCGCAGTGCGGGTGTGCCGGGCACAGGCGGATAATGCGTGTCGTTGCCGTTGATGGCGTCGATACCGGCTTGTTTGGCCGATTCGGGCGTGTTGAAGTCGGGTTCGCCGATGCTCAAACTGATGACGTCGATGCCTTGGGCTTTCAGCTCGCGGCTCTTGTTGGTCATGGCCAGCGTTGCCGACTCAGCCATGTTCAAAACTCTGTTGGAAAGGATGATTTCGCTCATATTGATGTTGAATTGTTGATTGTTGAAATGATAATTCGACGTAGTCAATCGTTTAATTATTGTTTGACGCGAGACTTCGGGACACGAGACACGGGTCTTTTTGTCGTCTCGTAATCTCAAGTTCCGCAGTCCTTAAGTCTTAGGAAGGGCAAAGGTAGGCCTTTTTTCGATAGGGTCGGCAGAATAACGCGAAAATCGTCACGGAACCCAAAACAAAAATCGGAAAAAGTCCCTTTTTTGACCCAAAATTTATGGAAAAGGTCCCTTTTTTATGCTGAAATTTTCGGAAAAAGTCCCTTTTTTAGTCGAAATTTTAT
>CALEMB010000049.1 GCA_937902805.1 uncultured Bacteroidales bacterium
TATACCAAGCCTATAGGTACTCCGAGGTAACTCCGAGGTAACACTGTGATTCCTCCCGGTTTCCTCCCAAATCCGTGTCCCGCGTCAAAAATCATGTAGCTTAATTTTGAACAGTTACTTACGACGTATTTATCGGAATAAAAGATTTTGATTATTTTTGCGGCGTAAAAGTCAATAAAATGGAAACGATAACATTAAGGTACAAGGCTGGTGGTGCTTTCGCGAATGCTTTGGCGGCTTTCTTGGCTAAAAACGACGGCTATAATGTCATGGAAAAAAAAACATGCTTTAAAAGGTAGTTTTATTGGCAAACGCGAATGGCATATCAATCCAGATTGACTTTTGATTTACAAAAAAGACAAAACAATTCAACTCATTACGTTGGTCCGAACTGGCACCCACACAGACCTTTACGGGAAATAAGTTATGGCAACCTCCCCAAACAAAAAGAAAATCTTCAACGACCCCATCTATGGCTTCGTCAGCATCCCTGACGAGCTGCATTTCGACATCATCGAGCATCCTTATTTCCAAAGGCTTAGGCGCATCAAGCAGGTCAGCATGACCAATATGGTGTATCCAGGAGCGAACCACACGCGTTTTGCCCACAGCCTCGGCACCATGCACCTCATGCGACGCGCCATACAGCTACTGCGTGGTAAGGGCTACGACATCACAGACGAGGAACTTGAGGCAGCTTCGTTGGCTATTTTGCTGCACGACAGCGGTCACGGTCCCTTCTCGCACACTTTGGAAAACAGCATCGTGCAGGGCGTTTCGCACGAGGAACTCTCGCTGATGGTGATGCAGAAGCTCAACTCCATCCACAACGGGCGCCTCGATATGGCCATTCAGATGTTCAAAGAGGAATATAAGAAAGGATTCATCAGCAAACTGATTTCCAGCCAGTTGGATGTAGACCGCATCGACTACTTGAAACGAGACAGTTTCTTCTCTGGTGTAGCCGAGGGCAGCGTGAATGCGGAACGTCTGTTGGAGATGATGGAAGTCGTCGGCAACGAGCTTGCCATCGAGGCCAAGGGTATCTATTCCGTGGAGAGTTTTCTGGTGGCGCGCCGCATTATGTATTGGCAGGTGTATATGCACAAGGCGGTGCTGAGTGCCGAGTATATGCTACGCAACATCCTAAAACGCGCCAAAATGCTTAGCCAGGAGCGTGATCTCTTCGCCACCCCTGCCCTGTCGTTCTTCCTGAAGAACCAGAAGCCTTTCGAGAACGGCGACCCCGATTTCGTCTTGGACACATTCTGCCAGCTGGACGACTACGATGTGATGACTGCCGTAAAGGCCTGGTGCAACGACAAAGACCGAGTGCTTTCCGAACTATGCAGACGCCTGACCGACAGACATTTGTTCAGAATTGAAATGCGTGAAGGGGAATTTGAGCCAGATTACATCAACAGCCTGCGCCACAAAATCGCACAGCTTTACGGTTGGTCATTGGAGGAGGCGGATTATGCGTTGTTGCAGGGTGTTTCGTCGAACCACGCCTACCATCCCAAGAAGCCAGCCATCAACATCCTTTACAAGGACGGCACCATGAAAGACATCAGCGAGGCCTCCGACCAGCTGAATATTTCGGTGCTCTCGCAGCCCGTGGTGAAGCATTTCATTTGCTATCCGAAGGAGTTGGAGCTTTAGCGTCTCCTAGGCTTTGGCTTCCTGATATTTTTCTCGGGATGTTTCACAGAATCAGTGAAATCCGACCAGTCTTCCACCTTGAATCCACGAATATCACGCACTGATTTCCTAAACCATTCAATACTGCTCAAAGCTTGAATAGCATTGTAAAGATTTGCCAAACTTGGATTTGTGGTCAAATACACACTTCCCTGCAAGTTGACGAAATCATAGTCAGCTAGCACATGCTTGATTTCATAATAAGCATTGTTGTAAGGCTCGCCTTAATGCTTCTCCAAATCAGCCACAACCATGTCAAAGGCTATTGCAAACATAGCTCCTTCTCATTGACAGGTTCAAAATTTCAAAGAAAGGTACTTTTTACAAATTTTTCCCAAACCCATTCATTGCCTTTGCCCTGCGCTTCGAGTCTTCCATGACCTCCAAGGCTTGTTGCTGCAAGAATCTTTCCTCGTCGGTCTCTGGCTCAAGGGTTATGCCGTGCGGGCGGGAATGGTGGTTCTCATCCAGATACGAGAAAGTGGCGAAGCCGTCGGCGGCGATTTTTTCGGGTTCGCGACTGCGATACATCTTTGTGTAGACGGTCAAGGTGCTGCGCCCCACTGAGATGACCTTGCTCTCAAAGGTGACGATATCGCCCGCAAAAATCGGGAACTTGAAGTCGATGCCGTGGAGCACAAGCAAGACGGTATCCTTCGTATCAACATACTGTGCTACAGCAAAATAAGAACTTTCTAAAAAATACTCGGAGCAACGACCTGCAAAGAAGGTTTGATGATGGTTGAGGTCGGCGAGTTTGATTAATCTTTGGGAATAGGTGGATTTCATTATTGTTGAATTAACTTCGTTGAATCTTTGATTTGTTTATTGTTTAATCGTTGAATTGTTGAATTGTTTGGCTATCAGCCGTCAGCAATCAGCTTTCAGCTTGATTATATCTGGGCTGATGGCTGAATGCTGATAGCTGACAGCAATATCTATTTTAAGTCCATCGTAGGCGAGCATCATGCCTTCAGGAAGTTCTCGGTTGATGTCGGCGGCGAGGCCCATGCTGTGGCTGCAATGCGTAAACCAGGTTTTCTTCGCCCCTACCCTTTTTGAGATTTCTATCGCTTCGTCCAAGGTGAGATGCGAATAGTGCTTCTTCTTTTGCAATGCCTCAATAATCAGGTATTCAACGCCTTGTAGTTTTTCTATCGCTTCCTCAGAAATCTCGCTCAAGTCGGTTACGTAGGCAAAATTGCCGATGCGGAAGGCATAGCAAGTCAAAGTGAAGTGTTTCAGTTTTATCGGGATAATGTGAAGGTCACCAAGGTCAAAGGGTGTTTCATCAAGGCTGTGGATGTCATAAGTTGGGGCACCTGGATAGGGATGTTCTTCAAAGGCGTAGGAATATTCGCGCTTGATTTCGGGCAGGGCGGTGTCGGCGACATACAATGGCATGGGCTTTTGCCGCTTGAAAATGAAAGGGCGTAGGTCGTCAAGGCCTCCGATGTGGTCCTTGTGCTCGTGCGAAATGATTACCGCATCCAATTTGGTGACGTTTTCTCGAAGCATCTGCTGACGGAAATCGGGGCCGGCATCCACGGCCACCGTCACCTCGCCGGTTTGAATCAAAATGGAGGTGCGGAGGCGTTTGTCGCGCGGATCCTTGGACTGACACACGGGGCAGGTGCAACCTATTACGGGCACACCTTGCGAGGTTCCGCTACCTAATATTGTGACAATCATATTTTTATCATCATTAGCTTCCACCAAAAGTTTTGGTGGATTTCATTTGCAAAAATAGCGATTTTTCAACAAAAAGGCATCCTATCTCATAGAATTTCCCTACATTTGCAGCATGAAAATTTCTTCCTATCTTCGGAATAGAGCCTTAAAGCATGCTTTTGAGCAGTTTCTCGCTGAGAAGACGCCGTCCAAAATGCCCAATCTTCAACGGATTAACTCCGTTTTGGTCATCCTCGATGAAAACGACAAGAGCATACACAAAAACATAGAGAGCAGTGTGAAAGCCCTTTTCGGGGCCAGCCGCTGCGGATTCATCATTCTTTGCAACCAGATGTCGGACACCATCTTGCAAAGCGACCTCTACAACGAGATTACACCCAAGGACTTCGGCTTCATGAGTGTATTGAAGCCCGACAAGCACGAATACCTTAGAAAGCTGCCATACAGCGCAATGATCATCAACATGGCGGGCAAGAGCGCCGAAATCAGCGACTACCTCTGTACACTGCCAAAGTCAGACTTCAGAATCAGCTTTCAACAGAGCAAGAACGTGGCCATCTATGATTTGGTCATCGAGAATCCCAGAAACACCGACCCTGTCTCCAACATTCACGTCCTGCACAACTACCTGAAGGTGTTGGCAGGGCCGCAACAATAAAAAAGAATACGAGACTACGGGACGGAGGGACTTATAGACAATATTTACAAAAGAATTAAAATGAAAAACAACATATTTAAAGGCACAGGCATTGCCCTGATTACCCCGTTCAAGCAAGACCAATCCGTTGACATTGAAGCTTTAACCAGAATCGTCAACCATGTTATCGACAATAGTGCGGATTTTTTGGTCGTCCTTGGCACCACGTCGGAAGCCCCTACCCTTTCCGCAGAGGAAAAAAAGTTGGTCATCAGCACGATTTTGAAGGCCAACGATGGTCGTCTGCCCATCATGTTGGGCATGGGTGGCAACAACACTCAGGCCGTCATCGAAGCCATCAAGGCGCAAGATTTCACGGGCATTCAAGGCATCCTGAGCGTTGTCCCTTATTACAACAAGCCCAACCAGCGTGGCATGAAGGAACATTTCGAGGCCATCGCCGATGCCAGCCCTGTTCCCGTTGTGGTTTACAACGTGCCAGGACGCGTGGGCGTCAACCTGCAAGCCGCCACATGCGTGGAGTTGGCCAAACATCCTAACATCATCGCCGTGAAAGAGGCCTCGGGTAACTTGCAGCAAATCATGGAAATCTTGCGTGATAAGCCCGCCGACTTTGACGTGCTGTCTGGCGACGATGGCATCACACAACCGCTGATGGCCCTTGGCGCGCAAGGTGTGATTTCGGTGGCTGCTAACGCATACACACAGCCTTTCAGCCGCATGATGCATGCCATGAAAGAAGGTCGCACCGACGAGGCATTGCGATTGCATTACGCTATGCTGAAAATGGACCAACTCATCTTCGCCGACGGCAACCCAGCGGGTATCAAATGCCTGATGAGCAAGATGGGGTTGTGCGAGAATGTGTTGAGGTTGCCTCTTGTGAAAGTTAACGAGAAGGTGGAAACCGACATTATTGAAGAATGGAAACAATTGAAAAACATATAAAATGAAGACCTTACGCAATTTGATACTCATGATTGCCGTTGTTTTTTGCGGCAATATTTACGCTCAAAGAAGCCAGCAGGAGTTGAATGAACTCATGCAACAACGCAACGAATACTACTTTACCTTTACGCTGAACGGCAGCGATGATCTCAAGGCCATTGCACACACCATCTCCGTCGACCGCGTCGATGGTAATGTGGTCACGGCTTACGCCAACAACGCTAACTTTGCCAAGTTCCAGCAAATGGGCTATGAGGTGACACTGCAAACACCGCCTTCGATGCTTGAGGAGCATGCGATGTGGGACGGCAGCAACCGCGATGAATACGATTGGGACAGTTACCCGACCTACACGGCCTATGAGAACATGATGTTCCAATTTGCCACCGACCATCCCGACAAGTGTGAAATCATCACCCTTGGCACGCTACCCAGCGGTCGTAAGATTTTGATTGCTCATCTCAACAACGGCGTTGCCGATGGTAAGCCCAAGTTCCTCTACACCAGCACCATCCACGGAGACGAGACCACGGGTTGGATTATGATGCTGCGTCTCATCGATTACCTATTGGAAAACCCGGACGAGCCTGAGGTGCAAACCGTAATGAACAACATCGACCTCTACATCGGTCCCAACACCAACCCCGACGGCACCTACCATGGCGGTAATAACACGGTGGGCGACGCAAAACGCAATAACGCCAACGATGTTGACTTGAACCGCAACTACCCCGACCCGCATAGCGGGCCGCACCCAGACAACTACGATTATCAACTCGAGACCCAGTGGCTTATGCAATTTGCCGAAGACATCCCCTTTGTGATGGCTGCCAATTACCACGGCGGTTCAGAGGTGATGAACTATCCTTGGGACAACTCCTATACGCTTCATGCCGACGATGCGTGGTGGAAATTGGTTTGCCACGAATATGCCGACCTTTGCCATGCACACAGCACTGATTACATGGTCTTATATGACCCCGACTCCGAGGACGGCATCATCAACGGAGCTTTATGGTACATGATTGGCGGCGGTCGTCAGGACTACATGAACGGCTATGCCCAATGCCGCGAGGTGACCATCGAATGCTCCAACTCGAAGTTGCCCAACGCCAACCAACTTCCGACCTATTGGACTTACAACAAAGAAGGCATCTTTGCCTATATGAACCAATGCCTCTATGGCATCCACGGCACCGTGACCGATGCCGCCAACGGGCAACCGCTCAACGCCACCGTCACCATTGAAGGCCACGACGACACCTATTCCTTTGTCGAGAGCCATCTGCCTGCGGGCGATTACCATCGTCCCATCAAAGGCGGCACCTACCAGGTGACCTTTACAAAAAACGGCTATTATCCGCAGACCCATACCGTCACCGTGGCCGATGGCGAGACCGTCACCCTCGACGTGCAGCTTGAAGCCGGCGAAGGCCTCATCCCCGACTTCCACGCCAACATGACCAATGTCGCCCCAGGCGAAAGCGTCAACTTCACCGACAACACTTGGGGGGTCGACCTCGTCAGCTGGACTTGGACCTTCGAAGGTGGCACGCCCGCCACTTCCACTGCGCAAAACCCGACAAACATCACCTACAATACAGTTGGTACCTACGACGTCACCCTCACCGTCACCAAGGGCAATGGCCAGACCGAAACCATCACCAAGGACGGCTACATCAATGTGAGTGAGTCGTACAACATGCAAAACGGCACTATCACTACCTGCAACGCCATGTTCTACGACAACGGTGGCCCGACTGGCAACTACAGCAACCGCAAAACCTACACGATGACCTTCTTACCTGTCGATGCCGAGCATAGAATCAACGTCAACTTCATCAGCTTCGAGACGGAAGCGGACTACGACTACCTGTACATTTACGATGGTACTTCCACATCGTCGCCTCTTATCGGCACCTACGACGGCAGCAACAACCCAGGCTCGGTGACTGCCAACAACGCCGCTGGTGCCCTCACCTTCCGCTTTACTTCCGACCAAGCCGTAAATGCCGCAGGATGGGCTGCACAGGTCAAATGCGTCGACATTGAATCTGTTGACGACTTTGAAAGTTTGTATGATGTCAAAGTATACCCTAACCCCAACCAAGGCACCATCAACGTCGAGGTTCTTGGGGAGACAGAATACCAAATTTGCAACTATCTTGGGCAGTGCATCCTCTCCGGTCGTTTCTGCAACGAGACGCAAATCCACGCCGAAAACCTGGGCGAAGGTGTTTATTTCCTGCGCCTTATCGGCGAGCAAGGCACCCGAGTCGAAAAAATCATCATCGAAAAATAATAAGGTGAACCTATCGTTAGTAAAGCAAAAATGAGTAATTTTGCAGCCTGATGAAAGAGAGACTTTTAATATTGGCAGTTTTGGGCCTCGTCGTCCTCGCTTCCTGCAACGACTTCAACCGCATGGTGAAAAGCACCGACAACGAAATGAAGTATGAGGTGGCTATGGACTATTTCGACCGTGGCGACTTCAACCACGCCCTGCAACTTTTCGACCTGCTGCAAGTCTCATTCCGCAACACCCCCAAGGGCGAAGCCATCACCTATCGCACGGCACAATGCTATTATTTACAGCAAGACTTCGACATTGCGAGCTATTACTACAACCGTTTCGTCCAGACCTATCCTTTCTCGAAAGACGCTGAAAAGGCTGCCTACATGAGTGCCTATTGCAGCTACATGCTCTCGCCTGAGGCGGGGCTAGACCAAACCAGCACCCACAACGCCATCAAGCAGCTGAAAAGTTTCACGGAGCGCTATCCCGAGAGCGATAGCTTGGAACGCGCCAACCACCTCATGGCCGACCTCAACAACAAGCTGGAGCAGAAAGACTACAACATCTGCCGTCTCTTCTACCGCATGGAAAACTACAGCGCTGCCATCACCTCGTTTGAGAACATGCTGAAGAAATATCCCAACACGGAACACCGCGAGGAAATCCTTTTCGACATGGCCAAAACCTATTACGACTACGCCGAGAACAGCATCACCGAGAAGCAACGCGAGCGTTATGAGTCGTGCATTGAGCATTGCAACACGCTGGCATACCTCTATCCGGAAAGCAAATACATGCAAGATATAGATGGCATTGCCGCCAAAGCAAGAAAGAAATTAGAAAAACTACAATAACCATGGATTTCAAGAAAATCAAGACCGAAACGACGGTGGTCACCCGTCAGAAAGACCAGTTCTACAAAGGCACTGGCAACATCTACGAAACCGTTGCCATCCTTTCCATCAGGGCCAACCAGATTGCCTCAGAGATGAAGGCCGAACTGAACGAGAAGATTGAGTCGTTCGCTGCCGCCACCAACGACAGTCTGGAAGAAGTCTTCGAGAACAAGGAACAGATCGAAATCGCCAAGTTCTACGAGCGCCTTCCCAAGCCCACGCTGATTGCCATCCACGAGTTCCTGCACGACCAGATTTACTTCCGTAATCCGGCCAAGGAACAACAGGACGCTTTCTAAGTCCGCCACAAAGACAAGCACCAAAGCCTCGAGGGGCCTTGGTGTTTTTTTGACTGCGACACCAACCAAAGAAAATAACGCCATGAAAAGAGCACTCTCCATCTTACTCATACTCTTCGGCTTCATGATGGCCACCAACGGCTTGAAGGCGCAGGAACTGCAATGCAACATACGCGTCTCCTCCAACAAGGTGGAAGGTAGCGACAAGACCATCTACCAAAACCTTCAGAGCGCCATCAATGAATTCATCAACAACACGAAATTCACTGATATCAACATCAAGATGGCGGAAAAGATCGAGTGCTCGATGCTCGTGGACATCAAGAGCAGGGAAGGCGACTACTTCACTGCCGAGATCAACATGGGTTTGCGTCGCCCCGTGTATAAATCGAACTACAACACGTCGATGTTCAACTACGTTGACCGCAAAGTCTTTTTTGAGTACACCGACGGCGAGGCTCTCGACTTCAACCCCAACACCTACATCTCGAACCTCACCAGCACTTTGGGGTTCTACGCCTACCTCTTCCTCGGTCTCCAGTTCGACTCCTTCTCCCCCAACGGTGGCGATCCTTTCTTTGACATCTGCGAGACCATCGCCAACGCCGCACCGCAAGAAGCTGGCAGCGAAAACGGATGGAGCACGACGGGACGCCAAAACCGTTATGCCATCATTAACGACATCAATAACCAAACCAACCAGCCACTGCGCCAATTCCTATATCAATATCACCGTCAAGGTCTTGACATCATGGCAGAGCATCCTGAGCAAGGTCGTGAAGCCATCTTAAGCTCCCTCGAACTACTGCGAAGCGTCCATGAGCGCAACTCGATGTGTTACTTCCTGCAATTGCTCATTGAAACCAAACGCGACGAAATCATCCAGGTGTTCTCACAAGGCGAACAGAAAATCAGGGTGCAGGCCGCCAACATCATGAAGGAAATCGACCCGTCGCAGTCGTCGCGCTACGATGCCATGCTTCAAGGCCCAAGCTATTAAATCTCCCCTATTTTATGCTTAAGCAATTGCACATCAGCAATTATGCATTGATTGACGAGTTGGAAATCAGCTTCGAAAGGGGATTCAATGTCATCACGGGTGAAACGGGTGCTGGCAAGTCTATCTTGCTTGGTGCTTTGGCATTTGCCTTGGGCAAGCGCACCGACACGGGCGTGCTTTACGACAAGGAGAAAAAATGCGTGGTGGAAGCCCAGTTTGAGCTGAACGACGACAAGCTAAGACCCTTATTTGAAGAAAACGACCTCGACTTCGAGACAGAGTGCCTATTCCGCCGCGAGCTAAGCCCACAAAAGAAAAGCCGCGCTTTCATCAACGACACCCCTGTGGCCTTGCAGACGATGAAAGAGATTGGAGACCAGTTAGTCGACATACACTCGCAGCATGACTCCCTGTTGCTCACCGATGCCGACTTTCAACTGAGGCTGTTGGACGAGATAGCACAAAACGAGTCGGCTTTGGCCGATTACCAAGCGGAATACGGCAAATACAACGCCTTCAAACGAAAGCTGAACGAGTTGAAAGATGCCGCCACAAAGAACACCGCCGAGAACGACTATCTGAAATTCCAGTTGGAAGAACTTGAAAAGGCCAACCTCAAGGAAGGCGAATATGCCGAGATAGAGCAAACGCTCAGCATGATGGAGAACGCTGAGGAAATAAAGACGCTGCTGGTCACGGCCAACGGATTGCTAGACGGCTCTGAAAACGCTATGCTGGGGCAATGCAACGAACTCACTTCCACACTACAAAGGCTAAAGCATCTGCTGCCCGACACAGAAGAGTTAACGGAACGCATTGAAAACCTGAAAGTCGAGCTCAAGGACATCGCCTACGACCTGCGCCGCAAAGAAGACGAGACCCAATTCGATGAAGAGCAGCTGCAAAGCCTTCAAGAACGCTACGACCTGCTCAGCCGCCTAATGATGAAACACCATGCCGCTGACTTTGATGCGTTGATTGCATTGAGAGACAGCCTTAAGGACAAGGTGAATGCCTTTGAAAACATCGACGAGGCGATTGCCAAGGCACAACAACAGCTAGATGAAAGCATTAGATTGCTCACGCAAAAAGCCAAGGCCCTTCATGACAAGCGCTGCAAGGCCGCCTCAGCTTTCGGCGAAAGAGTTAGTGCACTGGTGCGGCAGTTAGCCATGCCATTTGCCGTGTTTCAGGTTGAAGTGCTGGGCCAAGAAGGTTTTGGCAGCAAAGGCAGCGACGAGGTCAGGTTCCTCTTCTCCGCCAACAAAGGCATCGCCGTCGACGACATCCGTCGCGTGGCCTCGGGCGGTGAGCTCTCGCGCTTGATGCTTTCCATCAAGAGTGCCGTCTCGGACTACAACTACATCCCCACCCTCATCTTCGACGAAATCGACACGGGCGTTTCGGGCGAGGTGGCAGCCAGAATCGGAGGCATCATGCGGCAGATGGGACAGTCATTGCAGCTCATCTCCATCACCCATTTGCCCCAGGTGGCAAGCCAAGCCGAACACCATTACTTCATTTACAAGGACAACGAAGGCGAACGCACGCAATCGCACATTCGCCTGTTGGATTCTGGAGAGCGCATCGGCGAAATCGCCAAGATGCTCAGCAACGACAAAGTCACTCCCGAAGCCTTAAAAGCTGCGGAAGTACTGTTGAAAAACTAATCAATTCCGTTTCAAGAATTTTACCGTCGAAACTGCGTCATTTTCATCCACGATACGGACGAAATACACACCTTCGGGCCATGCACTCACCCCAACGGTGTTTTCATAGCCTTGATGTATCAATTGTCCAAGGGCGTTGAACACCTTGACTTCCTTCACATGGCCTTCCACAGTGAAGCAGTCGGTGGCAGGATTAGGATAAAGTGCTTGCGTTTGCTTCAGTTCAGCGACATCATCAGGGTCACAGTTCATCTCATAGTCGGTGATCGCGCCCACCATCGGATAGTCGTATGAAGCCGCAATCAAATTGTCGTCCCAGTCATAAATCTCGTATGAAACTTCACTAAGACTGCCGTGTGAATAGCATGTGTTGTCGTAGGTCCAGAAGAAAGTTACCCTTTGGTCGCTGGGCAATTGGGCAATGACTGTGGCGGAGCCGCCATCCCACAAACCCACACGTTGTGACACCTTGCCATCCTCATCCAGCACAGCGATGGACGACAAATCCCAGCCATTATTACCACTATCGGCAAGTTCGAAACGGACATCGCAAGTGTTGCCTACCATAACGGTGTCGCGAGCGACCTTACTCATGCCCTCCTGGTTGCCGGCATACACTGTATAATAATAGGTGCCATTCTTCTCAACCTCATCCTGATAAGTCACCTGAGGCTCTGTCACATTCATCAAGACATCGATTACCTCGCCGTCTCGCATGATACAGATGGCGTCAATCCTAGTAGCTTCGCCTCCACGGGTTTCAAAGACGGGATTGAAGGTCAGTGTTACATTCATCGCATCCGCTGTAACTTCCAGGTTTTCCACCGCCTTCGGCGCATCGTAATAGTCATCATCAGGATGCAGGTTGAAGATGGCATTATGGTACCAAGGAAAGGAATAGAACGTCAAATAGAAGCCATCAATAGCGTAATAGCCATTGTCGAAACCTCCCCAGCCCCAATTGACATGGAAGAAATACCAATCGTCATAGCCATCCACCACATAGGCATGACCGCCATCAGGACCGGAAGAGGCATAATACAGCGGCATTCCAGCGTCAAGATTATTCATTAGGTCTTCTTCCCAATTATCTGAATACTCTTGATAGGTATGCCAATAATCGGAACTGTATCTGAAATGGTTTTCCATAGCAGGACCTACATTTTCAGAATAGGCGCCACTGGCATTGGGACCATACATCATTTCGACGCTCACGCCCGCATGATATTCCAGTAATGCTGTGGCATCCACCTCTTCCTGAGGGCTGGCAAAATCAAGGAAGTCGGGCATCAACTCAAAACGATAGGTAGCCGCGCCAAAGGTAGCCGCGCCAAAGTCGGCTTCCTGCCAACCATAACTGCCATAATCGGTGTCAGCATAGTAGCCATGCGAGCCTTCGCCTATGAGGGGCCATTCCCAATAACGCATGATTTGGCTCATCGTGTTGGCGACACAACCTGACTTGCAATGGCCGCTATAGACCGAATTAGGGTCTTCAGGCGCCATGTTGTTGTAAAGGTCGGTCTGGTTCCAAATGGATGACAGCAGAGGCTCCACGGCGCGGTTAGCCTTCCTGGTACTCAACATACCCGTTTCGGAAAGGCTTGTCCAATCGGCAACGGCTTCGGCGGTGCGCTCATCGTTGTTGGCAAACATCTGGCTAAAGCCCGCCTTATAATTGTCAAAGAAAGTCATCAGACCATCGGGCAGTTGGGCGGTGAAATTGCTCTCCGTAGAATAGCCCAAGATGGGTTTCGCGCGGTCGTCGGCCGAGACGATGACAAAGCCCTTGGGCTGCAGGGCAAACACATAAAAAGCAGCTTGCCCGTTTTCGGCGCATGCCGTATAGGTCAATTCGGCTGCCTCCGCCTTAATAGCGGTATTGACTTTCATGAACTTAACGCCCAACGACTTGGCCGTTGTGACATCGACAGGATTGGCTTGCAGTGTGCCGAAAAACAGCGTAGCAAGCAAAAGGGTAAAAATCGTTTTTTTCATTGTTTCATGTTTTAATTGTTTATAAATCAGAGTTTTTCACCAGAAGAAATTGGTCGGGGTTGTTCTCCTTCGGCACATAGCCTTGGTCGTAGACATAGTGGTACACAGCCCCCGCCTTGGTCGTGTAAGTACTCGTAAAGTACTTGAAGTCAAAGCCTTTCTCTTTGAGTTGTTGCCTGCTGGCGAAACCTTTCCCGTTGGGATTCAATTCAAGCAGGATGTTGTGGTTACGCGCCAGGATGCCGTTGATTCTTCGGATTACATTGACTTGTTTGTGGGTCTTTTCGTAATTATAGCTGTTGCGGCACGAGTCGCAGCAGAACTTCTTGTCCATGCGACCGATGATGGGTTCACCGCAGTAGAGGCATTTTCTTTCTTCCATAGTTATCAGTTATTCAGTTATTTAATTGTTCAGTTAAGGCAGGTCGTTGAGCTTGTCGAAACGCCGTCATCTATCGGTCGGCCCTTCGACAAGCTCAGGGACCTTAGATTATTCTATTTCGTAAACACATACCGCAAGATATTCGCGCCCATCTTAAGGGCTTTCTCTCGCGTCTCTTGCGAGTCGTGATGTACGCGTTGGTCTTCCCAACCGTCGCCGAGGTCACATTCGTAAGTAAAAATGCACACCACCCTACCCTCGTATATCAAAGCGAAGAGTTGGGGAGGTTTGTTGTCATGCTCATGGATCTTCGGCAAGCCGTTGGGGAAAGCATACGGCTTTTGGAAAATCTCATGCGTGTAGGGCAGCTCCACGAAATCCAACTCGGGAAACACCTTTTTCATCTGAGGCTCAATGTATTGTCGGATGCCGTAGTTGTCGTCGATGTGCAGGAAACCGCCTGCCAGCATGTAGTTGCGCAGGTTTTGTGCCTCGGCAGCATCAAAGACAACGTTGCCGTGCCCCGTCATATAAACATAAGGATAGTTGAACAAGTCAGGAGACGACGGTTCTACCGTCGGCACGTTCGGGTTGATGTCCGTTCCGATTTCTTGGTTGCAGAAACGCACCAAATTGGGCAGTGAGGTTGGATTGCCGTACCAGTCACCTCCGCCACGATATTTCAGCAAAGCGATATTGAGTTGCTGGGCTGAGGCAACGAAAGAAAACGACATCAATATGACAATCAACAGTCTCTTCATTTCATTTGGTTGATAAGTTGAATAGTGTGGCAAGCCACGATGGCTGCTGTTTCAGTACGTAATCTTGCCTCGCCCAAGCTACACGGCACGAAACCGTTCTCTTTGGCTAAGGCCACTTCCTCGGGACTAAAGTCGCCTTCGGGGCCAATGAGCACCAAAGCGTTTTCACCTTTATTATATAGGTCGCAGAGGCAGTCTTTCACGTCATCGTCAATCCAAGCGATGAACTTTTGTCCTTCGAAGGGTTGTTTCACTAATTTATCAAATGGGACCAGATTCTCCACCTTTGGCAAGCGCGACTTGATGCTCTGCTTCATGGCAGCGGCCATCACCTTTTGGAAACGCTCCACATTGGCGGCACGACGTTCGGAATGGTACGAGGTGAACAATCTCACCTTGTCAATGCCGATTTCAGTCGCCTTTTCCAAAAACCACTCTGTGCGTTCGTTGAGTTTGGTCGGGGCAATGGCGATTTCGAGGTTAAAACCCCAGTGGTCATACCCTTTGCGCTGGTTAGTCAGGTTGACGGTAGCCCGTTTGGGCAAAGCCTCCACCAGCTCGGCGTCGAAGAGATAACCTTCGCCGTTGGTGACGCAGAAGTGCTCGCCCTCGGTCATACGCAGCACTTTGACGCAGTGCTTCGACTCGTCCTCGGGGAGGGTGGTTAGGCCTTCTTTTGCTCCAGGTATGTAAAAGACATTCATTAGTTTGTTTATTCTTGTTGTTGCTTTGCGTCATTGACTCGCTTCGCATCGTCGAATCTTCGATTTGCGAGGAGGAACGGCGAAGCAATCTAGGCATTAAGCTTATTCTCTGGATTGCTTCGTTCCTCGCAATGACGCGAAGCGTGTCCAATTTTACATCCTCTCCGGCATCCCAATACCCAGCAGTTCAGAGGCATTGCGCAACAAGGCGGCCACCATGTCGCACACCTGCAGGCGGAACATGCGGCGGTCGGCATCGGGCTCCTTCAGGATGCTGCACTCTTGGTAGAACTGGTTGAATTCCTTGGCGAGGTCGAAGATGAAGTTGGCAATCATCGCGGGACTGCGGTTCTCAGCGGCTTGGTTCAGCACCATCGGCCAGCCATACATCATCACGATGATCTCTTTCTCCTTGGGTTGCAAGTCACTGACCTTCACCTCGCTTTCAAGCTTGATGCCTTGTTCCTCGGCCTTACGCAGCACCGAGCAGATACGGGCGTGGGTGTATTGCACAAACGGGCCCGTATTACCGTTGAAGTCGATGGACTCTTCGGGATTGAAGAGCATGGTCTTCTTCGGGTCGACTTTAAGGATGAAATACTTCAAGGCACCCAACCCGATGGTGTGATAGAGTTTGTCAGCTTCCTCGGGTGAAAGGTCTTTGGCCTTACCGAGTTCCTCGGAGACACCCTTGGCTGTGGCCACCATCTCGTCCATAAGGTCGTCGGCGTCAACCACAGTGCCCTCGCGGGATTTCATCTTGCCGTTGGGCAGTTCCACCATACCGTAAGAAAGGTGCTCGATGTCGTTGCCCCACTCGCGACCGAGGCGCACCAACACGCGCTTCAGCACATCGAAGTGATATATTTGTTCATTACCCACGACATAAATCAACTTCTCGGGGTCGTATTCCTTGACACGCAGCTGGGCGGTGCCGAGGTCTTGGGTCATATAGACAGAGGTGCCGTCGCGGCGGAGCAGGAGTTTCTCGTCCAAACCTTCATCGCGGAGGTCACACCACACCGAGTTGTCGTCTCGACGATAAAGAACGCCTTTTTCCAAGCCTTCTTGTACCAGTGCCTTACCCAGCAGATAAGTCTGCGATTCATAGTAGATCTTCTCGAAGGACACACCCATGCGCTTGTAGGTCACATCGAAGCCGTTGTACACCCATTGGTTCATGGTCTCCCAAAGGTGGCGCACCTCAGGATCGTTGGCCTCCCATTTCACCAACATCTCGCGGGCTTCCCGCATCAGCGTGGACTCAGCTTCAGCCTTGGCTTTGGCTTCTTCCTGCTCTTTTTCGCTCAAATCGGCATAGTTCGCAGGCAGCAAAGTTTTCAACTCCTCTTTATATTTCTTGTCGAAGAGCACATAAAAGTCGCCAATCAGGTGGTCGCCCTTCTTGCCCGTCGACTCGGGCGTGCAGCCGTTGCCCCACTTCTGCCAAGCTAACATACTCTTGCAGATGTGGATACCACGATCGTTCACCAGGTTGACGCGCACCACATTCTTGCCATTGGCCTTCATAATCTCGGAGACGCTCCAACCGAGGAGGTTATTGCGGATATGACCCAAGTGCAAAGGCTTGTTCGTATTGGGCGAGGAATACTCGATGACCACGTTCTTTCCCGAAACGGGTTTGCGGCCGAACTCGCGGTTCTCATGGTTTGCCTTGAAGAAATCCATCCAGAACTTATCGGAAATCAGCAGGTTAAGGAAACCTTTCACCACATTGAACTTGGCAATCATGTCCGATTCCTTGATCATTTCGGCACCCATCTCGTTGGCCAGTTGCTCAGGATTGCGACCCGCCAGTTTTCCGAAGGGAAACACCACAATGGTCATGTCGCCCTCAAACTCGGGGCGTGTCTTTTGGAAATTCACCTGCTGCACAGGCGGTTCCTGACCGTATAAATTCTTGAATGACTTTATGAATAAATCTCTTAAAACTTGTTCTAACATAATCTGATACTTTACATTTGGTGCAAAAGTAATAAATTGTCATAAATGCAGCATAAATACCGATGGAAAAAGTTCCAAATCAACATCAACACCAACAACTTCCTCGCAATGTTGCGTGCCTGTGTGGTCATAAGAATGGTGCCATACGATGCCCTTGACCAACGCTTTGAGTTCTCGCCCATCGACGAGGTGGCCCATGCCATTATGCTATTGGCACAGACACCTAAGGAGTGTGTGGTGTTCCATCCCAACAACACCCATCGTCGGTTTCGACTATTTCAGCGTCTAACAAAGGTCGTCATTGGCCTTTATTCGATGACGATTTTCTGCGTCTTCACGTTGTCGCCATTGATCAGGCGCAACAAATACACGCCAGGAACCATCCCGCTGGTAGAGACGGCGTTCACATCATCTCTACAAATGATGATGCGCCCCGTGACATCAATGATCTGCATCATGCTGTTGTCGTCAACGCCAGTGAGGATGATTTGTCCGTTGCTAACGAATGCGAAGTTGTCTTCATTTTGCCCGATGCCGAACACCAGCTTGAATCGATTGGCATAGTCGGTCGTCTGGGAGGTGAAGCTATAACTCGATGTGGCTAAGAGGTCAAGGTCGGCACCCGTCTTGTTATCAACGAGGTGGAGATAATCCATGTCCACGTTGTTCACATTGAAAGTGAGTGTGTAATGGCCGTTCTTCTCAGCCTTGAAGCAGACGGGGATTTCGCCCATGTCGTCAGCGTTGACGATGGCATAGTTCCCGTTTTCTTGCGTGAAATAGACCTTGGTGCTATTCGCGTCCAGCTGGAACTTGCCAAGCGTTGCGCCGCCATCAAAGCGGACGATGGCGTTGTCAACGACGGTGCCCTTGTTGTCGCTGGCCATGATGTCGATATGGGCTATGGTTTGTTGTCCCGATTCCCTGGTTTGGGCCGTGAAGGTAGCCGTTTGGTTGGCTGCCGTTGCCTGCACAAACACGCCTTCCATCATGGCGACGGCCGTGTTTTCGGTCTCCGCTTTCAAGGCACTACCCTCATCATTCAATCTATAATAAGGTATGTCTAAGGAAGCATTGTTAGCAAACGGGTTGCCAATGAGGTTCCAACCGGCAAACTCGGCATTTGGCGTATAAGCCAAGTCAATTTCTCCATTGCCACTGTAAGGCGTTCCAGCGAAGTTCAGCGTCACATCATGGCTATTGGCATAAAGGTAGCCCTTGCCAGCTTCGAGGTTGTAGCTGCCCGCCTTGTAATTCATCCATTCCCGATCTTGGCTCTCGTCAAATGTGTAGAGGTCATAACTGTTGTCAAGCATGTGCTCCACAGCCGTGGGGTCAACTTCCTCGAAGGGGACGGAGATGAGATAGTAGCCACCGTTGCCGCTGTAGGCATTGATGGTCAGCGGAAGGGTTGGGGCTTGCGGTGTCGAGATACCAAGAAGCAGGTGGTTCTTCACGGACAAAACCGCATTGGCATTCGGATTCCAACTGGTAGCGCCTGAAGTGGTCGGAGGTGACAGCGGGTTATAGTTGGTGGAGGAGCTGTACGAATAGAGGGCTTGGCTTGTGCTTGTGCTGTAAACCGAGCAAGCCATATAAGGCGAACTGTTGTAGCTTCCTGAATTATCATCGGCCACAACGACCAGGTTAGAGGTGCCGTCATACTCAAACGGAGTGTCAAAAACCACAAAGGTCCATGCGTTGGCAGCCATCGTGACGCTGCCGCTGAACACCTTGTCCGCTTCTTTCATCGCAATCCAGTCGATATTGCTGCTGAAGGATGACTTCTCCGTAGTGGCCAAATAGAAATCGTATGTGCGAGTTCTCTCCGCTCCTTCGTTGTAGAAAGCCATGCAGGAGATGGTTCCCGCTGTGCCGATTTCTTCCGGCGTGTAAATCTGCTGACTCAAGGCATAATTGTAATAGCTGTAACTCGGCAAATAGTTGTTGGTCGTTTCTCCTGTACCTATTTCCGTAGCTTGGATGAACGAAGCCACAAACGTTCTATCGCTAATAGCCACAAAACTGATTTCCAACTCGTTGGAGATAATTTCGTCGTTTTCAGTCCAACCGATGAAGAAGTAGCCTGCATTGGCCGCTGCCGTCAGTGTGCAAGTCTCACCAAAGGTGTACTCGCCACCACCCGTCACTGTGCCACCCTGGACTGGATCAACACTCACCGTGATGTTGACAGGCTCAGTGGAGGGTGCCGACTTGGTGATGCGGAGTTGGTTTTTCACATCCATGATGGTCCCGTAGTAAGTGGAAGTGTTCATCGGGTCGTAGTTTGTGCTTTCGCTATAGACACGGATGGCCTGGCTTGTGGCATCAAACACACGGCATCTCAAGCCACTGCTGGTTGAAGTCGTATGGTCGTCTGAAACAAGCACCACATTCGACACGCCGTCATAGAAGAAGGGCGGATCCAACGTGATAACCGTCCAGTCGTTAGCCACCATGGTGACATTGCCGCTAAACACCTTGTCGGCATCGGAGATGCTTTCCCAATCCCTGTTTCCGGTAAAGGTGGTCTTCGACGAGTTTTTCATATAAAAGTCGTAGTAGCGCGTCTTTGCTGTGCCGCCGTTATAGAAGGCAATGCTGGTAACAACGCCTGCTTCGCCAAATTCCTCAGAGGTATAGATTTGCTCGGAAAGCGTGTTTTTGTACAAACTATAACTCGGGAGGTAATCGCTTGTCGCATCGCCTCCTTCGCCAATCTCCAAACCTTCAACGAAGTTGGCTACCAAATCCACATCGGCTGTCACATCAAAAGAATAGGAAACACTGTAGGAAACCACTTCGCCATTTTGGGTCCAATTGGTGAAGAGATAACCCTCAGCAGGCGTGGCAGTCACTGTGCAGCTTGCCCCATAATGGAACTCTCCGCTGCCAACGACCGTACCGTGCGCATCGTCATCGGGAACAGCCGTGACGAAGAAGGTCTGGTAAACCATGGCGCAGTCGCAGTCGAACTCATAGAGGACACCAGAAGATGGGGTGCCACTCGATTGATAGACCAACATATCGCCATCGTATTTCACGACAAACGAACATTCACTGGCCATACTCGCCGAATGCCAGGTCAACGTCACATGAACGCCGTGACCTATTTCCAATTCATATAAAGCACCGCCGCCTCTTTCGATGGTCAACTCTTGGGCTTCGCTTCCATCATCAAAAGAAACAATCAACTTGTTCCCGTTCCATCCGTCACCGTAGGAGTCACTAAGCTCGAATATGACTTTACAGGAGTTCTTCAACGTCTCATTGGCTTGCACCTCGAGTCCGCCATCGGCCGTCATAGTGAAGTTGACAGGGATTTGCTCGTCCTCGGGACAATCAGCCGAAACAGTGGCCGTGAATTGGCAAATCACCTCTTCATCAACAGCAATAGTACCCACATTAATCGACGGATTGGTGATGTTGATATAGCTATTGGCGGAACTCATCGTGACCACGGCATTGTTGGCTTGATAATGGCCTCTGTTCTTGAACTTGGCGGTCACGGTAATCGTTTCACCTGGGACAAAACTGCCATCCCACTTCATGCTTTGATAAGCCAATACTGCTTCGTTGGCAGTAACCACGATATTGCCTTCCCAACGATGCTCCCCGTTGACGGCGGCATAGTGGAGGGTCAGTTCTGAGCCATCGGCCACACCTTGGGCAATGAGGAACTTGAAACCGCTCACAGTCGTCATGGTCTCAGGGGCCAAAGCATCAAAACTACTGGTTTCATCGACAATGATGACATCAGAATTTGTCGAAGTCAAGGTGACGGTGGTGATGCCTGTAGTGGCCTCAGTACCCGTATTCTTGAAATTAAGACTCAAATCGATGGTGTCGCCGACATGGGCAAGGGTTGGAGTATAGCTGTCGACCGAAATATAAGGTCCTTCAACGATTGAGGAAGGAATGGTGGTAATATAAGGAATGCGTTGGGGAGCGGTCACACAAATGGTGACATTGCAATTCGTATGGACTGGAGTAACTGGGACGTAGGCCCTACCGGAATCGTCCACAAGCGAGGTACCAATAAGCTCGCCATCCACGCTGATAGCCACGTATGACCCTGCGACGGCGTTCACCTCAAAGGATTCCCAACCTATAGGAAAGACGTGCATGTGGCTCACGTTGTTGACGGTTGGTTGCACTCGATAAGGCATGATGGAGCCATCGCCCAGCACATGATAGCCTTCCCAATAATACTGAGGGTTGCAATGGACGCTATAGCCAAGAGCCCTGGCCGCGTTGCCCGCAAGGTTGCCGGCATAAAGGATGGCGCAAACGGTGTTGTAGGCGTCATTTCTCCAAATGGCATCATAACTGCCCATTGTGGTCTGTTCATAGGTCGGCATGACGCCAAGCTGACCCGTCGAAAGGTTCGTGTTAACGGTCGTGGCACCCACACCAAAGTAATAGTCGTTATACCAAGTCGTGGGAGGGCAGGAACCGATGTATGCATAGGCACCTTTGTTTTCAGCACGAGTCAGCACTTCTCCGTAACAGGGGGATTCATTATAGCCCCAGTTTCCGGTTCTGCAGCAGTTTCCCATGGCAAGGAAATACTTGTGCTCATTGGTCAGGTTGTTGACATTTTCAACGGAAAAAAGCGGGTCTAACCAGGCTGTCTCGCTACCATGGGCCGTGTAGTTGGCGAAGCCTACACCAGAGTTCAGATACGTGTAACAATTGTCAAAGATGCCGTGACTGAACTCATGGACGTTGTTAAAGCCGTGTTCTGTATTGTAGTAATAGTTGGTGGCATACCAAACGGTAGGACGGCCAACGATAACGTCCCAACCCGTATTGTCGTAACCGGCCACAAAAAGCGCATTGTTCAAATAGCTCGGGTCGGGCATGGTGTATTGTTCGTATTCCATGCCTTTGTTGAGCATAGCCGTCATTTCATCGACGGTCTCAGCAGAAAGACGGCTGTGGAACATATCCGGGAACTGGTCGCCGTCAACACTGGAGTAGTAAAGGTCGGTAACGAAGCCCGTCTTGGTTCCAATGCCCGAATTCACCACCTGGGCTTGGTCGCCCATAATCATCAGGAAGGTCGGCGCATCTTGGGCATATTTTTCTTGGATGAAGCTCTGGATTTCCTCAGCAGTAGTGCCGATGACATCGGTATAATTCACATCCACATAAATGCCTTTCAAGGTCTTCCAAGCCACCCAATTCTGGATGCAATTCTCGAACATACGGTTGGCAATGACCAACATCTTCACGGGAGCGGTCAACAGGTCAGGGTGGTCTTCGTACACCCCTCTGACAACTTGACCGTTAAACAGTTGGTCGTAAACGCCAGTGAAATAAGGGCTGTAGGTCTTCACCAGCAGGTCTTTCGTGGCTCGGGCATCGGCACCGTCGAAGCTCACTTCCACTTCGATGTCGTTGAACACACGGATGGTGTTGCTGAACGGGTCGTAGCTGACAGGTTCAAGGGTCATCTGACCTACACGAACGCCACGCATTGTGCCTTCAACGCCGACGCGGGCCACGGGTTCCGAGCGGAGACCACGGGCTTGATAGGCGGCTTCATTGTAGGCGAAAGGAACGTTTTCGGGGTTCTCGTCTTTAAAAACGTCGGGTTGGCGAGGCGACAGTCTATGAATGCCGTAATCCTCAAGACGGTAATCCGTTGTGGAATAACTCGTCACACGGATGGTGGGCGTAGCGCCAAACGGTATGGCAATCAGCTGGTTCACCACCGGGATTTGAGGCTCGCCCTCGTTGCCGCCGATGACGGTGTTGGGCATAGTGAGCGTTGAGAATACGCCACGCTCGCTTTGCAGCTCACGAGCCTCAATGCCTGAGAACGAGAACGAGGCCTTCAGCCCCGTCATATCGCTTTTTACACATGCTGCCTTGTCGGTCGAACGCAGCGTGATATTACGCTGTGCCATAGCACTCAGGCTGAATGCTATGGCACAAAGGACTAATATATGTTTTTTCATCGTAGTGTAGTGTATCAACCGTTTATTGTTTCACAAAACGCTGGGTTGTCACCACACCTTCCGAAGCCGTCTTGATGAGGTAGAGATCGAGATCGGAAGAGCGTCGTGTAGGGAAAGAGTGTAGATCTC
>CALEMB010000050.1 GCA_937902805.1 uncultured Bacteroidales bacterium
TCACCGCCATCGAGATTGTGGGCGGCCCGGATGACAAGCTGAACGGCACGTTCACCGTCGACTACATGAATCCTGAGCCCACCTATCCAACAGAAGGCACGAACACCGTGAGACTGAACTGCAACGCCACTTTGACCTCCACGGCCCAGAAGTTCTACGTGGTGGTTCCCGCCGTCACCCTCCACGGCTTCACGATGAACGTGAAAAACGGCGATAACGTCATCTTCAGCAAATCGACCGCCAACGAGGTTCCCGTGTCTGTCAACACTTTAAGCACGATGACTCCTGTTGAGGTAGTGCCTTTCAATCCTCTCACCACCCCGCTCACCTTCGAGGCAAGAGAGGCTGGCGCGAGCGTCGAACTTAATAATACATCAGGTATTAATTTGGAATATAGCACAGATGGCGTGAATTGGAATACTTATGACGCTGCTGTCACACTCACCAATGCCGGAGACATGGTTTCGTTCCGTGGAAACAATACGAATTTCAATCAAAGTAGTTTTGTTCACACCTTCACCTGCACTGGCAATTGCTACATCTACGGTAACATCATGAGCCTTCTCCATGCCGAGGATTATGCAACTAACTACACGATCCCAGAATATGCATTTAATCGACTCTTCTATAATAACTACCGGATAGACATTCATCCTGACAAGGAATTAGTCCTGCCCGCTACACAGCTGGCTCATCATTGCTATAAAAGTATGTTCCAAAAATCGGGTTTGACCAAGGTTCCCGCACTGCCCGCCACACAGCTGGCTGATTATTGCTATCAAAATATGTTCACGAACTGCCAGAGTTTGACAACGGTTCCTGATGACCTACTGCCCGCCACGCAGTTGGCTTATGCTTGCTATCACTACATGTTCTATCAGTGTTCAAGCCTGACCGAAGCCCCCGCGCTGCCTGCTACAGGGCTGGCTGAGTTTTGCTGTCAATATATGTTCGCTGAATGCACGAACTTGGCTACAGTTCACAAGCTGCCCGCCACAACGCTGGCTACAAGTTGCTACTCCTATATGTTCGACAACTGCGTGAGCTTGGAAACGGTTCCTGATGACCTACTGCCCGCCACCACGCTGGCTAATGGTTGCTACAACACTATGTTCAGGGGCTGCACGAACTTGACCACGGCCCCCGAGCTGCCTGCCTCCGAGCTGGTTTATCTTTGCTACAGCAATATGTTCAGAGGTTGCTTGAACCTCAACTCCGTTACCTGTCTGGCCACTTCTGGATTCGATGCAGGTCTCTGCCTTTCCGGCTGGATGAATAGTGTGGCCGCCACCGGCACCTTCACCAAGGCCAGCGGCGTAACCTGGCCCACGGGCCCCAGCGGCATCCCCAACGGATGGATCACCTATAAGTTCTCGGTCAGTGCCACCCAGGCTGTCCAATTTGCTCCGGGCAACCTGCAGTACAAGAGCGGCGAGGGCTGGCGCTTCGCCGAGCACCAGTACGACTATATCGGCGCATGGGACGCCACCAACTGGGTCGACTACTTCGGCTGGGGCACCTGGGGCGATGGCCAAAACCCGCTCCAAACAGTAGAAAGCTCCTCCAGTTATCATTGGAGCACCGACTTCCAGGGTACCCTCAACGGCCACAACGACTGGTACACCCTCACAAAGGATGAATGGAATTACCTGTTCACAGGCCGTACCAATGCCTCCTCACTCTACGGCCATGCAACCGTGAACGGAGTGCACGGCATCATCGTCCTGCCCGATGCTTCTACGTTGAGCATCAACTCGACAAGCCACAATTGGAGCGCCAACGTCATCGACGCTACGACCTGGACCAACACCTACGAGGCGGATGGCGCTATGTTCCTGCCTGTCGCTGACCAACGCGAAGGAATGGATGTAGGAAGTGGAAGTAATGGTTATTACTGGTCTTCTACGCCTGCTGCGTACAATAATGCGTACGAATTATTAATCACAGGTTCGTACGTTTCTGCCGCGTCAAACACCGACAACTACTACTATGGCAACTTAGTCCGCCTCGCGCGCATCGTGCAACAATAAACAGAATCATTTGAAGATATAACCTCAAAACCCCAAGGCGACCTTCATTTTTGAGGGTCGCCTTTTTTCGTGTTTTTTCAACAATCTATGGCTGTGAAGGGAAAAGTGTGTATTTTTGCAGGCGGAAACAATAAACGAAAAATGGAATACACGGTAATCATAGAAAAAGACCCGAAGACCAACACCTACACCGGCCAATGCGTCCAGTTGCCTGCTGCCATTAGCCAGGGCGACACGTATGAAGAACTCATGGAGAACATGAAGGACGCCATCAACCTCGTGCTTGACTACTACCGCGACAAAGTCACAGCCGAAGCACGTGGTCGTCGCGTGTTTTACCGAAAACTGGCTATTGCATGAAAAGAAAGCAGTTTGTTGCATTCCTCAACCAAAACGGCTGCACCCTTGTCAGGGAAGGCAGCCGCCACAGTTTGTTCCTGAATGAGAAAAACGGGGTCGTGTCGGCCATTCCGCGTCATCCAGACCTTAACGACATTACTTGTATGAAAATCTGCAAGCAGCTCGACATTCCCTATCCTGGCAAAAACTGAAACCCGAAAAGAAGAAATAAAGCAAGCCATAGTTTTAAGGTCTGAGAGGGGGTGCCCGAAGGGCGGGGGAGTCCCACAGCCGCTTTGCGTAGCGTCGCTTTGCGTCATCGCGAGGATGTTGCTGAGCCTGTCGAAGTGCGAAGCAATCCAGGGAATCCGTTTTGTTGCCAGCCTGCTGCCGCAAGAAAGAGATGTTTTTTTTTTCGTCAGTTTTGCAAACTATTTGTATATTTGCGCCCGAAAGTCGCTTGAAAAAAGTGTATATTCTGCACAAAAGTCGCTTGAAAAAGGTGTTCAAATGGTAGAAAAGTCGCTATAAAAAGGTGTTATGTATAAACGGAAAATAGAATCTCTCCTTCAGCAATGGAAGAATCAACGCGAGCATAAGCCGTTGGTTATCAAAGGTGTTCGTCAGTGCGGAAAGACCAGTTCCGTACTGGAATTTGCCCAAAAGAACTATGAGCAAGTCATCTATCTCAACTTCCATGAAAAGAAGACCTACAAAGCCTTCTTTGCCGGAGATTTGGACGTAGAGACCCTCACAACCAATATCGCCTTGGGTATTCGAGGCACGCAGTTTGTTCCAGGAAAGACCTGCCTCGTCTTTGACGAGATACAAGACTGTCCTCGTGCGCGTTCGTCGCTCAAATTCTTCTGCCTCGATGGTCGGTACGATGTGCTTTGTACCGGTTCACTGCTCGGTGTTAACGGTTACAAAACCAAGGAGGAGCAGCAAGAAGAGGAAGAAGCGTCCATTCCTGTTGGCTTCGAAGAGATTGTTCACATGTATCCGATGGACTTTGAGGAATGGCTGTGGGCAAACGGCATCAGAGCGGAGCATATCGACATCTTGCGTCAGCACTTGGCGGAAGAGAAACCGCTCAACGAGGCTTTCCACAATCGTTTCCGTCAGCTATTGCTCCAGTATGTTTTTGTTGGCGGTATGCCGGAAGCCGTGGCAAAGTTCCTGACGACCCGTAACATGGGCGAAACGCGTAAGGTGCAATTGGCTATCATCGACAGTTACGAATCGGATATGATAAAATATGCCCCAGCCGCCGACAAACCGCGTATTCGCGAGTGTTTCGAGTCAATCCCAAAGCAGTTGGCTCGCGATTACAAGAAGTTCACCTATACAGTCGTTCGGCCCCAAGCCAAAGGGCGCGACTATGCCGGCAGCCTGCAATGGATTGAAGACGCGGGAATAATCCATCGCTGCTACAACACAGAGATTACCGAATTGCCGCTTGAAGGCGTGGCCATCAAAGACCAGTTCAAAGTGTATATGGCAGATTCGGGCTTGCTCGTCAGCATGCTTGAAGAAGGTACTGCCTGGAGCATTATGCAAGGCGATTTAGGCGCATACAAAGGTGCTGTCTATGAGAGCCTTATCGCCGACATCTTCGGTAAGATGGGGCGCAAACTCTATTATTTCCACAAGGACAGCGGCTTGGAGATTGATTTCCTGATGCGATACAAAGGCGAGTGTGTGTTGGTGGAATGTAAAGCCCGCACCGGCAATGCCAAATCCATGCGAACGGTTTTGGCGCATCCGGAGAAATACCATGTCAGTCATGCCATCAAGATAGGCGACTACAATGTTGGGCGCGAGGGCGCACTGCTGACCATTCCGTTTTATATGGCCTTCCTGCTCACGGAAGTATAACTGCTCAACGCAAAAGGCGGCCTTCATTTCTGAGGGTCGCCTTTTTTTCTGCTGCAATCCTGCTTTGCGCCTGACTGCCGCTTTGCGTCATCGCGAGGATGTTGCTGAGCCTGTCGAAGTGCGAAGCAATCCA
>CALEMB010000051.1 GCA_937902805.1 uncultured Bacteroidales bacterium
TCAGGTGTTGATCGAGGCGTTTCATGTAGGCGGGGCTAATGCCGTCCTCCTCGGAGCCCATCATCACGCAGAGCGGGCCCGTGAGGTCGGCCTTCCAGAAGCTGTCGTGCGCCTTCTCGGTGAAGCCCACCACACGCAGGCCGCTGGCCTTCAGGAAGTCAATGGCATCCTTCATATTCTCCACACGGCAGACATTGATTAAAGACAACGCCCCCGCCGAGGTCTTCATCGCATCGCCGTTGATAGAGGCTGAGCCATGATTGGGGATAATGATAGCATCCACGCCGGCGGCATAGGCCGTACGGGCAATGGCACCGAAGTTACGCACGTCGGTGACGCGATCGAGCATCAGGATAAAGGGGTCACGACCATCTTCGAAGACCATCTGCACCACCTTTTCGAGAGGCTGGTATTCTATCGGGCAAATGAAAGCCACTACGCCTTGGTGGTTCTTGCGCGTCAGGCGATTCATCTTCTCAACAGGTACAAACTGCACGGGAACGCCGTTGGCGCGGCAGGTGTTGGCAATCTCCGCAATCTCAGGCGAGCGCGTGCCGCCCTGGATATACACTTTCTCAATCTCCTTTTGCGAACGAATCAGTTCAAGCACGGGGTGGATGCCAAACACCATATTATTTTTGTAGCTGTCTTCCATTGTCGTAAAATTTGCGCAAAGGTAAGACTTTTTTCAACAATTTCTTTACTTTTGCATCATCAAAACTATACGCCATGAAAGCTAGAATCCTCATCGTACTGGCCATTCTCGTTTCAGGATGGCAACTGAAAGCACAAATCACGGAGCCCGAGCCCGTTTGCGGCAAGGCCTTGACCAAGGACTACATCACCCAGAACCTCGTCTATCCGCAAAGCGACCTCGACCAAGGCAACAGCGGTGCTGTCGTCGTCAGTTTCCACATTTACAAAGATGGCATTGCCAGCCAGCATACCGTCAAATCCAGTTTCAGCGAGGCGGCCTCACCCGTCGCCCTGCATCTGGTGAAGACCATCCTCTGGAAGCCTGCCTTAAACATCGGCGTGCCCATTGAATATGACTATGAATACGAAATCGACTTCAACGCCAAGAGCTACAAGCGCCACTGGAAACGTCATGAACGCCCTTCTGTACCGCTCACCTTGGAAGCCGACACCTCATATAAAATCTACGAATACAAGCAGCTGAACGAAGTGGCCAAGCCCTATTTTGCTGATGGCAGCAACATGGGCAAGTACATCGCCAACAACCTGAAGTTTCCTGAGGCCGCCAGGGAGCGCGAAATTCAAGGCACGGTGAGGCTGAGCTTCGTGGTGGAGACCAACGGCAGCGTATCGAACATCGTCATCGTCAACTCGGTGGGTGGCGGCTGCGACAACGAGGCGATTCGTCTTATCCAAGAGACCGTCTGGGTTCCTGCTGAGAAAAACGGCAAATACGTCCGCAGCCACAACATGCAGGACATTACGTTTAGCATTGGAAGCCGCAATTTCCAAGATGGGAATAATTATTAGTTGAGAGTTTAGAGTTGAGAGTTTAGAGTTTGAAAAATAAATAAACATTTAATAATCAACGTTATGAAAAAAGTTTTACTTACCGCATTGGCTTTGTTTTTAGTCATCGCCACGTTTGCGCAAGACGAACAACCACAGGGCTGGACCCACAAAGGTAATTTCAGCCTCAACTTCGGACAGAGCTCCTACACCAATTGGGCTGCTGGAGGACAGAATTCGCTCACTGGTCAAGGCCTCTTCAATTACGAAATCCATTATTTAAAGAACAAATTCAGGTGGGACAACACCTTGAGCATGTCATTGGGTTACTGCGTTTACAGTTTCAAAAACAAACCCATCAAGACCGACGACATGATCGAGTTCTCCTCCTTGGTCGGGCTGGAAGCTACCAAGCATCTCGACTATGCCGCTGAGCTATCCTTCAAGTCACAATTCGCCCCCGGATTCAACTATGCCGCCGACTCAACGAATTGCATCTCCAAGTTCCTCGCTCCCGCTTACATCACTTTGGGTCTTGGTATCGATTGGATACCCAACAAGTATTTCTCGCTCTACTTCGCCCCTGCCACAGGTCGTGTTACCATCGTCAACGACCAGCGTTTGGCCGAAGTGGGTGCCTACGGTGTCGAGCCGGGCTACTTCAACCCCAACGACAGCACCGACTGGATTCCTGGTAAGAAAGTCCGCTTTGAATTTGGTGCCCGCGTCGTGGCCAAGTTCCAATACCCCATCGCCAAGAACATCGATTTCAGCACAAAGCTTGAGCTCTTCTCCAACTATCTGAAGAACCCGCAATATGTCGATGTCGACTGGCAGAACATGCTCGTCCTGAAAGTCAACGACTGGCTCAACTGCAATCTTTCCACGCATCTGATTTACGACTACGACATCCCGTTCTACGACGCTGAAGGTATTAAGATTGAAGGTTCAAAGGTGCAATTCAAGGAGGTGCTGGCGATAGGCTTTATGATTAACTTGAAATAACATGCTGAAAGTCGGCATCTTATCGGACACGCACTGCACCCTTATTCCGCAGCTTTTCGACTTCTTCAAGGATGTCGATGAGTTGTGGCATGCAGGCGACATCGGCAACATCGAAACCGCTGATGCGCTGGCCCATTTCAAGCCCTTGCGCGCCGTGCATGGCAACATCGACGACCATATCGTGAGGATGCAATACCCCGAGGACCTGTTTTTCCACGTGGAGGATGTGGAAGTCTTCATGACCCATATCGGAGGCTATCCGGGCCGCTATATGTCTGAGGTGAAGTATCTCATAAAGGAGAGGAAGCCCGATCTTTTCATTTGCGGCCACTCGCATATCCTAAAGGTGATGTATGACGAGAAATTCAACTTGCTCCACATCAACCCGGGAGCTGCGGGCAACAGCGGCTTCCACAAGCAAATCACCTTCATCCGAATGGTCATCGACGGGAAGGCGTTCAAGGATATGGAAATCTTTGAAATCGACCGCCACCGAGTCCTATGAAAACGAAAAGGCCGGCTCCCCAATGGAAGTCGGCCTTTGTTTTTTTTATCCTTATCCTATCAACGGATGCGGTCGGTGGAACGCACCTTTTGGATGTCCTTCTTCAGCCCCGAACTGGCGGCAATCATCAGCACCAAGGCAATCAACGGGAAAGCAACACCCGGTCTGAAAGTCGGCTGGTTGATGGTGATGTCGACCGATTGTGCCATCTTGGGAATGATGAAATAGGAATAACCCAGCAAAGCCGCGATGCAGGCCACGATGACGACGATGTCAATACGGGCAATCTTCGACAGCTTCTGGAACTGCGACAATTTCACCGCGCGGAACAAGCCCATGGCCAGATAACCGCTCAAAACCATCGCTGTGATGGTCAAAATCAGTATAGGCAGCGAAAACGTCATGCTGAACGGCGAAGCGTCCTTGCCGAAGTTATCTGGTGAAGTGACACCATAGCCAAACAAGTCGAAGGTGCTGAAATCACCATAAAAGCTTGCGAAAGGCAGGAAAAACAGCATGGCGAACATCAGCGCTGAGAGGAAAAAGAAAATGGATTGTGTTCTTTGTGACATGATAATTCGTATTAAGTGGCTGCAAAAATACGTTTTTTTCTCAGAATAATTGCCAATCCAAAAAAAAGTCGTATCTTTGCGACACTTTTCAAAACCTAGCCAATCATTTGGCATCCAAAATTGTTCCTTTAGAATTTATTGTATCACGATTATTATTCCATACAGGAATTAGTAAATCCCATATTTAATCTATGTATAACATTTTTGAACTCAATGAGAAGTCGTTGGACGACCTCAAAATCATTGCTACCGAGATGGGCATCGACGATGAAAACCGTGACCGCATGCAACTCATCTACGACATCATCGACCATCAGGTAGACCACCCTGACATCAAAAAAACAGAGAAACCTAAAAAACAAAAAACCAAAGTCGAGAAACCCGAACCCAAGAAACCCGAGCCCAAGAAAGCCATTGAAAAGCCGGCTCCCGTGGAAAAAACAGCAGAGCCCATCGCACCTGCAGTGGAGGAGCCCGCCGCTGAAACACAAGGCAAACGCGCCAAGCGCCCGCGCATCAGCAAGAACGCCGAAGCCAACGTCAGCGAATGGCAACGTCAGAATACGCCCCAGATGACGGAAGCACCTGTCCAAAAGGAAGACCCCGTTGCAGAGCCCACTCCTGCTACCGAGCCTGTCGCCACAGAAGAGCCTGCCGAAACAAAGCACCAGCACGACAAGAAAGAGAGCTTCAAGGAGAAGCGTAAACGCAAACGCGAAAACAACGAAGCCGTCAACGAGAATGCCGCCGTCGAAGAAGAAAAACCCGTTGAAGAAGAGCCAGTTGTCGAAGAGGCTCCTATAGCCCCAAAATACGAGAGACAAGAAAAACAAGAAAGACAGGAAAGACAAGAACGTGTTGAACGCTTTGAACAACGTCCGCGCCGCGACGATCTGCTGAACCAGTTCGACAGCAGCGTAAAGGCCGAAGGCGTGCTCGAAATCATGCCCGAAGGTTTCGGTTTCCTGCGTTCTTCCGACTATAACTACCTGCCCTCGCCCGACGACATCTACGTGTCACAGTCCCAAATCAAGCTGATGGGCCTAAAGACCGGCGACACCGTGCTAGGCGTTATCCGTCCGCCCAAAGTTGGCGAGAAGTTCTTCCCCTTGGTGAAGGTTGACCTTATCAACGGTCGCCAGCCCGACGAGGTGCGCGACCGCATCCCCTTCGACTTCCTCACCCCCTTGTTCCCAAACGAGAAATTCAACATCACGGGGCACCGAGGCTGCACCATCTCGACGCGTATCATGGACATGTTCGCCCCCATCGGCAAGGGCCAACGCGGTCTCATCGTGGCACAACCCAAGACCGGTAAGACCGTCCTGCTGAAAGAGGTGGCCAACGCCATCGCCGCCAACCATCCCGAGGTGTACCTCATCATCCTGCTCATCGACGAGCGTCCCGAGGAGGTCACCGACATGCAGCGCAGCGTCAACGCCGAAGTTATCGCTTCGACCTTCGACGAACCCGCCTCGAAGCATGTGCAGATTGCCAACATCGTGTTGGAAAAGGCCAAGCGTCTCACCGAATGCGGCCACGACGTCGTCATCCTGCTCGACTCCATCACCCGCCTCGCCCGCGCCTATAATACCGTTTCTCCCGCATCGGGCAAGGTGCTCACCGGCGGTGTGGAAGCCAACGCCTTGCAGAAGCCAAAACGCTTCTTCGGCACTGCCCGTAAGATTGAAAACGGCGGCTCGCTGACCATTCTGG
>CALEMB010000052.1 GCA_937902805.1 uncultured Bacteroidales bacterium
GCTTTCCAACTCCCTTACATGAGAAGCCAATCAGGCCAATCACTTTGTGGAACATCGTAGAATCATGGTTTTTCTGACTTTTTGTCGCTTTTTTCCAAGCATTCAAGGAAATTCCGTACCTTTGCACGAAATTTGCCAAAGTGCAACTATCTAATTGTCAATTATCAATTTTTAACTATCAATTACAAATAAATGGGATTTCTGAAGAAACTCTTTGGCGACAAGGCCTCACGCGACAACAAGGCCCTGCAGCCCATACTCCAAAAGACCCTCAAGGCTTACGAGGACATTGTGAAACTCGACATCGACAGCCTGAGGCATAAGACACAAGAATTCAAGGAATACATCAAGAACAAGACCGCTACTGAGGTGGCCGAAATCGCCGAGCTGAAAGCCCAGGCCGAAGCCAACCCCGACATGGAGCCCGACGAGAAAGAGAAGCTCTACAACCAAATCGACAAGCTCGAAAAACAGGAGCTGGACCACATCGAGGAGGCATTGAACGAAATCCTTCCCGAAGCGTTCTCCGTCGTGAAAGCTGCCGCCAAATACTTCTGCGAGCATGAGACCGTGGTGGTGACCGCCACCGACCTCGACCGCGAGCTGGCTGCCAAATACGAGCATGTCACCATCGAAGGCGACAAGGCCTACTTCAAGAACAGCTGGATGGCTGGCGGCAACATGGTGACTTGGGACATGGTCCACTACGACTGCCAAATCATTGGCGGTATTGTGCTGCATCAAGGCAAGATTGCCGAGATGGCCACTGGTGAAGGTAAGACCCTCGTGGCTACGCTGCCCGTCTACCTCAACGCCTTGGCGGGCAAGGGCGTGCATGTGGTCACCGTGAACGACTACCTGGCCAAACGTGACTCCGAGTGGATGGGCGCGATGTATGAGTTCCTCGGCCTCACCGTGGACTGCATCGACAAGCACGAGCCCAACTCGGCTGCACGTCGCCGCGCTTATAACTGCGACATCACCTATGGTACCAACAACGAGTTCGGTTTCGACTACCTGCGTGACAACATGACAGGTAACCCCGACGAATTAGTGCAACGCAAACACCACTATGCCATCGTCGACGAGGTTGACTCCGTATTGATTGACGATGCCCGTACGCCGTTGATCATCAGCGGTCCCACGCCGCGTGGCGACCAGCAGGAGTTTGACGAACTGAAACCCGATGTCGTCAAGTTGTACGAAGCCCAAAAGCGCTATGTGACCGGCATCTTGGCCGAAGCCAAGCGTATCCTCACCGATCCCAACGCCACCGAGGATGAAAAGAGACATGGTGCCGACCAGCTCTTCCGCGCCTATCGTGGTCTGCCGAAGAACAACGCCCTCATCAAGTTCCTCAGCGAGGAAGGCATGAAGTCGTTGATGCAGAAGACCGAGGGCTTCTACATGCAGAACCGTAACGAGAACATGCACATCATCGACGACGAGCTGTATTTCGTTATCGACGAGAAACTGAATACCGTCGTCCTTACTGATAAGGGTAGCGAGCAGCTGGCACAAGCCTACAATGACCCGTCATTCTTCATCATCCCCGATGTGGGTGCCGAGGTTGCCGACTTGGAACATTCCGATCTTAGTAATGACGAAAAGATACTGCGCAAGACCGAGCTGATGCGTAACTTCGCCGAGAAGTCGGAACGCTTGCACACCGTACAGCAGTTGCTGAAAGCCTACACCTTGTTCGAGAAGGATGTCGACTACGTTATCATCGACAACAAGATCAAGATTGTGGACGAGCAGACGGGCCGTATCATGGAAGGCCGCCGTTGGAGCGATGGCCTGCACCAGGCTGTTGAAGCCAAGGAAAACGTGAAGGTGGAAGCCGCCACGCAGACCTATGCCACCATCACCTTGCAGAACTACTTCCGTATGTACCACAAGCTGGCTGGTATGACCGGTACCGCTGAAACGGAAGCGGGCGAGTTCTGGGACATCTACAAACTCGATGTGGTCGTCATCCCGACCAACCGTCCCATCGCCCGTATCGACCAAGAGGACATGATTTACAAGACTAAGCGTGAGAAATACAACGCCGTCATCGACGAAATCCAAGCTTTGGTCAAGGCGGGACGTCCTGTGCTGGTGGGTACCACCTCGGTGGAAATCTCCGAGTTGCTCAGCCGCATGCTGACGCGTAAGGGCATCGCCCACAATGTGTTGAACGCCAAGCTGCACTTCAAGGAAGCACAAATCGTCAAGGAAGCCGGTCAGGCAGGCACCGTGACCATCGCCACCAACATGGCTGGTCGTGGTACCGACATCAAGCTCGGCCCCGGCGTGAAGGAAGCTGGTGGTCTGGCCATCATCGGCACCGAACGCCATGAGTCACGCCGTGTGGACCGCCAGTTGCGCGGTCGTTCCGGCCGTCAAGGCGACCCGGGTAGCTCACAGTTCTATGTCTCTCTTGAAGACAACCTGATGCGTATGTTCGGCTCAGAGCGTATCGCCGGCATCATGGACCGCATGGGTCTTGAGGAAGGCGAGGTCATCCAACACCCGATGATCACCAAGCAAATTGAAAAGGCGCAGAAGAAAGTCGAGGAGAACCACTTCGGCGTTCGTAAGCACTTGCTGGAATACGACGACGTGATGAACGCTCAGCGCGAGGTCATCTACAAGAAACGCCGTCACGCCTTGTTTGGAGAGCGCCTCTCCATCGACATCAACAACATGATGTTCGACTTCGGCGAAAAACTTGTTGAAGAGTACCAAGACGCCAAGGATTACGAAGGCTTCAAGATGGAATTGCTTGCTACGATGGGCTTCGATGCACCTTTCAGCGAAGAGGAATTTGAGAGAGGTAAAGTCAAGGAATTGGCCGACAAACTCTTTGCCGCCGCTTTGGAGCATTACAAGGAAAAGGCCCGCATCATCGGCGAGAAGACCCTGCCTGTCATCAAGAACGTGTACGAAAACCAGACCCACTTCGAGAATATCGCCATCCCGATTACCGACGGTAAACGTGGCTTGAATGTCATCGTCAACCTGAAGAAGGCTGTCGAGAACGGTGCCCGTGAGGTGAACCTCTGCATCGAGAAGAGCATCACCCTCGGCCTCATCGACAACGCCTGGAAAGAGCATCTCCGCGAGCTCGACGACCTGAAGGAATCGGTACAGAATGCCTCATACGAGCAGAAAGACCCGCTGGTCATCTACAAGTTGGAGTCGTTCAACCTGTTCAAGGCCATGCTGGAGAGAATCAACGAAGACGTCATCTCCTTCCTGATGCGTGGCGATATCCCGCAGCAAGACCCGAGCGATGTGCGTGAATCACGCGCCCAAGGCATCGACCGCTCGAAGATTCGTGAGCAACGTCAAGACCTGCTGGCGCAGTCGCACAGCGACACGCAGCAGCGTCAGGTCACTCAACCCATCCGCAAGGAGGTGAAAGTGGGCCGCAATGACCCATGCCCCTGCGGCAGTGGCAAGAAGTACAAGAACTGCCACGGACGATTAGAAGACGCTGAATAATTTAAATTTTAAATCTTAAATGAAATACAACAGAGTATTACTGAAACTCAGCGGCGAGGCCCTGATGGGCAGCCAGCAATACGGCATCGACCCGCAGCGTTTGGCTGACTATGCCGACGAAATCATTGAAGCCGCACAAGCGGGTGTGCAAATCGGCATCGTCATCGGTGGCGGCAACATCTACCGCGGCCTGCAAGGTGCCTCAAAAGGCATGGACCGCATCCAAGGCGACTATATGGGCATGCTCGCCACCGTCATCAACTCGATGGCCATGCAGTCGACCCTGCAAAGCAAAGGACAGAAAGCCACCTTGCTGGCGGGTCTTTACATCGACCGCATCGCTGACACGATGAGCAGTGTCAAGGCCATCCGTCTGCTTGAAGAAGGCCACATTGTGGTGATGGGCGCCGGCACGGGCAACCCCTTCTTCACCACCGACACGGGTTCCGCCCTGCGTGCCGTGGAAATCAAGGCTGACATCATCCTGAAAGGCACCCGCGTGGACGGCATCTACACCGCCGACCCTGAGAAAGACCCCACGGCCACCAAGTTCGAGCATATCACCTACGATGAAGCCTATCAACGCAACCTGAAGGTGATGGACATGACCGCCTTCACCATGTGCAAGGAAAACGACATGCCGATGTATGTCTTCGACATGAATACGCGTGGCAACCTGATGAAGGTGTTGTGCGGCGAGAATATTGGCACCCTTGTGACGAAATGAGGACCCGCAAAACCCATCTGCGCAAAACCCACAACGTGCCGAGCAAGAGGATGGAATACATCCTCCTCGGTGTCATTATGCTGGTAGCGGCAGTGCTGCGTCTATGGAAGCTGGGTCAAGTGCCCTTCATGCACGACGAGTTCAGCGCCTTGCTACGTACCCGCTTCGACAACTTCCACGACTTTATCCAGCAAGGCATCATGCCCGACAGCCATCCACTCGGGGTGGAGACCTTCCTTTGGCTTTGGGTGAGGATTTTCGGGTGGAGCGAGTTTTGGGTCAAGCTGCCCTTCGCACTGATGGGTATCGGTTCCGTGTACCTTATTTATTTAAAAGGGCAGCAGTGGTTCAACCGCAAGGTCGGCTTGTTTGCGGCAGCGTTTTTTGCCGTCAGCCAATTTACGGTGTTTTATAGCCAGTTAGCAAGACCCTATTCTGCGGGGCTGTTCTTCGTCCTGCTGATGGCCTATTTTTGGTATAAAGTTGTTTTCGGGACGAGAGCGACGACAAGGGATTATGTTGGCTTTGCCCTCTCGGCTTGGGCCTGCTCACTGATACAGTATTTCTCCATTGCACAGGCGGGGCTGATCTTCCTCACGGGTTTGTTTTTCCTGCCGAAAGAACGGCGCAAGGCCTATTGGTTTAGCGGCATAGGTGCCGTGCTTTTGTTTGCCCCTACCCTGCCCATCTTCTATCAGCAGCTCTTTGTCAGCGGTAGCATCGGAGGTTGGTTGGCGGCACCCAAGTCCACCTTCCTCGTGGATTTCATCCAATACACGATGAACTATTCCATGCTGTTCATGTTTGCCGTGGGCATCGTCATTCTTTTGCCCCTCATCCTCGGCAAACGCAGCAAGCTACGTCAGCCTTTGCGTTGGGCAGGTCTTGCGTGGTTCGTCATCATCTTTACCATCGCCTTTGTCTATTCTATGACCCGAGAGCCAATTTTGCAGCAAAGCACACTGATTTTCAGCTATCCTTTTGTCATCATCGTGGCTTTCTCGTTATTTGGGACACGCACCTTGTCGCCTTGGCAGACCGCCTTAGTCGTGGCCGCTATCCTCTTTGTAGGAACGGCTTCGCTCATCATGGAGCGCAGACATTACGACCTGATGTACCACCAAGGTTTCGACCAAATTGCCGTTGAGATGCAGCAAGACAAAGACCAATACGGCGACAGAATCCAGTTTGCCACACGCACCGAAATTGGCGAGGCAGCCGAGTTCTATCAGGCACAAACCAATGTCGAGAACCGCATCATCTTCCACCGCATTTACACTGAAGAGGGCGACTTTGTACGCGAACCCGAATTGAGCGACTTTAATCGTTGGCTAAGCGAGCACAACAAAGCCCCAATGCTCGGTTTTGGCTGGACCGACTACGTCAATCCGATTTGGGAAGCTACCGCCGTGGGCAACTATCCCTATCTCGTCGAAAAGAAAGACTGGTTCACCTCGCGTTATCTGACGCTAAGCAAAACGCCCGTCGATGACAGTCCATATCTACTCAATGATTTGAGCGAAAGCCCCTACTCCTATCAAGACGGGCAAGAATGGGGAAAAGGCTTCACCTTCTCATGCGACTCTTTGCCTGAAGACGTTGAGGCGCTGAGCGTTATGGCACAGATTCAAAGCCAAGCCGAACTTGAGCAATGCGTCCTCGTCATCGAAATCCATGATGCCGAGACCGACTCCCTCGTGCTTTGGCACAGCTCGGTTGCAGCAGAAGGACATTTCCTTCCAGGCAACAACGTCGTGGCCGATGCCATCGTTTTCAGCGATGACCTCAGTCCGAAGGGCAAGACCGTGAGGACTTACCTTTGGAATCAAGACAAGAAACCACTCGTCGTAAACAAGCTGAGTTACTACTTCACACGCAAGAGCAAGGTCCTCACAGGACTGTACGAGCCTTTAAACTAAGGGGAACCATTTTGGGACAATTTTTCTGAGTCTTTTTCGTTTATAAATAAGTAACTATAAATTAAATTTGTTATGAAAAAGACAATTCTGGCTCTTGCCATCTTGTTAATGACCTTTACGGCATTTGCACAAGAAAACAAAGAAACATCAATTCGCGTCCCGAGCGGATACACAGGGTTTTTGGAAACAGGCCTTGGTGGCGTTTGGACTCAATATGGAGTCGATGGCTATCTTTACAAGATATCAACAACGCACGGCTATCATTTCAATGACAAGTTCTTCGCCGGTCTTGGTGTCGGATATGAAATCGGCATCTTCAACACTCCTAAACTCATACCATTTTACGGTTCGTTTCGCTATGTGATTTTGCCAACCAAAATTGTAAGTCCTGTAGTAAGAGTCAGGGCTGGTGGCTATCACGCCCAGAAAAACTGGGGACCTTATGGTGACGTGGGCGTTGGCATCCGCTTCGCCACAAAAAGCCGCATTGCCTTCAACTTGATGACGACATATACTTATTACCACAATGTCACCGTCACACACTATCACATGAACTTGATGGGGATGGGATCCGGTTATTACGAAGACAGGCAAGACAACATCTCAAACATCTCGTTGGTTTTCAGCCTTGAATGGTAAAGGACAAAAAAATCACACAGAACTACTTCCGAAACGAAAAAAAAACTATTTTTGCCTTCAAATTTTAAAGCAATGACAGACGATTCCCAATTTGTATTAGACGAGGCCACTGAAAGCATGGACAACACCATCAAGCACTTGGAACATGAATTTCAGGGCATTAGGGCAGGCAAGGCCAGTCCGGCTATGCTGAATGGCGTTATGGTTGAATATTACGGCACAACGGTGCCCATTGAGCAGACCGCCAACATCGGCTGCACCGACGCCCGCATGATTGTGGTGCAACCTTTCGACAAGAGTGCACTCGGCAACATCGCCAAGGCCATCTTGAACGCTAACTTAGGCTTTAACCCCATCAACAATGGTGAGATCTTGCGTATCGCAGTGCCCGCCTTGACCGAGGAACGCCGTAAAGAGTTGGTGAAACGCACCAAGAACGCCGCCGAGGAAGCCAAGGTTGGCATACGTGGCATTCGCCGCAACGCCAACGACGACGCCAAGAAATTGGAGAAAGACGTGATTTCGGAGGATGAGTCGAAGCTCCTGCAAGAGGAGATTCAGAAGCTCACCGACAAATACATCAAAAAAATCGACGACCTCACCGAATTGAAGTCGAAAGACATCCTTACGGTGTAATCGTCGTTTATTAACGAAACAAAATTTGTAGAGACGTGGCGCGCCGCGTCTCTACATTTGTTTATAGGACATTTTCTATCGCCATTCCGAACAGTTGTTCCAGCGACAGGCCGAAGCAACGCGCTTGCGCAGGGATGATGCTGGCTTCCGACATGCCTGGGACGATGTTCGCCTCGATGAAGAACACGCCTTCGTCGCTGACGATGTAATCCATGCGGACGAAGCCCTTACATTCCAGCTTCTCATACAGCATCGCCGTCGTCCCCTTGATTTCGATTTCGATGGCTTCATCCACTTGGGCGGGTGTCACCTCATCGCACTTGCCAGCGGTGTATTTGGCCTCATAGTCGAAGAACTCGTTTTTGCTGCAAATCTCGGTAATTGGGAAAACCATCATCTTGCCTTTATACTCCATTGCGCCGCAGCCGAACTCACGACCGTCGACAAATTTCTCGCACATCACTTGTCGGCCAGCCGCCCTTGCCGTATAAATAGCAGGAGCGAGATCTTCCGGCGTCTTCACCTTGGTCACGCCCACGCTGGAGCCATTGCAAGTCGGCTTCACAAACAAGGGCAGTCCAAGTTGTTTGATAATTTCATCGGCATCATATTGATCCCCCTCGTTAATCAGCACCGACGGTGCCACTCTGACACCGTATGAGGCCACCAGACGCTTGCAGAAGTCCTTATGGAACGTGAGGGCGCAAGTGGTCAAAGGCGAAGAAGTGCAAGGAATGCCCATCAACTCCAAATAACCCGAAAGGGGCCCGTTCTCACCTGGCTCGCCATGCACCGCATTGAAGGCCACGTCGAATTTCATCTTATGTCCGCCAACCGAAATGGAAAAATCATTCTTGTCAACCTCCACGCGGGTGCCATCCTTCAAGAGACCGTACCATCCTTTTTTCGACACTACAATTATCTTCGAATTATACAGTTCCCGATTCAAGTTCTGCTTCACCACTTGAGCACTTTTGATGGAAATTTCGAATTCACCCGAATCTCCACCACAAATAATTGCCACGTTTTTCATATTTTTTGTAATTTTGTCGGTTTAATTAGCATAACAATAAAAACACTCATAATTGAGTTGTAAATTCACGGCTAAAATACGAAAATATGGGACGCCTGTACTTCCTCAAGAAAAAGAAATTTTACCTCAACCTGCTTATCATCTTTGCACTTTGCGGTGTTTTGCTATGGTTAACATTCAGGTTGTTAGACAAATACACCCGACACGATAAGGTCTATACCATGCCAGATTTCATTGGTCAGGACTACAACCAGGTGAAACACGACTACTCAAAAGATTTCCATTTCATCCTCATCGACAGTGTCTATCCAAAAGGGCAGCAACCTGGTTCCATTTACCAACAAGACCCTTTGCCTGGCTCAAAAATCAAGAAAGGCAGGAACGTGTATGCCATCATCGTGGCTGTGAATCCTGAAAAGACCACCATGCCCAACCTGAAAAACCTCTCGTTGCGTGAGGCCATCGGCAGGCTTGAATCAAGCGGATTGGATGTGGAACGCCTTGACTACCAAAGCTATTCCTACAAAAACAACGTCATCGACCAATATTATAATGGCGAACCCATCATGGAAGGCACCGAGTTGGTGAAAGGCAGCAAAATCGTGCTGAAAGTCGGCATCGGACAAGACAAGGAAAAAGTCAAGGTGCCCAACCTGATCGGCAGACCCGCTTCCGAGATAAAACGAATGCTCAACCTTGCGGGCTTGAACCTCGGCAATGAAATCTACGAAGACAACGACAGCCTGCAATACCTGTGCGTCAGGCGAATGAGTCCGGGTCCCAGCTCTGGCTCCGTCAACGCTGGCACATCCGTCGACGTGTGGTACCATTCCAGCAAGACCATGAACTTTAAGGAAGAAATGCAGTTGCTGCTTCACGAGGATTCCCTTGTCAACAGTCCAAAGCCAATAAACCCCATTATTGATACTATTACAGAAACCATAGAAACCACCGACTATGAATATGAAGACGATTTCTAAGTTTATCGTTCTGACTTTGGCATTCGGCATTATTGCCGGTCATGCCACTGCACAAGAAATAATCACCGTTTTCAGGGCTACTGCGGATCCAGCCCCTGTGCAAAGAGGCGTTGCAGAAGCGCGGTTCCTCCCCTTCTTCGACGACTTCAGCCAAAGCACACTTTATCCTGACTCGACGAAATGGACCGACAACAACGTGCTGGTGAACGACGGTTTCCCGCTGTGTCCGCCCAACCGCAACGGTGCCACCTTCGACGTGCTCGATGCCAACGGCCGCGTGTATGACTACGCCATCAGCAACCCCTTTGTCGCAGAATACCTCACCTCTGTTCGCATCCGACTCGACTCTATCATGGAACCCGAGCCGCGTGCCCTCACCCCTGCCGATTCGGTGTATCTAAGTTTCTACTATCAGCCTCAAGGCAACGGCCATGCTCCCGAAGAGTCGGACTCCCTTGTGCTGCAATTCGGCATTACCACCGAAAGACAGGACTTTCTTTTCCTTGACTATCAAAACTATAGCATTGCCGATATCTGTGCCGAGATGCAGGTCGACACCCTGTTTCCTGGCGACACGGTTTGGGCTTCCGTAGGCTGCCAAGCCGGTCTCTACACTATTGTCACTGACACCCTACCATCCAACTTGGAAGACTACATTTCCGTACCCTGCGACTCAGTATTCATCACTGTGGCCGACACCACCTGGTACCACATGTGGAGTGCAGCGGGACAGGTACTTGAGGAATTCATGGAAGAGAATGGCGGCCAGACCTTCAAACAGGTGATGATTCCCATCCTTGACCAGAAATTTTTCAAAGACTGCTTCTATATCCGCTTCTACAACTACGCCAGCATCGTCAACTCCTCGCTGCCCACCGAACGCAGCAACGAGGACAACTGGAACATTGACTTCGTCTACCTGAACATCAACCGCACATTTGACGATACCGACTACCCCATGCTGACTTTCTCGGGACAACGCCCCTCGTTCTTCAACCGCTACCAATCCATCCCCTACCGCCAATACCGCGCCAACCCGAACTCTTCCATTAGTGAAAACCTGAGTCTCGACATCGCCAACCTTGACGGCGTGGACCATGAAGTCAACTATTATTACACGGTACAGAAAATCGGTGGAGGGCAGCATTACACCCGCGTTTTGGATCCTGTCACCATTCAGCCCTATAAAACCAACGGTTACCTGCAATGCCCCGAATATGGCGAATCACCGGCCTGCCCTTATGTCGGCGAGTTGTTTACACTGAACATGTGGTTCGACTCGGTCTCCTATCAAATCAGCCATTACCTCTACGACTCCACTGCCAATCCGCCCTTGGTCGACTCGATGATCTACCGCATGGGCATGTATAATTACTATGCTTATGACGACGGCATTCCGGAGTTGGGCTATGGCGTCAGCAATGCAGGAGGCAAGTTCGCCGTCAGGTTCGACATCGCCGACTACGACACCATCCAAGGTGTGCAACTGCTTTTCAACCACACCCTCAACGATGCCAACGACAAGTATTTCGACATCGTGATATGGAAAGACGAAAACGGCAAGCCTGGCGACGAGATTTACCGTCTGCAGGGCCAACGCCCCCATTGGCAAGAGCAGCCTTATCGCTTTAGCTACTACAAATTTGACAAGACTGTGACCACTGCCAATACCTTCTACATTGGCATCGAGCAAACCAATAGCGGCCTCATCAACATTGGCAAGGATGCCACCACCGACAACAGCCAGTACATCTTCGTCAACGCCAACGGCTCGTGGCAGCCCAGCAACAAGCCTGGTTCACTGATGATTCGTCCCGTGGTGGGACCATCCTATTACATCGGTGTGGAAGAGAACGGCCCTTCGACAGGCTCAGGGACCTTTGCGATTTACCCCAACCCCGCCAGCGATGTGCTGCACCTTGAAGGCAACCTCGAAAGCGGCCAGATGAGCCTCTACGACCTCACTGGACGCATGATATATGAAGGTGTTTATCAACCTACGATTTCTGTCAGCGACCTCAACAACGGCATGTATTTCATCCGCATCGTCACCACTGAGGGTCAAGTCATCACCCAGAAATTCATCATCGAGAAATGAACGACGACCTCAACGAAACCTTGGAAAACAAGGATGACATGCTTTCTGAAACCGAAGAAGGCAGTGAGCTTTACGAGCACATACGCATGACGGTCGACCCAGGGCAGCAGCCTGAGCGCATCGACACCTACCTCACCAACCATCTCTCCAACATCTCCCGTAACCGTGTACAAAATGCGGCCAAGGCGGGCAACATCTTGGTCAACGAGAAAGCCGTCAAGCAGAACTATAAGGTGAAGCCCAACGATGTGATTTCCATTGTGTTCACCTATCCGCCACGCGAGACCGACATTAAACCCGAACCTATCCCGCTGAATATCGTTTATGAAGACGACGACGTCATCGTCATCAACAAACAAGCGGGCTTGGTGGTGCATCCCGGTCACGGCAACTTCGACGGCACCTTGCTGCACGGCTTGGCCTATTACTTTGAACAAACCCACCAAAACATAGAAAACCGTTTCGGTTACCTCGTCCACCGCATCGACAAGGACACCACGGGCCTGATGATTGTGGCCAAAAACGAAGCCGCTCAGGCCGTGTTAGCGCATCAATTCTTTGTGCACAGCATACATCGTCGTTACTACGCCTTGGTGTGGGGCGACTTCGACGAAGACGAAGGCACCATTGTAGGCAACATCGGGCGTAGCGCCAACGACCGCCGCAAGATGACCGTCTATCCCAACGGGGAATACGGCAAGGATGCCATCACCCATTGGAAGGTACTGGAACGTTTCGGTTACGTAACGCTTAACGAATACCGCTTGGAGACGGGACGCACCCACCAGATTCGCGCCCATTCGCAATATATCGGACATCCCTTGTTCAACGATGCCATGTATGGAGGCGACGTCATTTTGAAAGGCACCACTTTCTCCAAATACAAACAATTCATTGACAACTGCTTCAAAATCATGCCGCGCCACGCCCTACATGCTAAAGAGTTGGGATTTGTGCATCCGACGACTGGCAAGCAGATGATGTTCACCTCCGAGCTGCCCGACGACATGACGCAGGTGCTGGAGAAATGGAGAGTATATCTGAAAGCGAGGAATCTGCTGGAAGAATAATCAAGCCTTTTTCTGTTTCTCTGCCAAAGCCTTATCCAAATCGATGAGGAAATTGCGGGTTTTATCCAAAGTTTCCAACATGATGATGCGTTCCTCGTAGTCGCTGAACCTGTCCTTGAGGGCGGCTTTTGCACCAGCTAAGGTATAGCCTTTTACCTTAAGCAGCTGGTAGATGACATGCACATAGCGCACATCGCGCTCGGTGAAGAGGCGGTTACCTTTCTTGTTTTTGCGCGGACGCAGCACGTCGAATTCCTTTTCCCAATAACGGATCATCGAGGTGTTCACGTTGAACATCGCGGCCACTTCGCCAATCGAGTAATAGTATTTTCCGTTGGTATTAGTCTCTTCCATATTTCATGTTTTTTGTTTTCCCTAGATTAACTCCGTTGAAATGATAATTCGGCGTTAGCCAATCTTCGATTTGCTTCGTCGTTCCTCCTCGCAATGACGCGAAGCGCGTCCAATTCCTACCTCAAAACCTCATACTTCATACCTAGTCCATTGATTGGGTCGGGAGGGTTGATTGTTCAAGGATTTGCTCGTATTCATCGGGGGTGAGATCTTTGTAGAAGAAATTGATGGGGTTGATAGGCGCGTTGTTTTTCAGCACCTCATAGTGCAGGTGGACGCCCGTGGTCTTGCCCGTGTTGCCGATGAAGCCTATCAGTTGTCCGCGTTTCACCTGCTGTCCCCTACGCACCGCCGCTTTCTGCAGATGGGCATAACGGGTCTTATAGCCATAGCCGTGGTCGATGGTAACCATGTTGCCGTAACCCCAATGGCCTTTCTCAACGTCACAGACAACACCATCGCCAGTGGCGTAAGCCTCGGTGCCCTTTTGCGCCGAGAAGTCGATACCGCTATGGAATTTCTCAATCTTATAAATGGGGTCGGGACGATAGCCGAAATATGAGGAGATGTACTTGATTTCCGTTTCTTTTAAGGGGAAGATGGCAGGGATATGCGCCAGCATGTCTGACTTGTTGCGCGCCATAGCAAACAAGGTATCGTACGACACCGACTGATGGTACAATTGGCTTGAGATGACATCGAGCTTGCGGGCAGCGTTCAACACCTGGTTTGAGTTCATATAGCCATAAAGTCCAGCATAACGGTCGGCATCAGAAAAACCAGAACGTCGCACCGAGCGTGGAATGGGGTCGGCCTCGAACATGACGCGGTAGAGGTCGTTATCGCGCTGTTCCATGTCGGTAAGCAAAATTTCTATGTTGTCGAGGCGGTCGTTCAAAATCTCGTATTGCAACTTCATGTATTCCAGCTCTCGCGCTTGGCTTTTTTCCTTCGGCGACTTGAAGAAGGTAAACAACAACACAGCAAATAAGAATGCGACACCCAACAAGGCCAGCAAAATCAAGAAAAAGCGCAACACCTTCCTCGATTTTGAGGTCTCAAGCACCTCGAAATTTTGGGTCAATTGGTTGAATATGTAACGCGTTTGTTTTGCCATTTATCCATCTGATTGAGCCATAAATAACGCCCTAAATCAAAAACTATTGCGCAAAAATAGAATAATTAACGTAAATTTGCACGCTATATTGAAGCATTTTTTGAAGCAATAACACATAATCCATTGAAAATGAACGCTTACGAAATTAGAAATAGTTTCTTGGAGTTTTTCCGTTCCAAGCAACACGCCATCGTGCCATCGGCACCCATAGTAGTGAAAAACGACCCGACTTTGATGTTCACCAATGCTGGCATGAACCAGTTCAAGGACATCTTTTTGGGCAACCAGCCCGCCAAGTGGAACCGTGCCGCCGACACGCAGAAATGCCTTCGTGTGTCGGGCAAGCACAACGATCTGGAGGAAGTAGGCCACGACACCTACCACCACACCATGTTTGAGATGCTCGGCAACTGGTCGTTTGGCGACTATTTCAAGAAGGAAGCCATTGCCTACGCCTGGGAGTACCTCACCGAAGTGGTGAAGATCGACAAAGACAAGCTGTATGTCACCGTCTTCGGCGGCGATGAGAAGGACGGTCAACCCGCCGACATGGAGGCCTATGGCTACTGGAAAGAACACGTCAGCGAAGACCGTATCATCTACGGCAACAAGAAGGACAACTTCTGGGAGATGGGCGAGACGGGTCCTTGCGGTCCTTGCTCCGAAATCCACATCGACCTTCGTGATGATGAAGCCAGAAAGCAAATTCCTGGTCGCGACCTCGTCAACAAAGACGACCCACAGGTGATTGAAATCTGGAACCTTGTGTTCATGCAATACAACCGTATGGCTAATGGCCAGCTGGTGGAGCTTCCCGCCAAGCATGTCGACACAGGCATGGGCTTTGAACGCCTCGTGCGCGTGCTGCAAGGCAAGACCTCGAACTACGACACCGACGTGTTTCAGCCTATCATCCAAGCCATCGCCAAGATGTCGGGCATCGAATACGGCAATGCCGAAAAGACCGATGTCGCCATGCGCGTCGTCGCTGACCACCTGCGTGCCGTGAGCTTCGCCATCGCTGACGGACAGCTGCCCTCCAACAACGGTGCCGGCTATGTCATCCGCCGTGTGTTGCGTCGTGCCGTGCGCTATGGCTTCACCTTCCTCGGCTTCGAAGAGCCGTTTGTCTATAAGCTGTTGCCCATCCTCGTGCAGCAAATGGAGCACAACTTCCCCGAGATGAAGTCACAAGAGGAGCTGGTCGGCAAGGTCATCCGCGAAGAGGAAGCCTCGTTCCTGCGCACCTTGGCGCAAGGCATCAAGCGTTTCGAGGGTTATGTGGAGCAGCATCCCGGTCAGGACATCGACGGTAATTTCGCTTTTGAACTGTTCGACACCTTCGGTTTCCCCATTGACCTCACCCAGCTGATGGCCGCCGAAAAAGGCATCAACGTCGACATGGAAGGCTTCAAGACCAACCTCGAAGAACAGAAAAATCGCTCCCGCAAAGCCGCCGAGAAAGCCAATGGCGACTGGGTGGTGGTGAACGAAAGCGAAGAGCCCACTGTTTTCGTCGGCTATACCGACATGAGCTGTGAGAGCCATATCCTGCGTTTCCGCGAAGTGGTCGCCAAGAAGAAGACCCACTTTGAAATTGTCCTCGACAAGACCCCGTTCTACGCCGAAATGGGCGGTGAAGTGGGCGACACCGGCACTTTGACTTCCGAAAACGAGAGCATCAAGATATTGAACACGGTGAAGGAAAACAACCTCGTCATCCACATCACCGAACAACTACCACAGAACCCCGAGGTGGCTTTCACCGCCGCCATCGACACGGCCCGTCGTCAGCGCATCGCCAACAATCATAGTGCGACTCACCTGATGCATGCTGCCTTGAGACAGGTATTGGGCAGCCATGTGGAACAAAAGGGTTCATTGGTCGACGACCAGCGCCTGCGTTTCGACTTTAGCCACTTCGCCAAGATGACGCCCGAGGAGATTCGTCAAGTGGAGAAGATCGTCAACCAAAAGATTCGTGAGAACATCCCGAATGTCACCTACGCCGAGATCCCGATTGATGAGGCCAAGGCCATGGGTGCCACGGCTTTGTTTGGCGAGAAATACGGCGACAAGGTGCGCGTGGTGGTCTTCGACAAGGACTATTCCATGGAGCTCTGCGGTGGCTGTCACACCTCTGCCACGGGCAACATCGGTTGCTTCAAGATTGTGAGTGAAGGTGCCATTGCCGCTGGCATCCGCCGCGTCGAAGCCATCACAGGCGAGGCTGTTGAGCAGTACCTTGATGAGCAGCTCGACCTCATTGGTCGCCTACGCGAGTGCGTCAAATCACCCGACTTGGTGAAAGCTGTCACATCGCTCAACGAGCAGAACTCCGCCTTGAAAAAAGAAGTGGAGCACCTGATGCAGGAGAAAGCCCAAAACACAGCAGAAAAGCTGTTGGCTAACGCCACCGAGCACGAAGGCTGCCAACTCATCATCGAAAAGCTGAACGTCACTGGCGAGCAGCTGCGCAACATCGCCCTGATGCTCAAGCAGATGAACGAAAACACCATCGCCATCATTGGTTCCGTCAACGAGGGCAAGCCCGCGCTATGCCTGTTGCTGCCCGAAGCCTATGCCGATGCCAAAGGCTTGGATGCCACCAAGCTTATCCGTGAGGTGGCCAAGGAAATCCAAGGCGGTGGCGGCGGACAGAAGACCCTCTGCGTGGCTGGTGGGCGAAATGCCGATGGGTTGCAGAAAGCCATTGAAATGTTAAAAGGAATGGTCTAGTTTCATACATAACACTTCAATAAGAATGAAGCGTTCGATACTTGTCATCTTAGTATGTCTGGTCATATCACCCATATATGCTCAAGATAGCCTCTGCCCACCATCACGTCCCAAAGTTGGCGTGGTGCTAGCAGGAGGCGGAGCCAGAGGCGCTTCATTCATTGGCGTTTTGAAATATCTTGAAGAACTGGACATCCCCATTGATTATGTCATTGGCACCAGTATGGGGTCCATCATAGGTGGCATCTATGCGTTAGGTTACTCTCCCGACGAACTCAGCCAAGTAATCTCGTCCATAAATTGGTCAAAATACATTGGCAATAACATTGATCGTTCCTTGCTCTCCGAGCATCTCCGTGAGAGGCACAGCACACAAATCATCAGCATCCCCATCAACGTGCGAGGCATCTTGAAGGAAGGCCCGATACGATCTTTCCTCAGCGAGTTGCCCAGTGCCTATGTCAACAACAACGAAGTGGACAACCTCCTCAACGAATTATGTTACGGCTACCAAGACAGCATTGACTTTAACAGTCTCCCCATCCCTTTTGCTTGTATCGCCACCGACATCGTAGCGAGTGAGGAGGTCGTGATCCACAGCGGGAGCCTCCCAAAAGCTATCCGAGCAAGCATGGCCATCCCCCTCATCTTCTCCCCTGTCGTCATCGATGGAAGATTGCTTTACGACGGAGGTATGACCAACATCTTCCCCTCCGATGTGCTTCGCGACATGGGTGCCGACATCATCATCGGCATTGAGTTTAACAACGAGAAATACTTCATTGGCGAAAACATCCCATCGGTATCAAAGTTGGTCGATTATTTATACAATTTCTTCATCCATACCAAAAGAGAGAATAACCAAGAGCTCTGCGACCTGCTCATCAAGCCCAATACAATCGACTTCGGGCCCCTCAGTTTCAGGTCAACGGCTATCGACACCCTAATGCAATTGGGATACGAAGAGGCAAAAAACAACAAAGAGGCCTTGCTGGAAATCAAACATCAGATTGACTCCATAGCAGGATATCCGGTGGTCAACAAGCTACATAATGCGCATAAGAAGTTCGCTTTCAAGGACAAGCCCGTCCTTGTCAAATCCATTGTTATGGATGGTCCCAGTCCCAAGCAAGCCAAATGGCTAAAACGCAAAGGAAATCTACATGAGGGGGACATGATTTCTACCGATGACATCAGAAAGGGCATAGAGTTATACCAAGGTACAGGGGTATACGACCGTATTTCATACGACCTGAAGGAGATGGAAGACGAAGAAGAAGCCTATTGCCTATCCTTACGCTTCCAGCAGCCCTGTCCCGACATCTTCGGCTTCGGTATGCACTATGATACTGAAGAAGGCGCCGCCTTGTTGTTCACATTGGGCTTGAATGAGAAACGGCTTTCAAGTTTGAAATTAAACCTGAAAGGACGTCTCAGCTTTACCCCTCAGTTCAATGCTACATTCACATGTCCCATAGCAACTATGGCCAGCCTCAATGCCAGCTATGACATACATTGGCCATTCGTCAAAATGAGATTACCAGACAATAGCACTTTAGGTTTCCGTAACTTAAAACAGGAAATCAAGGTGTACGCCTCCACTTACCAGACCCGTGATTTTCAAGCCGATGCCGGGGCTATCCTTTCCTTCAACAGATTCAACAATGTGAACAACAACAACTTCGATTCAATCCCCTTCTGGCTTCCAAAAAAATGTTTTGTCAACAACAACTTATTCGGTGCTTATATTAATGTCAAATACGACAATATGGACCGTTTCAATTTCGCTCGCCGAGGCATTAATACGACGCTACAAGCACATGCCATGTTTGAGTTGAACCAACAGCAGAACAATTTCCATGACTTGTGCATAGCAATCCAAGGATATATTACCCCCTTCAACGGCAGGGTGACTATCATCCCGCAGATTTACGGCAGGATGACTTGGGGCAATATTTCCTATATCAACCTATGCAACGTCATCGGTGGAGAGATTGCAAGTAGATACACCTTTTCGCAGCTGCCTTTCGTAGGCATCAACAACATGATCCCGTTTGATAAAAACGCTGTCATCATGCGATGCGACCTCCGATATAATTTCATAGGGAAACACTATCTCAGCGCCATTTGCAACGTGGTGCTCGGTATGGATATGTTATTCCAATACAGCAATGTATCTTGTTTCACCGGCGTAGGACTCAAATATTCATACGACAGCCTGTTAGGACCGATCTCGTTAACAGCACATTGGTCGAATCTGAACAACGCCATCGGGGCATATTTCTCCTTCGGACACTATTTCTAAGAATCACTTTAAGTCCTTAAAAAACGCTATCAGCTTCTGTGTGGCACGGCCACGGTGGCTGATGGCGTTTTTCACTTCGTGGCCCAACTCGGCGAAGGTCTGGTTGTAGCCGTCGGGCTGGAAGATGGGGTCGTAGCCGAAGCCTTCTGTGCCACGTTGTTGCTCGGTGATTTGTCCGTCGCAGCGGCCTTCGAAATAATAGGATTTCCCATTAAGGTTCAAGGCGATGCAGGTGCGGAAAGCCGCCTTGCGGTTGGTCTGGCCTTTCATCGCAGCGAGCATCTTGTCCACGTTATCCTGGTAGCTGCAATGCTCGCCAGCATAACGTGCCGAATACACACCTGGCGCGCCGCCTAAGGCCTCAACCTCAAGGCCCGTGTCGTCGGCGAAGCAGTCCACGTGGAACTTGTTCGTAACAAAGTCCGCCTTGATTTTGGCGTTACCTTCGATGGTGTCGGCATCTTCGATGATCTCTTCATGGCAGCCAATGTCGTCAAGGCTCAGGACCTCATAGAGGCCTTCCATGATTTCGCGCATTTCGCGCAGCTTGTTTTTATTGTTTGTGGCAAATACGATCTGTTTCATAGGCTCCAATCAATGGGTTCGATGCCGTGTTGCACCAGGTAATTATTTGTTTGTGAGAAATGATGGCAGCCGAAGAAACCACGGCTGGCCGATAGCGGAGACGGATGCACCGATTTCAATATCAGATGCTTGAAGGGGTCAATCAAGGCTTGCTTGGCGATAGCGTAGTTGCCCCATAGAATGAAGACAAGGTGTTCCCTTTGTTCCGAAAGAGCACGAATGGCGGCATCGGTGAACTGTTCCCAACCATGGTGCGAATGTGAGGCCGCCTGACCAGCACGCACCGTCAGAGAGGCGTTGAGCAAAAGTACTCCTTCCCTAGCCCACTTCTCCAAGTTGCCCGAGCGCGCCATGGGCACACCTAGGTCGTCGTGCAGCTCCTTGAAGATGTTCTGCAGACTGGGCGGGAACGGCACGCCATCAGGCACCGAAAACGAGAGACCATGCGCCTGCCCTGGGCCGTGGTAGGGGTCTTGTCCCAAGATGACCACCTTCACCTTGTCGAAAGGCGTGAGATTAAAGGCGTTGAAAATCAGTGGTCCGGGAGGATAGACAGCATACTGCCGCTTCTCGCTCACCAGAAATGACTTCAAGTCGGCGAAATACGGGGCCTCAAACTGAGGCCGCAATACTTGGTACCAACTTTCGTCGATATTCGGTTTCTTTACTTCCATACTTGCATCTTCTTGGTCGGCCCTTCGACAAGCTCAGGGGCCTCGGTTTTCACGAAAAGTTAAGGTGCCTGAGCCTGTCGAAGGCCCGTTTATTGTAAAAAGTTCTGCAAAGATGATAATTTTTCGGAAAAAAATCCGTTTCTTTGCAAATCAAAATTCATTTCCATGAAGAGAAAACTTGCCATCGCTCTGTTAATCGCCTTTGTTTCAGGCATTATCATGACCTCATGCGGTTCAAGCAAGAGCTGTCCGGCCTACGGCGAATCGTCAAAGTACGTCAGGGAAACGCGCTTTTAACAACAAGGTTTGGGGAGGCATAGCGATGATTGCCCTCAGACAGTCGATTATGCGCATCCTCTTGCTCACGCTTTTTGGAGCGTGTGCTTTTTTGTTGCCTGCCCAAAACATTGACATCCAAAGCGAAAACGACAAACCCCTTGAGGAACGTTTGGTCTACACCCGCCAGAACGCCTTCAAGGTTGCCATTCATTCCCAAGGTTTTGGAGTGGGTTTCAAGTCAGGCAGAATCAAAAACATCCACCTCACGCGCAACTGGAAAGGAGAAGTCGTTTCGTTGCGTTCGCTTAAGGAAATCAAGACCGTGACCATCTCTCAGTATAACGCTCGGCCTTTTATCTACGGCAAGCTGAACTACGCATACGTGCTCCGTTTCGGCTGGGGCGAGGACCGTCTCATCTACGGCAAGCCCTATTGGGGCGGTATCGAAACACGCTGGACCTATAGCGTTGGCGCATCTTTGGCCATACTCAAACCCTATTATTATTATGTGGTCGACTTTCAGCCCTCCCCTTCTGGCGAATATGTGGAGACGATTGAGGAGCGGACCTTCGAGTCTGGCCTTAACATCTTGGGACGAGGAACCTTCACCAAGGGTTTCGACCAAATCAAGGTATCGCCAGGCGTGAACGCCTCCTTGGGGTTCAGCTTCGACGTTGCCAAGTCGCGCACCCGAGTCCAGACCATCGATGTTGACATCATTGCGGAATGCTTTCCCATGGGCGTCTCCATCATGGATTCGGAACGCAACAAGCGATTTTTCATCACCTTCATGCTGTCGTATAACTTTGGCTCAAGATTCAATAAATATTGAAAATGAGAGCATTATACACAACGAGGCGTTAACGGTCAAAAAAATCAGAAAAATTTTTCCTCTTTTTATTTGCAGCATTCAAAAAAAGCGTATTTTTGCAGCCGATTCGATTGCCCAATGGTGTAATTGGCAACACGACTGACTCTGGATCAGTAAAGTCCAGGTTCGAACCCTGGTTGGGCAACAAAAAAGCCGAGCGATGCTCGGCTTTTTCTGTTTTATTTCCCCAAATGCATCCTAATCCTAGATGCCAAGATATCCACCACCACAGGGCTGGAGCCGCGCGGCAGGATGATGTCGGCGGTGCGCTTGGTGGGTTCGATGAACTGCTGG
>CALEMB010000053.1 GCA_937902805.1 uncultured Bacteroidales bacterium
ACCCATTGAACTACAACTCGTTTTTTTTCAGCCTGCATTTTGACCTATACGCCAATAAAAATGCCGCCCATTGGCGGCATTTTTCATTATAGATGAAAGATTTCTATCAGAAATTACTTGACTTCCACCAGCTCCAACTCAATCACAAGAGGTGAATAAGCCGGCAGCAGGTCCTTGTCGACCTCGTAGTCGCCAAAAGCCAGTGCCGAGGGCGAAATCAAGGTAACCTTTGCGCCAGGCGCCATGGTCATCAAGGCCTCCTCCATCGCGGGCAGCGACATGTCCTTGCCAAGGTGGAAGGTGATGGGCTGGCCGTAGTTGTAGCTCGACTCCAGCTCGTCGCCGTTCAGGTTGCTCATGATGTAATGCACCGACACCTCGTCGCCCCACTGGGCCACCTCGCCCTCGCCGTCTTCCTGACGGATGATGTAAAGGCCGGTCTCGGTAGGCGTCTCGGTGATGCCGTTCGCCTTGATGTATTCCTCAATCTTCTGGTTTTCCAGCACCATCATGCGGTCCCTTTCGGCCTCTTTCTCGGCTTCGAGAGCGGCTTGTTTCTGATTGTAGGTTTCCTTGTCCATCACGCTGTTCATCTGCAAGCGGACAACCAAAGGCATATAGGGATGGATGAACTTTTCGTAGCCCGCGCTATCGAATGCCAAAGCGGAAGGAATCACAAAACGCATCGTGCCACCTTCGGGCACCATGCCCAAAGCCTCGTTGAAGCCTTGGCCGATGAACTCCTCGCCGTACTGCATCTCAACGGATTCAACGCCGAAGGAATTCATTATGGTGTCACCCTTGGGACCGCACATCGTGAAGTCGAAATCGATATAGTCGCCCATCTTGGCAAGCTTGCCTTTTCCCGTGACCTCCATGACGATGAGACCCGATTCAGTGATGGTATTGGCTTCCTCTCTCAGCGGTGCCATGAAGGCTTCTTCCTCTTGTTTGAGGCTGTCCATCAACACCTTGCGTTCTGCTTCAAGTTCTTCGAACGGCTTAATGGAAAGGAGCTTCAGGTCGTAGTAAATCGGCTTCCCGACATACTCTGCGGGCACCTCTTCCATACCTAACATCGTGGTGAACACCGAGTCGACCGAAACCACCATACGGGCCGAGTCGCCAATGTGCATCATCAGCAAGGCATCGGGCACGTCACCGATGAATTCGCCCTTTTGCAGGACAAGGCTCATCGGCTCTTCGCCAGCCGTCGAAAACAGCAACGAGTCGTTGAAAAACTGCGCCATCTCGAAAGTCACCTCGTCTTTGAGGCGCGGCTGCTGCCCATCCTTGTTGACGGTATAGAACTTCATATAGGCTCCGCTTTCCATTTTCTTGAAGCCGGGATAGAGTGACTTTTCGCCACACGAGGCCAGCGTCAAGAAAACGGAAAGGACGGAACACCAAACAACAAAACGTTTCATCTTATTCAAACGTTTCGAAATCAATCAGTTCGACTTCAAACATCAAGTTGGAGAAAGGAAGGATCTGTTCGCCAGCCTGACGCTCGCCATAAGCGAGGTAATAAGGAATGTAGAACACGCCCTTCTCGCCTTTCGACATCATCTGCACGCCTTCGTCCCAACCCGGGATGACCTGACCGACACCCAAAACGAACTGGAAGGGTTCTCCCCTTTCGACGGAAGAATCAAAGACGGTGCCGTCAAGCAGTTTGCCCGTATAGTGCATCGTGACAGGTTTGCCCACTTCGGGCTTCTCGCCGTTGCCAGCTTCGGTCACCACGTAATAAAGGCCCGATGCGGTAGGCTCGGCAACGACACCGTTCTTGGTCAAAAAGTTAGCCAATTCCTTGGCGGCCTTGGCGGTCTCTTCCGGATAGTCGCTCTGCATCTTGGCAATGCGTTCCTCAACTCTGGCTTTGACGTCATTGGCAAACTTCTGGGCATACATCTTCTCAGGATAGAAGTCCGTCACACCCACCTCGAAGCGCATGACATCGGTGGACTTGAACTCGGCCGGCAAAGTGGGCTGGCCAAACAAGTACTTGAACGTGGAGTCGATGTTCACGATGAATGAGGCGGAATCGCCCTTGTGCATCATGGCCAAGCCTTCTTGGATATCGCCAGGGAATCCAGGCGTTCTCAGCATCATCACATTGTGGGTGCTGGGGATAATAGGCATGGTATCGTTAATCATGCAGCTGATATTCAGCTCCACCAGATCGCCAATTTGCGGCAGTTCGCCCTCATTTTGGGCAAAGAATTGATAGTACAAACCATTCTGGTTCTTTTCGTAACCCGGATAAGGGTTGTTTTCAGTGCAAGCACTCAGGGTGCCCATCATCATCAAGGCCAAAGCGGCCATCGAAACGATACTCTTTTTCATTTTAGTTAGTATTTATAATTGTAATTTATTCTATTTCAAGTAGTTCAACATCAAAAACAAGATTGGCACAGCCGGGGATGCTACCGAAAGGACGTTCACCGTAAGCCAAGTTATAAGGCAGCACCAAACGGGCCTTTTCGCCCACGTGCATCAGGCCGATGCCTTCTTCCAAGCCACTCAGCAGCGAGCCGTTGCCATACACCGCCTCGAAGTTATCCGTGTTGCCCAATAGGGTGCCATCAAGGTAGGAGCCCGTGAAATTGATACGGACCTTTTGTCCCTTTTGAGGACTTGCACCGCCCGTCACCAAGGTCTTGTTATAATACAGCCCCGAAGGCGTGTGTTCAACGATAGCATTGGCGCTCAGATATTCATCAAGGGCTTTCTGCGAATCAGCCTTCAATGCCGCCAGAGCTCTTTCGTTTTCGGCATCAAGTTCTTCCTTTGTGGTGATTTTCAACAGTTTAATATCATAAATCAGATTGGAATAAGCGGGGATGGAACCGACGGAATGTTCGCCATAGGCCATTTCGAAGGGGATGATGGCTTTCACGCGCTCGCCAAGGTGCATCTTGGGCACAATCTCTTCCCAGCCTTGAATGGCAAAGCCTTCGCCCAAGACAAAGGTGAACTTGTCGGGACGGTCGAACGTGGAACCCACGAACTGGCCGTTCAGCAGGTAAGCCGAGAAGTCAAGCTCCACCTTTTCGCCTTTCACGGGGCAGCGACCATTGCCAGGTTCCAATGGAACGATGTAAACACCCGAAGGATCGGGAGTGACACCTTGAAGGTTGGCCTCCACATAATCAGTAAACTCTTTCATCGAATGGTCCTTCATGGCTTGGTTCATCCTTTCGATTTCCGCTTGAAATTCTTCCATAGGCTTAATTTCCAGCAGTTTAATCTCATAGCGGAAATAATCGTCAGCCTTCAGGCCTACCGATTCGGGGTCTTTGTCGTAATACAGGATGGCCACCGAGTCGGCCTTGATATAGAAAGATGCCGAGTCGCCAAGATTCATCATGGAATAGGCCTCATTCAGGTCGGCAGGAAACACCGACTCCTTCAGTTGGGCATACACCTGACTCTCAGTCTGTTGGAAGTCAAAATAAACGGAATCGCCAAGATAGCAGGTCATAGCGACTTTCATGACGTCGGTCAGATTGGGTTTCTGTGCCGTAGCGTTATGGTTATAGAACTTGTAGTACAGACCGTTCTCTGTCTTTTTGTACCCAGGGAATTTCTGGGTGCAAGCCGTAAGCAGCATCATTGCCAACAGGCCCACTGATGCGATGGTAAAGCAATTTCTCTTCATAAACTATTGATTATCTTTTATTTTTATCGTATAAACCAAGGTTGCATATTCCGGAATCTTGTCGTCGTCGCCATGCAGGCCGTAGCCCAAATGGAAAGGGATAATGATTTTCGCCACATCGCCGCGATGCAGATAAGTCATAGCTTCGTCGAGCCCCGACTCTACACCGCCTTCGCCCACGACAAAAGTCTTAATGCCATCATTTTCAGACGAGTATATCAAATCTCCAGCGATGGAGTGCAACTCATATTCCAGGCTCACCTTCTCCCCTTTCTCGATCTTGCGTTCCGAGCCTTGCTTGAGGATTTGGTAGCGCAGCCCCGTGCCCGTTGTGGTCATATCCAAACCGTGGCGTTTCACATAATTCTCGATGTCCTCTTGTTCTTCGTTGAGCAGATAGCGGTTGGCCTTCTCCATGCTGTTTTTCATCTCCTGCTTGGAGATGGGCTGCGGTTGGTTCGGCTTCTTTTCGCCACAAGAGAAAAGAGTCAACAACAACATAAGTATCAGATATTTACCAAAAACTCTCATTCCGCCTTGTTTAACAAATCCTGATACTCGGGCAATACCGCCTTCAATTGTGCGACCGCCTCGTCAAACGAGCAGGTCAGGGTGCCGCCCGCCGCATTGGTATGGCCGCCGCCCTTGAAGTATTTGTTGGACAACTCGTGCACGGAGAAATCGCCCTTCGACCTGAACGAAAAGCGTATCTGGTCATCTCTTTCCGTGATGAGCACCGACATCTTGATTTTCTTCATCGACAGAGGGAAGTTCACTACGCCCTCAGTGTCGCCTGGTTGGAAGTCGAATTTCTCCAAATCGCTCTTACTCAGCGCGATAATAGCCGTTGAATAGGTATCCAGCACCTCCATCCTATTGTTGATGGAGAAGCCCAAAAGCCGCAGCCTGTTCTCCGACATTGTATCGTAAACCAAGCGATGGATAAGCACATAGGAGATGGAACGCTCCACCAACATGGCACAAAGCTCGAAAGTGCGCGGGTAGTAGATGGAATGGGCAAAAGAGCCCGTATCCGTCATAATGCCCACCAGCAGGTTGGTGGCAATGCTCTCAGTAATAAGCTCTTTCCCATAATGAAGAATGATTTCCGTCACAATCTCCGAAGCGCTTGAGACACCCGTTGTCGAATAGGCGCAATAAAACTGGCTCAAGTCGGGGTCGCGATGATGGTCCACCAAAATGCGCGGGCAGCGGGTCTTCCCAATCTCATTATGCAGGACGCCGCCTCTTGACAAGTTGTTGAAATCCAGCATCATAATGTATTCCGCCTCAGCAATGGCTTGTTTGCTTGCTTCTGCATTCTGTTCAAACACCAAGAAATCCTCGGCACCAGGCATCCAATGCAAAAAGCCTGGGAAATCGTTGGCCACGACCATCTTCACCTCATGCCCTTTCCCTTTAAGGAACTCCGACATAGCCAAAACGGAACCGATAGCGTCGCCGTCAGGATTGACGTGACAGGCCAAAACGAAGCGTTTAGGCGTCTGAATTACAGCATCAAAGCGTTCGAAAAAGGAATCTTGTGGCATAACTTCAAATTAAGCCTGCAAAATTACACTTTTTTCCGTTTCTACACCTATTTTAATTAATAGAAAAACGTCAGCGGGGCGACAGCACCTCGAAAGTGTTGTCCTCGTACACCAAAATCAGCTTTTTCCATCCCGAATGGAACGAGGGAAGCGGTGGGTTCGACATTGGAGCGGGTTGTTCCTCGGAATCAAACGAGGGCTCGGCAGGGGAATCGAAGTTGATTTCTTCTTCTCGTTCCTCAGTCACATGGGGGTCTGTCACCGCGGTTGGGGGCAGGAAAGGTTCGGAAACTGTCATCGGTCCAGAGCCAAAAATAATCCAATCCAGGTTATACTCGGGGAAGGTCTCTTTCAGTTTACGGACGAAATCCAAACTGGGATTGTTGCGTCCCGAAAGGAGGTGAGAGATATTGGAAGGTTGGATGCCGAGACGGATGGCAAATTCGGCGGCGGTCAAATTTTTGGCTCGGATGATATGGGCGATCCGATCCTTCATTTCTTCGTTTTCCATTTTAGTATACTCCTAAAAATTTCGATTTTCACATCATTTTCAGTTGACAAAAGTAAATATTTATCTGTTACAAAACACCATTCGCGGAAATTTATTTTTGTAAATCAAATCAAAACACATAATATATTGTAGTATTACTTTAAAATATTCAATTTAAATATTTAAATATTAAATGTTTAAATACAAACTAAAGAGATGAATAAAAAACTGCAAGATTATTCGTATTTTTTAATAAAACACTTCAATTCAACTATAATAATATTTTGGAAATCAATGATAAAAATAGAGATTTCTTTCGTTTTTCCATTATTTTACAATACTACAGACTATACCTTTATGAATTATCATAATTTATTTTTGTAAATGTATTTATATTTCATTGATTTATAATTATTTATAAAAAGCATATGTATTTTTGTAAACTTACGCAAACTCACAAATGCGCACATCCAAACATTGCAAATTTGGCCATTTCCGTACCCAAAATGACTCCACATTCATCTCAAAAACAAACCCGCTCAGAGGGCCTAAAAACACCCTCTGCCCTCTTCCACCGTTTTTCTATTTGTGTCACAAAACGTCTCATTTTCATTCGCGATTTTTTTGCCACTTTTCACACACCTTATTAATATAAGCCTCTGCCGCATCAAAAAAAAGTCCTATCTTTGCACTTTCTTATGAAGGCAAAAGAGCACCATATTCAGGATCTGATTCAGGAGGGCGAGCACCAGATGCTCGACTTCAAGTTTGAGATTTCGGACAGCCGACGCATTGCCCGTTCCCTGGCGGCCTTCGCCAACACGGACGGCGGGCGGCTCCTCGTCGGCGTGAAAGACAACGGTGCCATCGCCGGGGTGCGTTCCGATGAAGAAATCCACATGATACAGGCCGCTGCCGAAATGTATTGCCAGCCTAAGGTGGAATATACGACTGAGGAATGGGAGATCAACGGCAAGACTGTGCTTGAGGTCATCATCCCCAAAGACAAGCATCACAAGCACAAAGCCCCCGACAACCAAGGTGTTTACAAGATTTTTGTCAGGGTCAAGGACGAGAACCTCGTTGCGGACAGTGTATTAATTAAGGTGTGGAAGGCTGACAAGTTCGCCAGACCCGCCAAGATTGCCTTCACCGACACGGAGACGCTCCTCCTCCACTACCTTAGGGAGCACGGCGAAATCACCCTAAAGGAATTCCAAGAACTGGCGCACATCAGCAAGCGAAAAGCGGAGGCCATCCTCGCCGATTTCATCCTCGTCGGCACTATTGTCCTCGTCCAAACCAGCCAAAACACCGTTTTTCGGCTTGTTGAAGACCCGGAAAGCGAATGAAAAGCATCATTTTTTTCGGTATTTTTCTGTATTAGATAAAATTTTATATCATTGATTGACAATTGTATAAGATATTTTATAGAAAATAATTGAAAAAATAGATTGCCAGTAATAAAAAAGGTCGTACCTTTGCAATCCACTTCGCTCAAAAAATGAAGGGTTGGAAGAAGGGCATTGAAATTGAAGCGAAAAAGTTCTTTGAAAGTCTGAGGCCAGCACAAAAACACCAGCGCCGTT
>CALEMB010000054.1 GCA_937902805.1 uncultured Bacteroidales bacterium
CTCTATCCATTGGGCTTCAGCATACATCGCAGCCTGCAAAATGACCTATAAGTCTAAAACTTAGGATAGTATTCGAAACAAAAGCGGGCAATATTACTTTGCTTTGCAGTAATGGTTTGTGCGGCTATTGCAGAAATCCGATCCACTGCAAATCCTCTCGTCAATTAACGAGGGGATTTTGCTTTTTAATAAGGCTTTCATTAGTGTTCGCTAAAAAATGGACGTTTTAGAAGCTGTTTAAAAATGAATAAGTTTTTTATTCTTGTAGTCATTTGGCATGCGTTTTCGGATGTGGTCCATTTGCATTTTCCGATATTCAATCGACAAATTCCATAATTATTATGTTTTATAAACATTATGTTTTGGCGGCATAATTTTATGCAAAAATAGATAATTTTTGTATATGAGATGGTTTTTGTCGTTTTTTTTATTCGGGTTCAATGTATTAATTCGGTTTCCAAATCTGACAACTTGTAAAAATTGGTTTTGGTAGGTTAGCCCAAAGTAGGACTTAGATAGTAAAAAGCAGCCGCAATATTGACAATGTATCTGATGCCTATCTTCGCCAGTTGGTTCAGTTTATTGAAAACAGAAGAAATAAATAGAGGTGCGAGTAAATTTTTGCGCAAGGCGGCCTTCATTTTTGAGGGTCGCCTTGTTTGTTTGGTTGTTGGATGGAGGCGAATTACTATTTCAACAATTTCAGAATTGTCTCTGGTGCAATCGACATTTCAGTAATGGCACATAGACCAGTGCCGATGTCTTTCAGACTGGCACCCAGCAGATAAACTTGTTCGTCGATGATTAGGAAACGGTCGTGGTTGCGGTGGGGCAATTGGATGAACTCGATTTCGGGATACTGCGCATTATGCTTCTGCAAATCGGTTAAGAATTGTTCGTTATAACGCGTGTGGATGATGGCCAACACACCATCGGAGCGCTTCGTGAGCATCGACAACACACGGTCGTCAACGAAATTGTCAATCAGAATAATCCTTTTTTTGGCCATACGAACTAAATCGGAAATGTATGTCCAAGCATCCCATACACAGCCAGTTGGGAACACCTGTTCAGGGAGCAACTTAGGAGAGCTCTCCTCTATCTTTTCAAGGATGGCTTCAATTTTATTGTCAGTTGCCTGCATCCATTGTTTGTTTTCCAATTGTTGTAGTTCAACACGACCTAATCGTTGGAATATTTCCAAGCTGGCGGCAATATAACGCTGCATCCCCACGAAAGCACGCATTATCTTAATGTTAGTATCGATAGCCACTTGACTCCGGAGCAGTCCGCTGAGCATCCCTATGCCTTGTTGCGTAAAAGCGTATGGCAATGCCCGACGATCGCCACCTCTTTCGTTTGAAGTGCCATTTTGGCACTTCAAACCATCATACTCTTCCTTGGTTAATTGAAACATAAAATCAGCGGGGAAACGCTCTATATTTCGTTTCACCTGTCTATTCATCTGCTTGACTTCCACTTGATAAAGATAGGCCAAATCGCGGTCAATAAGCACCTGTACTCCTCTGATAGTTACAATAAGTTTTTCTATATCACTAACACTAAGAACCGCCAATTGTTCATTATCTGAAACCAATTCTATTGCTTGTTCTTCGTTCTTAACGCTTTTCTTAGTCATGTGCAATCTGTTTTAAACGCAAATATATAACAAATTATTGGATAATAACAATTAAAACAGATCATTGTAGAAAAACTATTGTGGCGGCCCAATAAGCCCCGCCTCTTGGGCTGTTGAGGAGAAGACGTACGGAAGCCGCCTGCCGACTAGGTTGTTGGAGGGTTGGACGGACCGTGACAGCGTTACAGTTAAAATCAGAGGCTTACAACCGTTTTTCCATGCGGAGAATATTCTTCCCGTCGATATGCTCATAGTTGATGCTGTCCATCAGGTTGCGGACCAGGAAAACACCTAAACCGCCTATGGGGCGCTCGTCCACCGTTAGGGTAGTATCGGCCTTGCTCACACCGGTTGGGTCAAACTCGACGCCTGAATCACTGAGGATGAAGCGTATACGGCTCTCGTCAGCCTCGATGGTAAGGTCTATATTGCCTTCAATACCATTCGGATAGGCATAGTCAATTACATTGGTGACGGCTTCCTCAACGGCCAGCTTGAGTTGGTTGGCCAGCCCTTTTTCCATGTTCAGCGTAGCCGTGGCCGACTTCACAAAGGCATTGAGCTTCGAAATCTCGCTCACCTTATTGACAATCGTCAATTTCTCGCACAAAATGAGTGGTTTTTGTTTCGGCGTGTATTGGATGGCCAGCAGGGTGAGGTCGTCACTCTGCTCGGCACCATCCACAAAACCATTCACCCGAAGGGTCATGGTTTGAATGAGTTGATCGGGGGCAACGGACTCGTTTTTGACGCAGTCCTGCAACCCCTTTTCAATTCGCTGCAATCCGAAGAGTTCGTGCTCCGCGTTCTTGGCTTCGGTCAGGCCGTCGGTGTAAAGGAAAAGGCTCTCACCTGGCTGCAACACGGTTTCCTGTGCCGTGTAAATCAAGTCGTCCATTACGCCCAAGGGCAAATGCGGCTTGGATAGCAATGGCTTGATCTCCTTGCCGATCACAAAGGGCTTTTCATGGCCGGCGTTGCAATAGCGCAACCTGCCCGTGGGCAAGTCGAGCACGCCGATGAAGAAGGTGACGAACATATTCTGCTCGTTGCGTTGGAAGCCAATCTCGTTCAAGGCTTGCATGATACGCGCAGGATTACTCTCGCGTGCTGATACGGAGCGGAATAGAGCGTTTGCCACAGCCATCACCAAGGCTGCGGGGACGCCTTTGCCACTGACGTCGCCGATGCAGAAAAACAGTTTCTCGTCGCGGATGAGGTAGGAGTAGAGGTCGCCGCCCACCATCCTGGCAGGTTCAAGTAAACCTACGATGACGCTGTCATCGCGCATCACTGTCGCCTCACTCATGGGCAACATGGACATTTGTATGTTTCGCGCGATATTCAGCTCGCTGTCGATGTGTTCGCGCTCCATATTGGCTTGATGCAGTTTGGAGAGATTCCTGGCGGAACGCTGGATGATGAAGGCAAGAATCAGCAGACCGACCAAGGTCAGCAGCAGGTTTCTCCATTGCATTTTTATCAAAGACGCAAACACTTCGTCATCGTAATTGACGACGGCAATACTCCACGGGCGGATGGAATTCAGAGTAGAATAATATACCGATCCTTTTTCGTGGTCTTCCCAATCGATGAAAGAGAATATGGTGACGCGCCCCGAAGCACTTACTGTGTGTTCGGCGGTGCTGTCATTAATCAAGCCCATGATTTGCTCCACATCCTTGTGCTTGACCTCGCTATTGGGAAGACTATACATCAGCTTACCCTTGCCTGACAACAAAAGGTTGTAGGAGGAAGGGAACATGTGTTTAGAATTCAGCAATTTACCAATCCATACTGTGTTCAAGTCGATGCCGACAACAGCAGCCATATCCCCGTATTCATCATATATGGGGAAAGTATAGGTGATAAGCGTCACATTCGGGTCGTCTTCGTCGTGATAGGGCTCGCTCCAGAAAGAACTGTCGTTTTTTGCCGCTATAATGAAATCCGGATTTTTGCTATAGTCATGTTCCTCTGAAGCAAGTTGAAGGGTTTCGATCAGTTCGCCGCGACGCAGGGTGTAAGGCTCGAAAAGACGGCCTTTTTCAGGATAGTAATTAGGTACCATGGCGATGCAGCAACCGGCAAAATTGGGGTTCTCTTCAACAATGCGGCGTGTGACGTCAAACAGGGAATCAGGATAGGGGAGGAACTGCTCGAATTCCCAAGTGCGGTTTCGTAGCGCAAGGGTCACGTCCTCAAGCGAATGCTTGACATCTATAGACTTGATAATCAATTCCATTTCGGCGGTACGCTCAAGATTGTGGCGGATTTCCTTACGTGCATAGTTCTGCTGGATGCCTGAAATCAGGAGCATAAGCACCGCCGCTGTGATGAGGATGGCGATTTGTGAGGATCTGGCCGCTGAATTCTTAGTGCTCTTCATGAGTTGAAGGCTTCTTTTTGTCTTGCCAAGTAGTGTGAAACAAGGTAGGTTTCACGGAAAGCATCAACCAACCCCAATGCAAGTTGCGCTGTTCGGTAACTTCTTGGATTTCCTGCAGTATGGTCATCGTCTCCGAGCCATGCATGTATGTGTATCCACCCGATAACGAAACCGCCTTACTGAAAGCGTATGAAACAGTGAAATCGACTTCATGTCCTAAAGTCTTGCTGTTCAAGTAATCAAGGTTGGTAGCGATGGCATAGTAATGGTATGCTGCATTGAGATCCAAGCCATCTACAGGACTCACATCGCCACTGACATAGAGGTTCTGGAGACCAGGGGAGAAGCCTCTGTAAAAGTTGTCTAAATAAAAGAAGTCCATCGCACCATAAAACTGGTGGTGCGAGCCGAAAACGGCATTGAAAGCCCTGATTTTGTCGTGATGAACCATTCCCAAATGTCCATCAGCTGGAACGGCAAAAAACTTGTCGCCGCTCAAATAGTCGTATCCTGCAAATATATTGAATATCTCGCTTGGTTTCACGGTGGCTTTCACGGCTGCCATGAAAGCATCGATGGGCAAGCCGTGTTCCTGTTTACCCATCTGGTAGTAGAACTCTCCTTCCAACGACCAATACTTGCGACGGAAGGCCATATAGGTACCCACCAGCTGTTGGAAGTAGGTGACATTAGGTTCATTATCCCTGACACTTTGCATACCAATGTTCATGCCTAACAACGAAATGCCAAACATTTTCTTTGGCGTATCATAGTGGTACCAAAGGGTTTGCATCGTTTTGTAAGGTTGCAGGCCGCCCGAATAGTAATGGGCTCCGTTATCCATGTTGTCTGCGTCCTGGTTGTAGGCCGCCATCAGGTGAACCTTATGGCTTTCACCATCATAACCCAATTTCAACACATCATGGGTAGGCGCCGTCATCGTCCAGTCGTCGTTACCGATGATACGCTCATTGTCATAGTCCAGTTCCTGACGGCCGATCTGGGCGAAGAGGCCCTTTTTGGTCTGCATCTTGGCCCAACCTTCATAAAGGCTCAAACCAGCGCTGCCCTGACCCCAAATGCCGGAAAACTGAGGCGACAGTTTCACTTCCAGCCACGAGCGTTTATAATCCGCTGTGACGCGGTATTTGCCTAAAGCGAAATATGACATACGGCCTGCATCAAGGCTATCGCCTTTGAAACCGCCAGCGCGCAACTCGCCACGGGTCACCAACTGGGCATCCAAACTGAACTCGTTGTCGGCTTCCTGGGCTTTCAATCCAAAGGAGAACAACAATAGTAACACCATGCCAATCCACTTGACAGATTGGTTGAAATAGTTTTTCATAAGTCGTTAATTTTTATTTTATTCTATATCAAACAAATCGATAAAACCAGTCATCTTGAAGACATCCTTGATTTCGTTGTTCATGTTCCTCAAAACAACCTTATTGCCGTTGGCTTTGGCGCTTTTCAGCAATCCCAAAAGGATGCGCAGGCCACTGGAAGCGATATAATCCAATTTGGTGCATTCGATGACGATATCTTTCCCGCTTACTTCGTGCAGGGGCTGCATGGCTTGTTCCACTTCAATGGCATGTGCGGTATCAAGTTCGCCTTCAAGGGCAACTACATACTTTCCGTCTTTTTCTTCAATATTGGTATTCATGGTTGTGTTTATTTGATGGTTTTTATGCATTATAAAATGCAAAGATAATAAAAGTTTTTTTGATTTTATTTACCGATGCAAAAACGGCTGAAAATGGTCCCTAAGACCTCGTCCGTCGTAATCTCACCTGTAATCGTGCCGAGATAATGTATTGCTTCACGTAAATCCTGTGAAACCAAGTCGGTAGGAATATTCATCTCAAGTCCTTCTTTAACATGAAGAAGGGCCTCGCTGGCATGGGTCAGAGCCTCGTAATGCCGCACATTGGTGACCAAAGTGGCATCAGGGGAGGCGAGAGGCTGACTATGTTTCAGGGTGTTGTAGAGGTCGTTCAAACCGAAACGCTGCTTCGCTGAAAGGCAGATGACCATGATGTCATCGTTGTCCAAATCGGTACGGAGGTGGCCCAACAAGGCTTCACCTTGGTCTTCGAGCCTATCCACCTTATTAATACACAGGATGAACTGCTGATGCTCCAAGTCTATTCTTTCAAGGATTTCATGTGCCGCAACAAGCATATCATCAACACCTTTTGTGGCATCCAGCATCCCAATGACCACTGAGGCTTCGGCAATTTTCCGATAGGAACGCTCAATGCCGATTTTCTCTATGGTTTCCTCGGTCTCACGCAAACCTGCCGTATCGATGAAACGGAACAGAATGCCATTGATATTCAGTGTTTCTTCGATGGTGTCGCGTGTGGTGCCGGCAATGTCGCTCACAATGGCGCGGTCTTCGCCCAAAAGGGCGTTCAACAAGGTGCTTTTGCCCGTGTTGGTTTGGCCCACAATGGCCACAGGCACACCATTCTTGATGGCATTGCCGAGACGGAACGAGTCTTTCAGCTTGTTGACATGCTCCAAGGTTTCGTTCAACAAAGCCTTCAGTTGACTGCGGTCGGCAAACTCGACATCTTCTTCAGAGAAGTCCAATTCCAATTCCATCAATGATGTCATTTCCAATAATTTGGAGCGCATCACTTGAAGTTCTTTGGAAAACCCACCTTTCAGCTGATTGATGGCCACGCGATGGGCAGCTTCGCTCTCAGAACTAATCAAGTCAGCGATGGCTTCGGCTTGTGCGAGGTCGAATTTGCGGTTGACGAAAGCCCTGCGGGTGAACTCACCGGCTTCGGCCATGCGACAGCCGTTGGCGATGAGGACCTGCAGCAGTTTTTGCTGCACAAATACAGAGCCATGCACGCTGATTTCAGCCGAATCCTCGCCAGTGAAAGAGTGGGGGGCTTTGAAAAAAGTCACCAAGACCTCGTCCAGCATCTCGTCCTTATTAATAAGGTGTCCATGGTATGCCTTATGGGAGACGATATTGCTCGTTTCCAATGGCTTACCAAGATGCTGAAACAAAGCCGCGACTATTTCTATAGCTTTGGGTCCTGATATACGGACAACAGCGATTGCGCCCATGCCATGAGGTGTGGCAAGGGCGCAAATGGTGTCGTTATCAAGGATTCGATTTAACATAATATCAGAAGGGCAAATCGTCAACGCTGTCTTCCGCAGGCGGGAAATACTCCGT
>CALEMB010000055.1 GCA_937902805.1 uncultured Bacteroidales bacterium
CGATCTTAATAACTAAACAAAATATAACTAATGACTAATAGCTAATGACTAAAAACTACTAAAAATAGTGCTCATTTTTTCACTTAACAATTTATCAACACTCAACTAACATTCTTTTCCGTATTCTGTTTACCTCTTTTTTGAAAAAAATCAATTTTTTTTCAGAAAAAACGCGATTCTTGTTGACAAGACCAGGTAAATCTTATTAAATTTGCCACGCTTTAGTTCTTCAAGTGAACTGAAACAAAGAGTGCCAAAGTAGCTCAGCTGGTAGAGCAGCTGATTTGTAATCAGCCGGTCGTAGGTTCGATTCCTATCTTTGGCTTTACATAATGGGTCGTTGCCCGAGTGGTTAAAGGGGACGGACTGTAAATCCGTTGGCTTACGCCTACCGTGGTTCGAAACCACGACGGCCCACGACAATCAAGCCCTACGGTGTCAAAGGCATCGTAGGGCTTATGCCCAGGTAGCTCAGTGGTAGAGCACTTCCTTGGTAAGGAAGAGGTCTCGGGTCCGACTCCCGATCTGGGCTCTCACTAAAATGGAGATAGAATAATGGCAAAAGAACATTTTGACAGAAGTAAGCCGCATTGCAACATCGGCACCATCGGTCACGTTGACCACGGTAAAACCACTCTTACTGCAGCAATCTGCACGACTCTTGCTGCTAAGGGTCTTGCCGCTGCAAAGCGTTTCGATGAAATCGACAACGCTCCGGAAGAAAAGGCTCGTGGTATCACGATCAATACTTCTCACGTCGAATACACCACCGCTAACCGTCACTACGCACACGTCGACTGCCCGGGGCATGCTGACTATGTGAAGAACATGGTGACTGGTGCTGCTCAGATGGACGGCGCTATCCTCGTCGTTGCTGCTACTGACGGCCCGATGCCGCAGACTCGCGAACACATCCTTCTCGCTCACCAGGTTGGCGTGCCGAAGATCGTCGTGTTCATGAACAAGTGCGACATGGTTGACGATGCCGAAATTCTCGACCTCGTCGAAATGGAAGTTCGCGAACTTCTGTCCAAGTATGACTTTGACGGTGACAACACCCCGATCATCCGCGGTTCTGCTCTCAAGGCTCTTGAAGGCGATCCGGAATACCAGGACAAGGTCATGGAACTCATGAACGCTTGCGACGAATACATCCCGCTCCCGCAGCGCGATACCGACAAGCCGTTCCTCATGCCGATCGAAGACGTGTTCACGATTACTGGCCGCGGCACTGTCGCTACTGGCCGTATCGAACGCGGTGTCGTTCGCTTGAACGACAAGGTCGAACGTATCGGTCTCGGTGAAACCACCGAATACGTCATCACCGGTGTTGAAATGTTCCGTAAGCTCCTCGACGACGCTCAGGCAGGTGACAACGTTGGTCTCCTCCTCCGTGGCGCTGAAAAGAAGGACATCGTCCGTGGCATGGTTCTCGCCGCTCCGAAGTCTGTCACTCCGCACACCGAATTCAAGGCTGAAATCTACGTTCTCACGAAGGACGAAGGTGGCCGTCACACGCCGTTCATGAATGGCTACCGTCCGCAGTTCTACTTCCGCACCACCGACGTTACTGGTACGATCCAGCTCCCGGAAGGTGTTGAAATGGTTACTCCGGGTGACACGGTCACGATTCACGTGAACCTCATCGCTCCGATCGCTATGGAAAAGCAGCTCCGCTTCGCTATCCGTGAAGGTGGCCGCACGGTTGGTGCAGGTTCTGTAACCGAAATCATCAAGTAATCAGGATAAAAAATGCCTAGAGAACTCATCGTGCTTGAATGCACAGAATGCAATCAGCGCAACTATGATTGCGACAAGAACAAGCGTCTTCATCCTTCCCGCGTGGAATACAAGAAGTACTGCCGCTTCTGCCGCAAGCATACTGTTCACAAGGAATCCAAGTAAGGAAGTCCGAATAGGTCGATAGCTCAATTGGTAGAGTCACGGTCTCCAAAACCGTTGGTTGGGGGTTCGAGTCCCTCTCGACCTGCTCACTTCCCGGAGAAAACATGCGTAAGGTTCAGCAATATGTATCAGAATCTATCCAAGAACTGAAACAGGTTACTTGGCCCACCTGGGCAGAACTTAAGGGTTCTACTCTTGTCGTAATGCTCTTCAGCGTTATTATGGGATTCTATATTGCAGGGCTCGATTTTGCGCTCTCTTGGATTGTAAATTTCATTATGGGTAGAGGTTAATGTATGTCCATGCAGTGGTATGCCGTTCACACCTTTACCGGTCAAGAAAACAATATCAAGAAACGCCTTGAGCAAATGATTGAGCGCGAAGGCGTTCAAGATAAATTTGGACGTATTCTCGTTCCTGTCCGTGAAGTTGTTTCCAACGTTCGCGGCAAGCGCCGAGTAAGCGTCCAAAATTTGT